>NZ_WLVC01000009.1:0-145102 GCF_016859735.1 Lelliottia sp. RWM.1 | reverse complement strand
CCCCACCTACTAGCTAATCCCATCTGGGCACATCTGATGGCAAGAGGCCCGAAGGTCCCCCTCTTTGGTCTTGCGACATTATGCGGTATTAGCTACCGTTTCCAGTAGTTATCCCCCTCCATCAGGCAGTTTCCCAGACATTACTCACCCGTCCGCCGCTCGTCACCCGGGAGCAAGCTCCCTGTGTTACCGCCCGACTTGCATGTGTTAGGCCTGCCGCCAGCGTTCAATCTGAGCCATGATCAAACTCTTCAATTTAAGTTTGATGCTCGTGAATTAAACTTCGTAATGAATTACGTATGTTCACTCAGAGACTTGGTATTCATTTTTCGTCTTGCGACGTCAAGAATCCATGTCACTTTGAGTGCCCACACAGATTGTCTGATAAATTGTTAAAGAGCAGGTGCGACACGCTTTAGCGCTCTGTCGCGAGGTGGCGTATATTACGCTTTCCTCTTTCAGAGTCAACCCGTTATTTCAGGATTTTTCTCTTCATCCGACCGGGTTGTTTGTGAAGTGATTCACATCCGCCGTGTCGATGGAGGCGCATTATAGGGAGTTCTCATCAGGCCGCAACCCTTAAATTGCAGAAAAATGACTGACTGCTGCATTCCACAGCAAAACACCGCCTTATACCCTTTTGCTCACAGACTTATCCACAATCATCGTTGTTTTCGGCCACATTCCAGGGTGATGAGGCTCAACACGGTATGAATTTACGCACTCCATCGCCGCGATACATTCATTAATGTGCAGCAAGCACACCAGTATATAGAGGTACATATAGAAGAAAGCGTGGCGCTACGATTTTCACTGTCCAGATGTTTCTCCAGCAAGGCTATGCCGGATTTAGTTAAAGCCATCGCTATTCTGGTCGAAAATGAAATAAGGATGACTGACATTTATCGTCAGCCAGCTCCAGCACTATAGAAAAGCGATAAACCGATAACACCGTGAAAAAGACAAGCAAAGGGGAAACGAATGGCTATAGAGATAGATGATTACAACGAAGAGGGTTTTTGGGCAAAAGCGAAAATGTATTGCAAGAGCATTGGCCGCACTTCCCTTGAGCAGGTGTTTACCCTGTATTACGCCCTGGAGAGTGAAAAATGCTCAACCAAAGATAAGACGATCATTTACGGTGCACTCGCTTATCTTGTATCGCCAATTGACCTGATTCCTGATTTAACGCCAGTTTTAGGATACACAGATGATATGGCTATGATCGCTGCGGCTCTTGTCGCTGTCACAGGATGCATTGATGATGTCGTAAAAGGAAAAGCAAAGGGGAAAGCAGATGAGCTTTTTGACTAAAATGAGAGATACACTCTTACCCGAAGCAACAAAAGAAAAAATCATTAAACATCAAGTGAAAAAACAGATTAATAACAAGCTTGGCCTTAATGGTGCGTTAGATACGCATGTTGATAAGTTGGCCGAAAAAGTTTTTGAAAAAGTAGATGCCTCTAC
The DNA here is from genome assembly GCF_016859735.1 of Lelliottia sp. RWM.1. NCBI lineage: Bacteria > Pseudomonadati > Pseudomonadota > Gammaproteobacteria > Enterobacterales > Enterobacteriaceae > Lelliottia > Lelliottia sp. RWM.1. Next base: position 143,632 of record NZ_WLVC01000009.1, on the reverse strand, counting down.
GGTGTTCAAAGCTAAAGATATGTTTGACAAGTTGAAAGCTGCACCAAAAGACGAAAACAAGTAATCACTCTCGAATGACAATCCTGGCAAGGTCATGCCTGGCCTTTGTCTCGTCAATCGTGCTGACTACCTGCTGAAGCCGATTCTATTTTCATCGCCTTCAGCAGGCCCGAGATTAATGGATGATCGGATTGTTCTTCAAACCCTGATACTCAGTGAGCTTGCCACCGTCAAAAACAGTAATGTTTCCACTGGTAGCCTGTTCCGGGGAATGGGCCGTCACCTTATCGGAGCTAAAACCGGACAACCACTCAAATATAGAGATGAACTGTCTTGCACTGATGGGTTTGTCAGAAGTGATGTGCTTATCGCTGTCACTGGTGAAAATGAAGAAGGGGACATTATAGTTCTGTCGGGCATCATTACCGTGGCGCACCGGGCGATCGCTTTCATCAACCGTCATACCATGATCGGAAAAGTACACCAGCGCGTAAGACTCCCCACTTTGGTTCAGTATCTGGACAGCACGTTCCAGGAAGAGATCGAGTTTCTGTAATGTCGCGAGGTAACAATTGAATTTTTCCTGATGACTTATTCTTATATTCACCGGGAATCCATTCAATCTTTCACAGGTATCAGGGTGAGAGCCTATCATGTGCAGAAAAACAGCATTACGATCATGCTCTTTATTGTTGATGATACTGCTCAACTGCTTCAGTAGATCCATATCATCGGTATTGTTAGCGTTGTAATCACCCTTTTTAAAAAAGACTTCATGCTGTGCATTTTTCGCAATAATCGTACTTGGCGTGTCAAATTCGCCGACAAACCCCTGATTAGAAATCCAGTGAGTGTACAAGCCTGCTTTTTTTGCCAGCGCAACAATATTGTTATTCTCTTCGGTTTTTATGCCGTCACTCACTGTCAGTGTTCGCGGTAACGACATAAAGGTATTTGGGGCTGATGATACATAGTTTGAATAGAAATACCCCGGAGCATGATTCAGCCACGGTGTGGTGTCATGCTGGTATCCATATACCGATAAGTAATCCCTGGTAACACTTTCCCCGACAACAACAATAATATTCTTATACCTCTGATGATTATCGACCACCGTGAAATCATCAGGAACCTGGCTATAGCTCTCAAGCTTTTTCAGCTCAGCATTTGCCTGCTTTACGTACTCGGTTGTGAGAAAAAGCATACGTTTAGGATAGGCATTAAGGTTTATCAGAACAAACGCAATGAGATATAACCAGCTGTATTTTTTACCAAAATCCTGACCATTTTTTGCAAACATGTAGAGTGAAGCAATGGCCAGGAACATCAGAAACCATGCAGCAAAGCTTGTCCCACGCAAAAATTCAGATAGCTCCCCGGTATTTGTTTGCAATGCCGATATTACATAACCATAACTTATCCTGCCAAAATTAATACCTACAGGTATATATAGTGAAATAAAGAATAAGACGAGGCACGATACATAAAATGTCACCCTGTTCTTTCTGGAAAGATAAAGTGTAACAAAGGTTAATATTGAGCTACCAAACCCTTTATAGCCAATACAGATCGGAATGACTATTGATACAACGATAGCAGGGAATAACCACATGAGTGTATCTTTAAGGTCTGTACTTTTATGTTTCATACGAAATGAATGACCAAGACGGTTTAATAAACTATTGAACATCCCGTTGCCTTGCTGTGAAAAAATGAATGAGTAAATATTATTTGAATAAAAAAGCGGCGGACACTATACCTTGTTATACCGCCGGTGTGTAGAGTCTGAACACAATAAGCCCAGCCAACCAGAAAAGCCCTGGATTCCCTTTATCCCTTGATATACACCATTAATTAATAGATACCCGACAAGATATAACGTCTGTCTACCCTTATTTATAGTAGTATTTCATCAGTGCTAAAATGATCGAATGCCGATATAGACATCAACGTCAATGGACGCAAAACGTCCGCTCCCGCTATACTTTTCCTAAATTTTCTCGTCACAGGCCCTCCCATGACCACACAACGTCTGACGCGTGACTGGCGCATCCCCACTGCCGGGTTAATCGTGCTGGTACTTTTATTCGCGGGCTTAACTCTACACACTCACTGGAATGTTTTTATTCAATGGTGTCTTGCCACGCAAATCACTCTACATCGCTATCTGGTGATGTATTTACTGCAGCTCAATAACCATCAGTACAGCGGAGGGCTATGGTTACTGACTGGCGCATTCTTCTATGGCGTACTCCATGCTATCGGGCCGGGACATGGCAAGTTTATTGTCACCACGTATCTGAGCACCAATAAAGAAAGCCAACTCGCAGCACGCGTCGTACCGTTTATCGGTAGCCTGATGCAGGGCGTCAGCGCCATTCTGTTCGTCTTTATTCTGGCCATCGGGTTTAATCTGGCATCAGGGGATCTCAGTACCAGTCGCTGGTATGTGGAGAAAATCAGCGCCGTTCTTATTGGCGCGTTCGGCGCATTTGTCATTTATCAGGCACTCAAGACTTTGCGCCCACGAAAAATGACCATCAGTTCGCTCAAACCAGTACATCAGCATGACGAACACTGTGGCTGCGGCCATCACGGCGTCGGTGCGGACCTGACAAAAGGTGACTGGAAAACCCGGCTGGGCGTGATTCTGGCCATTGGCGCGCGACCATGCAGTGGCGCAATTATGATTCTGATGTTCTCAAATGCGCTGGGCATTGTGACCTGGGGTATTGCGGCCGTCATGACCATGGCGCTGGGAACGGCGCTGTCTATTATGGGATTATCGCTGGCAGTAAGGTATGCCCGTGAACGAACGGTGGCCTGCTTCGGTGGCAATTCTGCACTCAACTGGCTGGTTCCAGCCGTCAAAATTGTGGGTGGCGTGATGTTGATTCTGTTCGCGGTCGTCCTGTTCCTGACAGTCATCCCCATGAGTGCTAACGGGGACTATATCGCAGCCGGATGCTAGTCAAAGAAAACCCGCCAGCGGCGGGTTTTTTGTCTTACTCGTTAATCCGTGGATGCTGATCCACCAGACGTGAACGCTTCTCCTGCAACGCTTCTATCTCAGCATCAAGATCTTCAATTTTCTGCTCGATATTGTCGTGATGCTCACGCAGGATCTCTTTCGCTTCCTGAAGGTCAGATGCCGCAGGCGTAGCTCCTTTCAGCGGCAGATTTGCCGTTTCCTTCATGGTAATACCGGTAATCAAACCAATCACCGCGATAACCATCAGATAGTAGGCTGGCATCATCAGGTTCTGCGTACTCTCCACCAGCGAGGCGGCAAGTGTCGGCGTCAGACCGGCAATCAGTACCGAAATGTTAAAGGCTGCCGCCAGGGCACTATAACGAATGTGCGTCGGGAACATCGCCGGTAGCGACGAAGCCATCACCCCTGTGAAGCAGTTAAGGATCACCGCAAGCATCAGCAAGCCGGCAAAAATCAGCCCCAGCACATTACTGTTAATCAGCATAAAGGCCGGGATTGCCAGCAGTAACAGCGCAACACTGCCCATAATCACAAACGGGCGACGACCAAAGCGGTCACTCAACAGCCCCATCACCGGCTGCACAAACAGCATCCCAATCATGATGGCGATGATAATCAATACGCCGTGATCTTCCGAGTAGTGCAGGTTATGCGACAGGTAGCTCGGCATGTAGGTCAACAGCATGTAGTAGGTAACGTTGGTGGAAATCACAAGACCAACACAAGCCAGCAGGCTGCGCCAGTGCTTGGTTGCAATCTCCCTGAACGAGATTTTTGGACCTTCCTGTAAACCTTCACGGTCACCCTGTTCCAGCTTATCAACATGCTGCTGGAACGCAGGCGTCTCCTCAAGCGCATGACGCAGGTAAAGGCCAATCAGCCCAAGCGGTAGCGCCAGGAAGAACGGAATACGCCAGCCCCAGTCAAGGAAGTTCTCCTCTCCGACGAGAGTCGACAGCAGAACAACCACGCCCGCGCCAAGCACAAACCCGGCAATAGAGCCAAAGTCCAGCCAGCTTCCCATAAAGCCACGTTTACGGTCTGGCGAGTATTCCGCAACAAAGATCGATGCGCCCGTATATTCTCCCCCAACGGAGAATCCCTGTGCCATTTTACACAGCAACAACAGGATCGGCGCCCAAATGCCAATCGAGGCGTAAGACGGTATCAGGCCGATACAAAACGTACTGACTGACATGATCACAATGGTGATAGCCAGTATCTTTTGGCGACCGTATTTATCGCCCAGCATGCCGAAGAACAGGCCACCTAAAGGTCGAATCAGGAAGGGAACGGAGAACGTACCCAGAGCTGCAATCATCTGCACGCTGGGATCTGCACCAGGGAAGAACACTTTACCGAGTGCGTAGGCCACAAAACCATAGACACCAAAATCGAACCATTCCATCGCATTACCGAGCGAGGCGGCGGTGATTGCTTTGCGTAACTTTCCGTCATCGATAATCGTGACATCGCGAAGCGTGATGGGTTTTACCTTTTTCCTTTTAAGCATTGCTATCCTCGTAGACTGAGCCCTGTCCGCACCACAGTATATTTTGCGGTCTGTGGACCTGGTGAGCGCCTCTTGCGCATCTCCTCTTCAAGCGTAGCAGGTTTACTTACATTGACGTTTTACGTCGATACAACCGAACCTGTTGACGCCTGCCTGGGCAGTTAATGACCTCTTTACCCTACCAGTGTTTATATTTGTGATCAACTTCACACATATTCCCCCTCTTCGTCAGCTGTGTTCAGTATTTGTCAATTTTCGCTTACTACAGCCCTCAGCCTTTCGGGAAAAGCAATATCCTCCCGGACGTTATTATTTCCTTCAGAACAAAAAATAAACCACATTTATTCACAACCAATTCACAGAAATTTTAATTATCGAATATCAATTCTAATGTTTACATAAAATATGTGACACGCATAACTAAAACATTGTTTTATTTTCATTGAATCGCAATTCCAATGATCGCATTATAAAACTGAATTCACCACTTTTGGTGCTTTCGATTGAAGGGTAATTGAATGCACTTACTTAATTTTTTTGCATGGATAACGAAATGCTCGACGGAGCAGTCGATCAATTCATTGAATTAATTGATTTATTTTTTTGACATCTCCGCCAGTTACGCGGGATATGATGTGAGGGTTAAACATGAAAATCAAAGCCACGATAGAACGTATCCCTGGCGGAATGATGCTGGTTCCGCTAGTGCTAGGCGCAATCTTAAATACTCTTGCGCCGAATACAGGTGCTTATTTTGGTGGTTTCACAAAAGGGATGATTACAGGAACAGTACCGATTCTGGCGGTATGGTTCTTCTGTATTGGTGCGTCCATTAATTTACGCGCAACGGGTACGGTTTTGCGTAAATCCGGAACGTTAGTTATTACCAAAATTGCAGTCGCATGGGTTGTCGCGATGATCTGCGCCGTATTTATTCCTGAAAATGGCGTGCAAACCGGTTTCTTTGCAGGGTTGTCCGTACTGGCAATTGTCTCTGCTATGGATATGACTAACGGCGGTCTGTACGCCAGCCTGATGAACCAATACGGAACGAAAGAGGAGTCGGGCGCATTTGTTCTGATGTCTCTGGAGTCAGGCCCGCTGATGACCATGCTGATACTGGGATCGGCCGGTCTGGCCTCGTTTGAACCTCACCATTTCGTCGGTGCAGTTCTGCCCTTCCTGATCGGTTTTGCGCTGGGTAATCTGGATCACGACCTGCGTGATTTCTTCAGCAAAGCAACCCCGGTACTGATTCCATTCTTTGGTTTCGCACTGGGTAACACCATCAATCTGAATGTGATCCTCGATACCGGTCTGCTGGGGATTGTTCTGGGCGTTGCCGTTATCATCATCACGGGTATTCCGCTGATTATTGCCGACCGCGTGATTGGTGGAGGAAACGGGACGGCTGGTGTCGCAGCCTCATCAGCCGCAGGTGCTGCCGTAGCAAACCCGGTGATCATCGCGCAGATTAACCCCGCCTTCGAACCGGTCGCCGCATCAGCGACAGCCCTGGTTGCCGCCAGCGTAATTGTCACAGCAATCCTGGTTCCGATTATTACGGCACTGTATGCCAAACGGTTCGGCAATGTTCCTGAACAAGGCGTCGAGCAAAAAACGGTAGAAATGCATCACTAAAACACTGCCCCCTCATCCTCTTTCTTTATGGAGAGAAGATGAGGGGAAAACCTTCATCCACCAAATATCTCTTCGACCATCGCCCCCACCAGGCGTTTCGCTGAACACAATCTCGGCATCCCTAATGCCACTGTTTGCCAGTTCTGCGTCACCGACCAGCTCACCGGATGCTTATCGGCATGACACCAGTCCCCCAGCCAGCCCAGCATATCTTTATGATCCATTAATCCAGGGGAAGCAGGTGTAGTCAGCCACTGATGATAAAAGTGGCGTGTGGCGGGAGAAGCATTTATCCCCTGAGCAAGGTAATTTGACGCCATGCTACAAAGGTTATCCTTGAGCATTTCAGCCACATCATCATTCGCAAGGCGACAGGCATCACCAAATGCCCCCCAACGCAACTCTTCCAGTGCGATATAGCAACGCCCAGCCAACGACCAGCCATCATAGTGTCCGGCTCGCCAGCGAGTAAAAATCTGCTCACTATGCTCGCCTGCCTGCACCGTTAACCCGCGCTGAGACAAGGCTTTTTCTTTATAGGCTGCACGCTGGTTAAAATGTGAAGAGAGGTCGTCGTATTGCTGCATCAGGCCCGGAGATTGCGGTGTACGCGGGTTTGTCTGCTGACGCAGTGCCGTCAGTTTTTCGGTCATCCGGGTGAGCGCCAGATGCCCGGGATCAAGCATTCCAGCCAGTTTTTCGGCCAACCCGAGGCGCAATGCCACATTTTCGTTGAGCATTCCCGCCATCGCCCAGGGCCGCAGCCGAGTGTGCGTCATGATCTCCTGAGTTAAACGCTCACGAAACTGCAGCTGTTGCGGCCCCAAAGGGGTATGACGCACAGCGTCCACCCCCTGAACCAGATCGACCATAAATTTAGGATGAATACACTCCAGCGTCCGCCCGGGACCGTCCAGTAGTTGTGTTGTCATGGTTGCTCTGCCGCGAATAGAGTTTGAATATCATCGCGTAACAGTCGGGTATCTTCCTGAATCCACGTCGCAGTCGTAAGACTTTGCTTCAACAGCTGGCTGAGCCCCCGAGTGGAATGCTCATTTTGCTGGCGTACTGCGAGGCTATCACGCAAGCTTTCCTGTAACCCGGTCAGGCACAACGAAAATTCCGCAAAAAACGTTGCCATACCTGCCGTAACAGAGACATCGACCTGAGCGGCCAAAGCTTTACGAATTTGTTCACAAAACTGATCAATATGTTGCTTAAATTTGTCATGAAGCTGAGCGATATCGATAACATATCGGGTCCGCGTCACCACGTAATCTTCCCAGCCCCAACCCGGATTATTCAGCCAGCGAGAAACCGTCTCCCGCATACTGCCCGCACCGGAAGCCTGACCAGCAGGCCGGTTATCCAGCGCTATCGCATCGTTAAACAACGCACGCGTATTAAAGTTAAGCTGATTAGCCTGAAATGCCGGGAAGCTAATCCGCGCCCGAAAACCGGCATGACTGAGCTGCTCTTTAATGCGTGTCTCAATGGGGCGCATCGCCTCATTCAGAGATCGCGCCAGCGTGGACTCCAGTTGATCAAAGCGTAATGCCAGTTCACGGCTGATTTTATTCTGCACATCCAGCATGATCAGCTCGCAGGAAGAACGGATCTTACTCAGCACAATTTGCGCCTGGCCTTCATCCTCCAGCACCAGTTGCTTCATATCCTCCGGTGCACTGCTGCGCAGATTCAGGGGATCAATACCTGCCAGATCAAGAACATTATCGCTGCTGAACACATGAGCAATCGCCTGCTGAAGCGTGCTCTTTTGCTGCGCAATAAAGCTATCCGTTGCGCTCAGCGCCTGCTCAACTTCATGCTCGACTTCATCGCTCACCACTGCCTGACGCGTTTGCAGCAGCGTCATATCCTCTTCCAGACGGGCAATATTAAGCTGCAGTTCGTCAAAGGCCACCGTCAGACCCTGGTAGCGAAAATCGAGATACTCCCTGGCATTTTGCGCATAGTTCAGCAGTTTGTGCGATGCAGAACGCAAGGCAAACAACGAGGCATTGGCATACGCGGCATAGATCAACTTACGGATCGGTTGCTCAAATAAAGAGTCTTCCCACAGCAGGTCGGCGGCATGACGAATATGTTCGATATCATCCAAATCAGCCGTACGCCAGCGGCGGCCCAGTGCGGCCTCGGCGAAATCCTGAACCCAACGCTGCTCCTGATGATCGGGAAGATGTCCGTTAGCGGTCATTTCATAGCGCGCGCGGTTTGCCAGATAAGCCCACATCGACGAAACAGGGTAAATTTGCCCCGGCGAAATATTGCCTTTCATTAGCGTGCCAGAAATCATCGCCCGCACCTGCTCTTCATCATCGCTGTTGCGGTCTTTCTGATCGAATTTATTCACCAGCGCATACAACGGGACGGATTTCCCGACCGCAGAAATGGCCTGGCGAACCTCTTCATCAGAAATGGATTTCAGTTGGGTGTAATCCATTACGGCCAGCACTGCAGAGGCTCGCGCAAGCTGCTCACTGAGCATTTTTTGCAGATGCGGTTGCCCGGCTTCATTTGGCCCTGGGGTATCGAGCAACGTCAGTTGCCCCAAATGCGCATCCAGACCAGCAAGATGCACAAACTCCACCTCAATGACCGGTATATGCTCAATGGCGGCATATTCTGAAAACGGGAAATCGACACCCAGCGCCAAAGAAAGTCGCACCAAATCGTTAAGACTCTTCAGGCAATGAAATATGGGTTGCGCACCAAGATGATGCTTTTCAAAAGCCTCACCTTTTTCAATACGCTCCAACAACGCATTCATGTCTTTATCAATTTCCAGACGCTGCGCCAGTTTTCCCCGATCATAATCGCACAGTCGTTGCTGCAATTGCTGAAGCAATGTATCTATCGGAGATACATGTAAAAAATGCAGTACCGGCTCTTTCTGGCCCGGTGTATGGCGAATCAATGTGGGTAATGCCGTCATCGGACGGTTGCGGTTCGGGAGGACTTCCGTCCCAACGATGGCATTAATCGTGGTCGACTTACCGGCCTTCATGGTCCCGACAATCGCCAACACCATTTCAAGGCGGGTAATTTTCCGTAATTCATTATTCAGCATCGCTTGCTGCGCTTCGACACCACGCGTACTGAAATGCAAAGGTAAAACGTTGTTATTTTCGCCAGTTATCGCCGCTGTAGTGCTATCCAGCATCGCAATCGGCATTGATTTCAACGTATCAAGATTCTGCAAGGCGAGTTGTAGCAACCGCTCTGCTTCCTGGCTTAATTCAAAAATGGTCTGTGTGTGCATGATAAAAGCCTTCCCTTAACGCAAATTTAATACTTTTATTAAGCCACTTCGTTTTAATTATGCTGTTTCGGCTTATATGATCACGTGTGGAAAACATGTTCACTTAAATATAACTAATTGATGGCAATCAGAAATATATTCCCATCGTTGTATAGCGTGTAATACTTCCCCCTTTGGCCAGATAGCCAAAAGATAAAAAGCGTAGCTCAATTTCAGGAAACTTCAGGATATATCATCATTATTTACCCACCTAAAAAGAGAGGTAATTCACCACTGTCATTTGAGGCAAGACAGTAGAAGCAATGGATAAATAACAACGTGTTGCTTCACCTTATCCGAAATGGGAGAGTGTAGCAATTTGCTGCAATAAAATATTCGATATATTTAGTGCCATTTCTTTCCACCTTCTTAAGGGTGTTAGCATCGCTTAACTGACTGACAGGAAATGTCATCCCATCTCTGTTTTTTGCACTTTTTTATAAAACGATATCACCGACAAAAGTGTGGATTTGCGCTATACTTGCCGCCTTTTTCGGCTCTATGCCGCCTTTTAGCTGGCTCTTTCCAGCGTGATAAGCACTTTTTTGAGGATACCGACATGCAACTCCCACACTGCCCGAAATGCAATTCTGAATACACTTATGAAGATAACGGCATGTTCATCTGCCCGGAATGCGCACATGAATGGAATGACGCAGAGCCCTCGCAGGAGAGCGATGTACTGACCGTCAAAGATGCGAACGGTAATCTGCTGGCCGACGGCGACAGCGTTACCGTGATTAAAGATCTGAAAGTGAAAGGCAGCTCTTCAATGCTGAAAATCGGCACGAAGGTGAAGAATATTCGTCTGGTAGAAGGCGATCATAATATTGACTGCAAAATTGACGGCTTTGGCCCGATGAAGCTGAAATCTGAGTTCGTGAAAAAGAACTGATTTTCCAGGCCCGGTGGCGCTTCGCTTACCGGGCCTGCCAGAACTACACTTAACGAGCTTCTCTTACCTGAGGTAACGATTATGCCGTTAAGTCCCTACATTGCTTTCGCCGGTAACTGCACAGAGGCCACCGCCTTTTATCAGCAGGCCGTCGGCGCAGAACTCCTCTACAAAATCACCTTCGGTGAAATGCCAAAAGACGAACACAGCGAAGAAGGCTGTCCGTCCGGCATACAATTCCCGGATTCCGCCATTGCCCATTCCAATGTCCGTATCGCAGGCAGCGATATCATGATGAGCGACAGCTTGCCTGATGGAAAAGCACACTACAGTGGTTTTACCCTGGTCCTCGATACCCAGGATGTGGCAGAAGGTAAACGCTGGTTCGATAATCTGGCCCTGGGTGGCACTATTGAAATGGCCTGGCAGGAAACGTTCTGGGCCCACGGATTCGGTAAAGTCACTGATAAATATGGTGTTCCATGGATGATTAACGTCATCAAACAGCACTAAGATGTTGGCGGTGGGCAGTCTGCCTCCGCCTGTCATCATTTCCCCCTCAACTCTTCAAACTTCCGCAACCCGCACTTAACCGAAATGTCACATTGATCCGCCAGCATGAGGCCACATTTATCGTGAGGCTTCATCACATGCAAACTGTTATCCGCGTCGAGAAACTCAGCAAGACCTTTCATCATAACAAGGCTCTGCATGCCGTTGATCTGACCGTCCAGCAGGGCGAAATGGTGGCGCTGCTGGGGCCATCCGGCTCAGGTAAATCAACCCTTCTGCGTCATTTAAGTGGGCTTATCACCGGCGATAAAACCCCGGAAAGCCACGTTGAGCTGCTGGGTAACACCGTCCAGCGTGCAGGGCGCCTGGCGCGTGATATCCGCAAAAGCCGTGCGCAGACAGGCTACATCTTTCAGCAATTCAACCTGGTGAACCGTCTGACGGTGCTGGAGAACGTACTTATCGGCGCGCTCGGCAGTACACCGTTCTGGCGCACCTGCCTGCGCTGGTTCTCCCCCTCTCAGAAACAGCAAGCCTTGCAGGCGCTGACCCGCGTAGGCATGGCGCACTTTGCCCATCAGCGTGTTTCCACCCTGTCCGGTGGGCAACAGCAACGCGTCGCCATTGCGCGTGCCCTGATGCAAAAAGCAAAAGTGATCCTGGCGGATGAGCCTATTGCCTCGTTAGACCCAGAATCAGCCCGCATCGTGATGGAAACCCTGCGCGACATTAACCAGAACGACGGCATTACCGTTGTGGTGACTCTGCATCAGGTGGATTACGCCCTGCGCTACTGCGAACGCATCGTCGCGTTGCGTCAGGGCCATGTGTTCTTTGATGGCGCAAGTCATCAGTTTGATAGCGAACGTTTTGACCATCTCTACCGCAGCATTAACCGCGTCGAAGAGAACGCGCAGGCTGCTTAACTCAACCCGATCCGAGGAAAGTACATGAGCTACAAAGCCGTTGCCGCGCTGGCCTTTACCAGCATGTTCAGCATCAGCACCCTGTTAAGCCCTGCGTACGCGGAAGAACAGGAAAAAGCACTGAACTTCGGCATTATTTCGACGGAATCACAGCAGAATCTCAAACCTCAGTGGGAACCGTTCCTGAAAGATATGGAAACCAAACTGGGCATCAAAGTGAATGCCTTCTTCGCCCCCGATTATGCGGGCATCATCCAGGGTATGCGGTTTAACAAAGTGGATATTGCCTGGTACGGCAACCTCTCCGCCATGGAAGCGGTGGATCGTGCCAATGGTCAGGTCTTTGCTCAAACCGTTGCGGCAGATGGCTCTCCAGGATACTGGAGCGTACTGATCGTCAACAAAGACAGTCCCATCAATAACCTCAACGACATGCTCGCCAAACGTAAAGATCTGACGTTTGGCAACGGCGATCCTAACTCCACGTCAGGCTTCCTGGTTCCGGGCTATTACGTTTTCGCCAAAAATAATGCCTCTGCCAGTGACTTCAAACGCACCGTGAATGCCGGTCACGAAACCAACGCGCTGGCAGTCGCAAACAAACAGGTCGATGTTGCGACAAACAACACTGAAAACCTCGACAAACTGAAAGTCTCTGCGCCGGACAAACTGAAAGAACTGAAGGTTATCTGGAAATCGCCACTGATCCCTGGCGACCCGATCGTGTGGCGTAAAAACCTTTCCGAGAGCACCAAGGACAAGGTGTACGACTTCTTCATGAATTACGGCAAAACACCGGAAGAGAAAACCGTTCTGGAGCGTCTGGGCTGGGCGCCATTCCGTGCATCAAGCGACCTTCAACTGGTTCCGATTCGCCAACTCGCCCTGTTTAAAGAGATGCAGGGCGTGAAGGATAACAAAGGTCTTAAGGAAGAAGAGAAGACCAGCAAAGTGTCTGAAATTCAGGCGAAGCTGGAAGACCTGGATCGTCTGACCGCGGCGCTGAGCGCCATGACCAGCGTGAATAAAGCGGTTCAGTAACTTTTAGCCCTCACGCAGCCCTCTCCCCAAGGGGAGAGGGCTGCGTGAGGGACATAAACCAAAGGTGTCACACATGCAAACCATCACCGTCCCGCCACCAAAACGCAGCTGGTTCTCCCTGATTAGCTGGGCCATTCTGCTGGCAGTGCTTGTTATCTCCTGGAAGGGTGCGGAAATGGACCCGCTGATGCTGGTCAAAGATTCCGGCAACATGGCGACCTTCGCCGCCGATTTCTTCCCGCCAGACTTTAGCCAGTGGCAAGACTATCTCGGTGAAATGGCCGTCACGATGCAAATCGCCGTCTGGGGCACAGCCCTTGCCGTTATTCTCTCCATTCCGTTTGGCCTGATGAGCGCCGAAAACATCGTCCCCTGGTGGGTTTACCAGCCAATGCGTCGCCTGATGGATGCCTGTCGCGCGATCAATGAAATGGTCTTCGCGATGCTGTTCGTGGTCGCCGTAGGACTTGGTCCTTTCGCGGGCGTGATGGCGCTGTTTATTCACACCACCGGCGTCCTCTCCAAGCTGCTGTCAGAAGCCGTTGAAGCCATCGAACCCGGCCCGGTCGAGGGGATTCGCGCGACGGGTGCAAACAAAATCGAAGAGATCCTCTACGGCGTATTGCCGCAGGTGATGCCACTGCTCATCTCCTACTCACTCTATCGCTTTGAATCCAACGTCCGATCCGCAACGGTGGTCGGTATGGTCGGCGCAGGCGGAATTGGCGTCACCCTGTGGGAAGCGATTCGCGGTTTCCAGTTCCAGCAAACCTGTGCCCTGATGGTGCTCATTATCATCACTGTCAGCCTGCTTGATTTCCTCTCTCAACGTTTGCGTAAGCATTTCATCTGAGAAGCGAGGCTTTGATTTATATGCACGTATCCAGACATCCGACCAGTTACCCTACCCGCTGGCAAGAGATTGCCGCAAAACTCGAAGTCGAGCTGCGCACGCAATATCGCTGTGGTGATTATCTGCCCGCCGAGCAGCAGCTTGCCGACCGCTACGAAGTGAACCGTCACACCTTGCGCCGCGCCATCGACCAGCTGGTTGAACGCGGCTGGGTACAGCGCCGTCAGGGCATTGGCGTACTGGTGCTGATGCGCCCGTTTGACTACCCGCTCAATTCTCAGGCGCGCTTTAGTCAGAACCTGCTCGATCAGGGCAGCCATCCCACCAGCGAAAAACTGCTCTCAGTCTTGCGCCCCGCGTCCAGCCATGTAGCGGATGCGCTCGGTATTCAGGAGGGCGATAACGTAGTGCACCTGAGAACACTGCGCCGGGTGAATGGTGTGGCGGTATGTCAGATCGATCACTACTTTGCCGACCTTACCCTCTGGCCAGTGTTGCAGAATTTCTCCAGCGGATCGCTGCACGACTTTCTGCGGGATGCCACCGGTATTGCACTCAAACGAACCCAGACGCGCATCAGTGCCCGCCGCGCTCAGGCGAAAGAGAGCAAAGTGCTGGAGATCCCAAACATGGCTCCCCTGCTCTGTGTTCGCACCCTTAACCACCGTGACGGCGAGGTCAACGCAACGGAATACTCCGTCAGCCTGACCCGCGCCGACATGATTGAATTCACCATGGAGCACTGAATGTCAGTCGACACCTCCACTCGCCAGCGCTGGATGAGCGTACTTGCCAAAAGTCAGCCAGCCGCGCTGCAAACCCGCATGCATGCCCTGCATCTGACGCCAGACTATACGACCATTCGCGCGCCGGAAATTGGCCTGGTTCAGATCCAGGCGCGTATGAGCGGCACAGGAGCGCGTTTTTTTGCCGGTGATGCCACCCTCACCCGCGCCGTTGTCCGCCTGAAAAGCGGGACACTGGGCTACAGCTATGTCCTGGGTCGCGATAAACAGCACGCTGAGCGCTGTGCAGTTATCGATGCACTTTTGCAGGAACAGACCCATTTTCAGACCCTGATGGAAACCTTAATTGCCCCGCTGGAAGCTGACCACGCTGCACGCACTGCTGCACGTCAGGCCGAAGTGAACACCAGCCGGGTCGACTTCTTTACGCTTGTTCGCGGAGATAACGCATGACGCTTCAACCTGCTTTTACCCTGGCCGTCCAGGATGCCCAACACAGTTTTCGCCGTCTGCTGAAGGCCATGAGCGAGCCTGGCGTCATTGTCTCGCTTCACCCGCTTTCACAAGGCTGGCTGCCGCTGAGCCTCGCGACCACCAGCGTCTTACTCACGCTGGCAGACAATGACACCCCGGTATGGCTCTCTGCCGCGCTGGCGAACGATATCGCCAGACAGAACCTGCGTTTTCACACCAGCGCGCCGTTGGTTGAACAACCGCAACAGGCCATATTTGCCGTGGCGGATGAACAAATTAGCCACGAACAGCTTAACGCCCTTTCCACAGGATCGGCCGTTGCACCGGAAACCAGCGCCACGCTGATTTTGCAGGTCGCCAGCCTGAGCGGAGGACGTATGCTGCGTCTGACTGGCGCGGGGATCGCCGATGAACGCATGGTCGCGCCACAGTTGCCGGAGTGCATCATTCATGAGCTGACCGAACGTCCACACCCGTTCCCGCTGGGTATCGACCTGCTCCTGACCTGCGGCGAACGCCTGCTGGCTATTCCACGAACCACCCATGTGGAGGTGTGCTGATGTACGTTGCTGTCAAAGGGGGCGAAAAGGCGATAGCCGCCGCCCATGCGTTGCAGGAGCACAGACGACGGGGTGATGAGCAGCTTTCCGAGCTGAGCGTTGCCCAGATTGAACAACAGTTAAACCTCGCCGTGGACCGCGTGATGACGGAAGGCGGCATTGCCGACCGGGAACTGGCGGCACTGGCGCTGAAACAGGCCAGTGGCGATAACGTTGAAGCGATTTTCTTGCTGCGCGCCTACCGGACAACGCTGGCTAAGCTGGCAGTCAGCGACCCTGTTGCCACGGCCGACATGCGACTGGAGCGCCGTATTTCGGCGGTCTACAAAGATATCCCCGGCGGTCAGTTGCTTGGCCCGACCTACGACTACACTCACCGCCTGCTGGATTTCACCCTGCTGGCAAACGGTGAATCGCCAGAACTGAAAAAAGCCGCATTTCAACCCCCCCCCTCCCCGCACGTCTTTAGCCTGCTGACAAATCAGGGGCTGGCGAAAGCTGAAGAAGACAACGGAACAACACCCGATGACATCACCCGCACGCCACCGGTTTATCCGTGTTCACGCTCATCACGCCTGCAACAACTGATGCGCGGCGACGAGGGCTACCTGCTGGCGCTGGCCTACTCGACCCAGCGCGGCTACGGGCGCAACCACCCGTTTGCAGCGGAAATACGCAGTGGTCACGTCGATGTCACCATCGTTCCGGAAGAGCTGGGTTTTGCCGTCAACATCGGTGAACTGCTGGTGACAGAATGCGAAATGGTGAACGGCTTCGTCGCCCCGGAAAACGAAGCTCCACATTTTACGCGTGGCTATGGGCTGGTGTTTGGCATGAGTGAACGCAAGGCGATGGCGATGGCGCTGGTCGACCGCGCCCTGCAAGCCCCGGAATACGACGAAACCATTTCAGGCCCGGCACAGGATGAAGAGTTTGTGCTGGCGCATGCAGATAACGTTGAAGCCGCCGGGTTTGTCTCGCACCTCAAATTGCCGCATTACGTCGATTTTCAGGCCGAACTGGAACTGCTGAAACGCCTGCAACGGGAGCGCGAACATGGCTAATTTGAGCGGGTATAACTTTGCCTATCTGGATGAGCAAACCAAACGGATGATCCGTCGCGCCATTTTAAAAGCGGTTGCTATTCCGGGCTATCAGGTTCCGTTTGGCGGCCGTGAAATGCCCATGCCATACGGCTGGGGAACCGGCGGGATCCAGCTTACCGCCAGCGTGATTGGCGAAGCCGATGTGCTGAAGGTCATCGATCAGGGCGCAGATGACACCACCAACGCCGTGTCGATCCGTAATTTCTTCAAACGGGTCACCGGGGTGAATACGACGGAAAAAACTGAGGATGCGACGCTGATCCAGACTCGCCACCGCATTCCAGAAACACCACTCACCGAAGACCAAATCCTGATTTTTCAGGTTCCTATCCCGGAGCCATTGCGTTTTATCGAGCCGCGTGAAACTGAAACCCGCACCATGCACGCCCTGGAAGAGTACGGCATCATGCAGGTGAAGCTGTATGAAGATATCGCCCGCTTCGGCCATATCGCCACCACCTACGCCTACCCGGTGAAAGTCAACGGACGCTACGTTATGGACCCATCACCGATCCCGAAATTCGATAACCCCAAAATGGACATGATGCCTGCGCTCCAGCTCTTCGGGGCCGGGCGCGAAAAGCGTATCTACGCTGTGCCGCCCTATACCCGCGTGGAGAGTCTCGATTTTGACGACCATCCCTTTACGGTTCAGGAGTGGGACGAACCTTGCGCCATCTGCGGTTCGAAACACAGTTACCTGGATGAAGTGGTGCTGGATGATACGGGCAAGCGCATGTTTGTCTGTTCCGACACCGATTTCTGCCGCCAACAGAGCGAGGCGAACAGCCAATGAAACCGCTGCTTTCGGTGAATAACCTGAGCCATTTATATGCGCCAGGAAAAGGCTTCAGCGATGTGTCGTTCGAGCTGTGGCCAGGGGAAGTGCTGGGAATTGTCGGGGAATCCGGATCCGGCAAAACCACACTGCTTAAATCGATTTCCGCCCGCCTTACCCCACAAAACGGGGAGATCCTCTACGAAGGCCAGTCGCTGTACGGAATGAGCGAAGCCGAACGACGTCGCTTGCTGCGCACCGAGTGGGGCGTGGTGCATCAACATCCGATGGACGGTCTGCGCCGTCAGGTCTCGGCGGGCGGCAATATTGGCGAACGGCTGATGGCAACGGGCGCGCGTCACTACGGCAATATCCGCGCAACGGCGCAACAGTGGCTCGAAGACGTGGAGATCCCCGCATCACGTATTGATGACCTGCCAACCACCTTCTCCGGCGGTATGCAGCAGCGCCTGCAAATCGCCCGCAACCTGGTGACCCACCCAAAGCTGATGTTTATGGATGAACCCACCGGGGGGCTGGATGTCTCCGTTCAGGCACGCCTGCTGGACCTGCTGCGCGGCCTGGTGGTGGAACTGAATCTGGCGGTGGTGATTGTCACCCATGATTTGGGCGTTGCACGCCTTCTGGCCGACCGTCTGCTGGTAATGAAACAAGGCCAGGTGGTGGAAAGTGGGCTAACTGATCGCGTACTCGACGACCCACACCATCCGTACACCCAGTTGCTGGTGTCGTCCGTTTTGCAGAACTAAGAGGCCAACATGATCCGCGTAGAAAACGTGAGTAAGACCTTTGTACTCCACCAGCAAAACGGCGTGCGTCTGCCGGTACTGCAACATGCCACGATGAATGTCAAAAGCGGCGAATGTGTGGTGCTGCACGGTCATTCCGGCAGTGGAAAATCGACGCTGCTGCGTTCGCTCTATGCCAACTATCTGCCGGACGAAGGCCACATTCACATTCGCCATGGTGATGAATGGGTCGATCTGGTTCAGGCTCCTGCGCGGAAGGTGCTGGATGTCCGCCGTTCAACGATCGGCTGGGTGAGCCAGTTTTTGCGGGTGATCCCCAGGATCTCCGCACTCGACGTCGTCATGCAACCCTTGCTGGATCTGGGCGTCCCGCGTGAAACCTGCGCCGCCAAAGCCGCCAGCCTGCTGACTCGCCTGAACGTACCAGAACGCTTATGGCATCTGGCGCCTTCCACCTTTTCCGGGGGCGAGCAACAGCGCGTCAATATCGCCCGTGGTTTTATCGTCGATTACCCGATTTTACTCCTGGATGAACCCACCGCCTCGCTGGACAGCAAAAACAGCGCAGCCGTGGTTGAACTGATTGAACAAGCCAAAGCGCGCGGAGCAGCGATCGTCGGGATCTTCCACGACGCAACTGTCCGCGATCGTGTGGCAGACCGTCTCTATGCGATGGGAGTCGCACCATGATTATCAATAACGTAAAACTGGTTCTGGAAAACGAGGTGATCGACGGATCGATTGAGGTACAGGACGGAGTGATCCGCGCGTTTGCTGAATCGCAAAGCCGTTCTCCTGAGGCGATGGATGGCGAAGGCGGTTGGCTGTTGCCGGGTCTGATTGAACTGCATACCGATAACCTGGATAAATTCTTTACGCCGCGCCCGAAAGTCGACTGGCCTGCTCATTCAGCGATGAGCAGCCACGATGCGCTGATGGTCGCCAGCGGTATTACGACCGTTCTGGACGCAGTGGCGATTGGCGATGTCCGCGATGGTGGCGATCGACTGGAAAACCTGGAGAAGATGATCAACGCGGTGGAAGAGACGCAAAAGCGGGGTCTGAACCGCGCCGAGCACCGGCTTCATATGCGCTGCGAACTTCCTCATCACACCACCCTGCCTCTGTTTGAAAAGCTGGTCGGGCGCGAGCCTGTCACGCTGGTCTCGCTGATGGACCACTCCCCTGGCCAACGCCAGTTCGCCAATATCGAAAAATATCGCGAGTATTATCAGGGCAAATATTCGCTCACCAATGAGGAGATGGCGCGCTACGAGGAAGAGCAACTCGCGCTGGCCGCCCGGTGGTCACAGCCAAACCGCCTCGCCATTGCTGCCCTGTGCCGGGATCGTCATATCGCGTTAGCCAGCCACGACGACGCGACCCACGAACATGTTCACGAATCCCATCAACTTGGCAGCGTGATCGCCGAATTTCCCACCACCTTTGCAGCCGCAGAAGCCTCACGCCAACACGGCATGAACGTGTTGATGGGCGCACCTAACATCGTGCGTGGCGGTTCACACTCCGGGAACGTCGCCGCCAGCAAACTGGCCGCACTGGGTTTTCTGGATATTCTCTCCTCCGATTACTACCCCGCCAGCCTGCTGGATGCTGCGTTCCGTGTCGCGGACGACGACGAAAATAGTTTTTCTCTGCCGCAGGCTATTCGCCTGGTGACAAAAAACCCGGCTGAGGCGCTACATCTTCAGGATCGCGGGGTGATTGGGGAAGGCAAACGGGCAGATCTGGTGCTGGCACATCGCAAAGGCGATCACGTTCATATCGACCACGTCTGGCGTCAGGGAAAAAGGGTGTTCTGATGGGAAGACTGATCTGGTTAATGGGGCCATCCGGCTCCGGAAAAGACAGCCTGCTGTCGGCGTTACGGCAGCGAGAACATACCCAGCTACTGGTCGCGCATCGCTACATTACCCGCGCAGCGAACGCCGGAAGTGAAAACCATATTTCACTGAGCGAACAGGAATTTTTTACCCGCGCCGGACAAAACCTACTGGCACTCAGCTGGCATGCGAATGGCTTCTACTATGGTGTGGGCGTGGAGATAGATCTGTGGCTCCATGCCGGATTTGACGTGCTGGTGAACGGCTCCCGCGCTCACCTTGCGCAGGCGCATGCCCGCTATGAAGCCGCATTACTTCCCGTTTGTTTACAGGTATCGCCCGATATTCTGCGCCAACGCCTGCAAAACCGTGGGCGAGAGAGTGCGCGCGAGATCGACCTGCGCCTGGAGCGCGCGGCACGGTATACCCCTTCTGACTGCCATATCCTCAACAACGACGGAAGTTTGCTACAGTCAGTCGATAATTTTTTATCACTGATTCGCCAGAAGGAGAAACACCATGTCTGCCTGTGAACTTCGCCGCGCCGGGCCTGATGATGCACTTGCGGTTTACGCTCTGATTTGCGAACTCAAGCAAGCCGAATTTGACCGACAGGCCTTTCATGCCGGCTTTATTGCCAACCTTCAGGACCGCAATATGCACTATCAGCTGGCGCTACTGGATGGGCATATCATCGGCATGATTGGACTGCATTTACAGTTTCATCTCCACCATGCGAGGTGGATCGGTGAGATCCAGGAGTTGGTAGTGATGCCGCAAGCACGTGGACTGAAAGTCGGTAGCCAACTGCTGGCGTGGGCTGAGGACAAAGCTCGCCACGCCGGTGCGGAATTAACGGAACTGTCTACCAGCGTGAAGCGTGTAGACGCACACCGTTTTTATGTGCGTGAAGGCTACACACAGAGCCACTTTCGCTTTACCAAACCGCTGTAGAGGTGGATATGAGTTTGACGATCACGTTGACGGGAACTGGTGGCGCTCAGCTTGTGCCCGTGTTTGGCTGCGACTGCGCGGCATGCCGTCGGGCACGTTTGCAAGTCAATCACCGCCGTCGCCCCTGTAGTGCGGTGGTCAAATTCAACAACGCAGTGACACTGCTGGATGCGGGGCTTCCGGACCTGATGGACGACTGGCCTGCGGGCAGCTTCCAGCAGTTTTTGCTCACCCATTACCATATGGACCATGTGCAGGGGTTGTTCCCGCTACGCTGGGGAGTCGGCGCAACCCTTCCGGTCTACGGCCCGCCGGACGACGCTGGCTGCGATGACCTGTTTAAACACCCCGGAATTCTGGATTTTAGCCACACGGTCGAGCCCTTTGTGGTCTTCGAGCTACAGGGATTACGGGTGACACCATTGCCGCTCAACCACTCAAAACTCACCTTTGGTTATTTACTGGAAAGCGCCCACAGCCGTGTGGCATGGCTCTCCGATACCGCCGGACTGCCTGAAAAAACAGTGAAGTTCCTGCTCAATAACCAGCCGCAGGTCATTATTATCGACTGTAGCCATGCCCCGCGTGATGAAACGCCCGGCAACCACTGTGATTTAAATACGGTGATTGCATTGAATAACGTGATTGGCTGTCCGCAGGTGATTCTGACCCATATCAGCCACCAGTTTGACGTATGGCTCATGGATAACCCGTTGCCGGAAGGGTTCGAAGCGGGGTATGACGGAATGGTGCTGGCGCTGGATTAACGCCACTTCACTGTCTCTTCACTTATGCTGATTATCCTCCCCCTTCAACGTGAATACTCTGAAGGGGAATGCTATGACAAAAACACGCCGTATTATCCATCACGCTTGCTGGTTTGCTTTATTAGCCCCACACGCTGGTGTGCCCGTTGCCATTGTCGGTAAAGTGCTCACCAGTTCTTACACGCCAGGACAACTCCTCCTGCAAATCCTCAGCGTCTTACCGCTGTTTATGGCATTAACCTGGATTGTAGGTGGTCTCGCAGCCCTGCTGACCGGCATAGCTGCGGCATGCTTTCCTCAACGTATCTATCACTCTGCCTGGCGAAGAACGCTTGCCTGCGGTGCGATCGGCGCGGTTATCGCCTCTTTTTGCTGGTTGCTGATCATCAAAGAGCTTCCCCCTGATTTTCTCTGGATGTCGACCGGCCCTGGACTGTTGGCCGGGCTAATCATGGGCTGGGCTGTGCCGTATCTCCCGTTTCGTGGCGAGCAGACGGATGGCATGCAAGCCAAAACGGTTTCCATCGCGCACGAAGAAACCGCACCTGACCGTTAACGATCGTCACTCTCTTCCAGCCTTCGTTCGTCGTCTTCAAGCTGTCGTCTGTCATCATCAAGCCGACGCTGACGCTCGTCTAAACGGCGGCGTCGGTCTTCAAGCTGTCGGCGACGATCGTCATACTGCCTGCTGTCATTCCGACGGCTGTCATCATAACGATCTCCGTCATCATTACTGCGGCTACTGCTGGGGTTATAGGCATCGTTGATCGCCTGCTGAATATTGCCGATGGCATCATCTACAATATCGGCGTGAGCCAGTTGACTGGTTAAAGACAGCAAACCCAATAACAGAGCGGTAGAGTAACATTTCATAAAGCCAGTCTCGCAGGGGGGCTGGCTTTACAGTAAACAGCAGCAGGTTGCAGAGGTAGCGGAGGAATCTCAATTCGCGGTCACCTTCCGCAGCGCCTGCGCCAGTTGCACGCGGGTAAAAGGCTTGCGCAATAGCGCCACGTCCGGCAACTGTGGGTTATGCGCCGGACGTAAATCCTGGCCGCTCATCAGCAACACGGGAAGATGCGGAAAACGGCTGCGAACATGGTTAATCACCTCCGCACCGCTTAAGTTCCCTGGCAGCATTAAATCACTGATAAACATGCCAATACCCGGCGAGGCTTCCAGCATACTCAGCGCCTGCTCACCGCTTTCCGCTTCGAGCGTTAAATAACCCAGCTGGTGCAGTTGCTCACACAGCGTCTGGCGAACATCAGCCTCATCCTCCAGTACCAGAACCAACTGGTCGCTTGGCTCTGAGGCCGTCGCAGTCCGTATTTCTTCCCTGGGTACGGCCAGCAGCGTAGAACGTGGCAGTTGCAAGCGGACGGTTGTCCCCTGCCCTGGCGCACTTTCAATTTCCACCCGTCCACCGGACTGGCGCACAAATCCGTAGACCATCGACAACCCTAGTCCACTGCCGCTTCCGGTCTGTTTAGTGGTAAAGAACGGTTCGAAAACCTGGGACTTCACCTCCTGCGACATCCCCGTTCCGTGGTCGATCACTTCCAGCGCCACCATGTCCTGCTTGCGTCCGTCACTGCGGGTAACACGCTGGTTCCAGGTGCGAATTTTAATGACACCTGTTTGCCCTTCCATCGCGTCGCGGGCGTTCATCACCAAATTGATAATGGCGTTTTCCAGTTGGCTAACATCAATCCAGGCAGACCACGCCGGAGACTGCGCTTCAATATCCAGCGTCAGGGAAGCGGGCAATGAATGGCACATCAGCTCCCCCAGGTTCTCCAGCAGCGGTTTCATCTCCACGGCATGCGGATTGAGGGACTGCTTGCGAGAGAACGCCAGCAGACGCTGAGTCAGCAACGCGCCGCGTTCCGCGGCTTTCAGCGCACGGGTAATGCGCGGTGCATCCGGCGAGGCACGATCCGTCAGCTCCAGGCTACCGATAATCACCGCCAGCAGGTTGTTAAAGTCATGCGCCAGGCCGCCCGTCAGTTGCCCCACGGCTTTCATTTTTTGACTGTGCAACAGCGCCTCTTCCAGCCCCTGGCGCTCAATACGATCGACCTCCATCTGCGAGGTTTTTTCTTTCAGCAGCCGGGTGGTGTGTTCCAGTGACGCGGTGTTGCGGGCAAAAACGTTGAACGCGCGCGCCAGCTCGCCCAGCTCGTCACGGCGTTGCAGGGCGGGGACGGAAACATCCTGCTCGCCGTGCGCTAATCGCGACATTGCGCGGGAAATGGCCGTCAGGTTGGAGCCTAAATTGCGGTAGATATACCAGCAGGCACAGCCGGTGATGATGAGTGCCAGAACGGCGAAAATCGAGATAAAGACGCTGATCGAGCGCAGTTCCTGATGGCTCTGGGCAGTGCGAAGCTGGGATGCCTGAGCCACCTGCTCAACATACTGATTAATATCGCTGTTTAAGATCGCAACCAGCGCCTTAATGTGGAACATATACCAGCTAATCGCCAAATCGCTCTCTTCCAGCTGTTTGGATAAGGGGGCAAGCTTGCGCAGTTCAGCGTTGAAATCGGGAAGGACAAAATCCGCAACAGGCTGCGGAGCCGTTCGTGGCAGAGAGGCCATTACTCCGTTTAATTGCTGAATGGTGGCACGTGGCGAAGGCGTACCTATTGCCGCCACAATCAGCCGATCCATCTCTCCCAGCAGCTGTGCATCTGGTACGTTACCGCCAAAACGACGCTGAATATCCTGTAAATGACGCAAGTAACTCTGGCTTTGATAGAGTGCGCTAAGCAGCGCGTTGCGCTCCAGATGACGGCGTTGCCCCCGCTCCAGCATCTCCGTCACGCTTTGCTGTAATTCATTACTGCGCTGGATAATTCGCGCCACCAGTGCCGGTTCCTGCTGCGCCAGCGGGGCATCAGCCAGTTGTTCCAGAGAGTGACGTAAAGCCATTTGTGTCTGCTTAAGCCTGTCTGCCTCACCTTTGTACTCCAGCGCACCCACCACCTGCGACAACCGCACCGCCGCCGTCGCCACATTGGCAGTATCACGCGCCAGGTTCATGCTGCCGGTCATGTCATCAAGCGTTTGCTGCTGCACCTGCTCCTGGATCTGGCTGGCATGACGAAAGCCCAGTACCGCCACACCGCTCACCATCAACGTCACCGCGACCACCAGCAGGTTGAAAATCAGCAGGCGACCACGGGCGCTGGTGAAAAAAGGGGGACGGCGTGAGGGCATCGCTTCGCTCCGGTGCAGGACGATTTCGTCCCGTAACTGTGATCCATATTAACTATTCATAACTATGACAAATATGAACGGCTTCTGACATTTTGCATTTACGAACCTGTGATGAAGTGCGGATATCGAGCTTCACAGGAGATCCGCCATGAGCAGAACCCCGGTATTAGAGATGCGCAATATTGCCAAGGTGTTTGGCAGTTTCCACGCGCTCAAAGGTGTGGATCTGACGGTATTTCCCGGTGAGATCCACGCATTAATGGGTGAAAATGGTGCGGGTAAAAGCACGCTGATGAAGATCCTGGCCGGGGCATACACCGCCACCAGCGGTGAGATCCTGATCGACGGCCAGGTGTTTCACATCAAAGGGCCAAAAGATGCATTGGCCGCAGGTATTACCCTGATTTATCAGGAGATGCAGCTTGCCCCCAATCTCAGCGTAGCCGAAAACATCTTTCTCGGAAGCGAGCTGTCGCGTGGCGGACTGGTGCAGCGTAAAGAGATGGCTGCCCAGGCCCAGGCCGTCATTGACCGCCTGGGTGCGCACTTCAAAGCGACCGATCTGGTGATGAAGCTGACCATCGCCGAACAGCAGCAGGTAGAAATCGCCCGCGCACTGCACCGTAACAGCCGTATCCTGGTGATGGATGAACCCACAGCGGCACTCTCTTCTCGCGAAACCCATCGCCTGTTTGAATTGATCCTGCGCCTGCGTGATGAAGGCATGGCGATTATCTATATCAGCCACCGTATGGCCGAAGTGTATGAGTTGTCCGACCGGGTCAGTGTTTTGCGTGATGGGCAATACGTCGGCAGCCTGACGCGTGACAAGCTCAGCGCTTCTGAACTGGTGAAGATGATGGTAGGTCGCCCGCTGAGTGATCTGTTCAACAAAGAGCGCGATATCCCGCTCGGTAGCCCGCGCCTTAATGTGCATCACCTCACCGACGGCAAGAAAGTGCTCCCCTGCAGTTTGCAGGTCCGTTCCGGGGAGATCGTCGGTCTGGCAGGGCTGGTGGGGGCAGGACGTTCCGAACTGGCACAGCTGATTTTTGGCGTGCGTAAAGCCACGGGCGGCATGATTGAAGTGGATGGCGAACCCGTGGTGATCCACTCCCCGCGCGCGGCCATTGATAACGGCATTGGTTTCCTCACCGAAAACCGCAAAGAACAAGGGTTGTTCCTGGAGCTGGCGGCACAGGAAAACATCACCATGGCGACACTGGAGCGTGACGCCACCTTTGGCATGCTCAACCGCAAAAAAGCCCAATCGATTTCTGATGATGCCATCGCCCTGCTCAATATCCGTGTTCCACATTCGCAAGTTCGTGCAGGCGGGCTTTCCGGAGGCAATCAACAAAAACTGCTGATCTCCCGCTGGGTCGCCATTGGACCTCGCATTCTGATTCTGGATGAGCCAACGCGTGGTGTGGATGTGGGGGCGAAAAGTGAAATCTACCGCATCATGAACCAGATGGCGCGCAAAGGGGTGGCGATCCTGATGATCTCCAGTGAACTGCCGGAGGTGGTAGGGATGAGCGACCGCGTGTATGTGATGCGCGAAGGCAGCATTGCAGGCGAATTACACGGACACGACATCACCCAGGAAAACATTATGACGCTGGCAACCGGCGTGAACGACTCTCATCACCAGGCGGTGCAATCATGACGAACTCAACCAACCCGCAGCAGGTCGCAAAATCCGCTTCCGCCAAAAAAATGCTGATGAGCGATCTGATGCAAACGGTCGGTATTTTGCCCATTTTAATTCTGATCGTGGCGGTATTTGGTTTTATCGCTCCAAACTTCTTCACCGAGAGCAACCTGCTGAACATTACCCGCCAGGCATCGATTAACATCGTCCTGGCTGCGGGGATGACCTTCATCATTTTGACCGGCGGTATTGATTTGTCCGTGGGCTCCATTCTGGGAACAACTGCAGTCGCAGCAATGGTGGTGTCGCTAATACCAGTACTCGCCATGCTCTCCATTCCCGCCGCACTAATGCTCGGTCTGGTGCTCGGCCTGTTTAACGGCGCGCTGGTGGCCTTTGCCGGGCTACCGCCGTTTATCGTCACCCTCGGCACGTATACGGCACTACGCGGTGCGGCGTACCTGCTGGCAGACGGCACAACGGTGATTAACTCAAACATTAATTTCGAATGGATCGGCAATAACTACCTCGGGCCGATCCCGTGGCTGGTGGTGATCGCGCTGGCGGTAATCGTCGTGTGCTGGTTTATTCTGCGCCGTACCACACTGGGTGTTCATATTTACGCGGTGGGCGGCAATATGCAGGCCGCACGCTTAACAGGCATCAAGGTGTGGCTGGTACTGCTGTTTGTATATGGCATGAGCGGCCTGCTCTCCGGGCTTGGCGGGGTGATGAGCGCCTCGCGGCTTTACAGCGCCAACGGCAACTTAGGGACAGGTTATGAGCTGGACGCCATCGCGGCGGTGATCCTCGGCGGAACGAGCTTTGTCGGTGGGATCGGGACGATCACCGGCACGCTGGTGGGCGCACTGATTATCGCCACCCTGAACAACGGCATGACGCTGATGGGCGTCTCCTACTTCTGGCAACTGGTGATCAAAGGGGCGGTGATCATCATAGCGGTGCTGATCGACAAATACCGTACCCGACACCATCAAAGTGCATAACAACAACATCTTACCTTGAGGAATACCCTATGCGTTTGAAACCGTTAGTGACCGCGCTCTGTGCTGGCGCACTGCTTGCCGCTACACCATTTGCGCAGGCAAAAGATTTAAAATCCATCGGTGTTACGGTGGGCGATTTGGCGAACCCGTTCTTTGTGCAGATCACTAAAGGGGCCGAGCTGGAAGCGAGAAAACTGGCAGGCGATAACGTCAAAGTGACGCTGGTGTCCAGCGGTTACGATCTGGGTCAGCAGGTGGCGCAGATCGATAACTTTATCGCGGCAAAAGTGGACATGATCATCCTGAACGCCGCAGATTCCAAAGGGATCGGCCCGGCGGTTAAACGCGCGAAAGAAGCGGGGATCGTCGTCGTGGCAGTGGACGTCGCCGCAGAAGGGGCTGATGCGACAATCACTTCCAATAACACCCAGGCAGGTGAAATGGCCTGCAAATACATTACCGATCGCCTGAAAGGTAAAGGCAATGTGGTGATCATCAACGGACCACCGGTATCCGCTGTACAAAACCGTGTGGAAGGCTGCCAGACTGAATTCAAACGTCACCCGGATATCAACGTTCTCTCCTACAACCAAAACGCCAAAGGGAGCCGTGAAGGGGGTCTGGAGATTATGACCGCGTTGCTGGCCGCCAATCCGAAGATCGACGGTGTGTTCGCCATTAACGATCCTACCGCGATCGGCGCAGATCTGGCGGCAAAACAGGCTCAGCGTAATGAATTCTTTATCGTCGGTGTCGATGGTAGCCCGGATGGTGAAGAAGCGTTGAAACGCGAAAATTCCCTGTTTGTGGCGACACCCGCACAAGATCCGCAGGTTATGGCGGCAAAAGCGGTCGAAATCGGCTATGACATTCTACAGGGCAAACCTGCGCCGAAAGAGCCTGTGCTGATCCCGGTGACGATGATCGATAAGCAGAATGTCGGATCGTACAAGGGGTGGACGGTTAAGTAATCGTTGTGCAGCCAGTTGTCCCCTTCCCAGCCCTCTCCCCTTAGGGGGAGGGTTAGCATGAGGGGTAAGACTTTGCACGTAACGCAAGGAGTTCCCATGAAACGCGCCGAAATCAACGAAATCCTCGGCCACACACGGCAATTTTTTTCCATGCACGATGTTCATCTTCCGCCGTTTGCCAGCTTTCCCCCAACCAAATGGCAACAGCTCGACCAAAACGCATGGCGGGAAGTGTTCGATCTCAAACTTGGCTGGGACGTGACCGCTTTTGGCGGTAACAACTTCGCGGCGCAAGGATTAACCCTTTTTACGCTGCGCAATGGATCGCCAAACGGCGTGCCCTATGAAAAGTGCTATGCCGAAAAAATCATGCACGTCCGTGACGGTCAGGTCACTCCCATGCATTTTCACTGGCGTAAGCGCGAGGACATTATCAATCGCGCGGGCGGAAACCTCATTATCGAACTGTGGAATGCCGACGCGCACGAAGAGACTGAAAATACCGATGTGACGGTAGTCGTTAATGGAGAAATTCAGACACATGCGCCTGGCAGCCAGTTGCGCCTCCAGCCAGGGGAAAGCATCTGCCTGACGCCGGGTCTGTACCACAGCTTCTGGGGAGAACGGGGCTTTGGCGATGTTCTGGTGGGGGAAGTGTCTTCTGTCAACGATGATGAGCACGACAACCACTTTCTCCAGCCGCTCTCCCGATATAACAACATCGAAGAAGACGAACCGGCGGTGCTGGTGCTGTGTAACGAGTACGCCTTGTTTCGGATATAAGGAGTGATTTATGCCACTGATTTCGCTTGCCGACGGTCTTGAGCACGCCAGGGAACATCACTACGCGCTGGGCGCATTTAACGTTCTCGACTCCCACTTCCTGCGCGCGCTGTTTGCGGCGGCTAAGCAGGAGCGCTCGCCTTTTATCATCAACATTGCGGAAGTCCATTTTAAATATGTCTCGCTGGAATCGCTTGTGGAGGCCGTTAAATTCGAAGCCGCTCGCCACGATATTCCTGTGGTACTTAACCTTGATCACGGGCTGCATTATGAGGCGATCGTGCGGGCACTGCGCTTAGGTTTTAGTTCCGTGATGTTTGATGGCTCAACGCTGAGTTATGACGAAAATATCCGCCAGACCCGTGAAGTGGTGAAGATGTGTCATGCCGTGGGGGTTTCTGTGGAGGCTGAGCTTGGCGCAGTTGGGGGCGATGAGGGCGGCGCACTTTACGGCCATGCTGATGAAGCCTTTTTTACCGACCCGCAACTGGCTCGTGAGTTTGTCGACCTGACCGGCATTGATGCCCTGGCCGTCGCTATCGGTAACGCACACGGCAAATACAAAGGTGAGCCAAAACTCGATTTTCCGCGACTGGATGCCATTCGCCAGCAAACGGGACTGCCGCTAGTGCTGCACGGTGGCTCCGGTATCAGCGATGCCGATTTCCCGCGCGCCATTGAGCTAGGTATTCACAAAATCAATTTCTACACCGGCATGTCGCAGGCTGCACTGGCGGCGGTGGACCAGTGTATGGCGAACCGTCAGCCGCTGTATGATGAATTTGCAGAACTGCTGCTCGGCATTGAAGAAGCCATTACCGATACCGTGGCAGAACAGATGCGCATCTTCGGTAGCGCAGGGCAGGTATAAATGGAACGTAAAGGGATCATCGCAGCAGGTAATATGCTGGTGGATCATGTCCACCAGATCGTGCAATGGCCGGAACGTGGCTGGCTGGCGGAAATTACCCACAGTGAACGATCAACCGGTGGTGCACCGCTTAACGTTCTGCTGACGCTGGCCAAAATGCATGTCGGGCTACCGCTACAGGCGGTGGGATTGATTGGTGAGGACAGCGATGGGGATTATATCCTGGCGATGCTAGACCAGTATCATGTCAACCGTCAGCGCGTACAGCGCACCACATTTGCCTCAACGTCGATGTCGCAGGTCATGACCGATCCCAGCGGGCAACGGACCTTTTTCCACTCACCAGGGGCCAACCGTCTGCTGGATCTGCCCGCCTTTGATCGTCTCGATAGCACCATGAAAATCTTCCACCTGGGGTATCTGCTGCTACTCGATAGCCTGGATATACCGGACGATGAATTTGGTACACGTGCCGCGCGCCTGCTGGCGCAGATGCGAGACCTGGGTTTTGAAACCTCGCTCGATCTTGTCTCCCGCAAAGGCGACCCGCGCTATCAGCCGCTGGTGCTCCCTGCCCTACGGTATCTCGATTATCTGGTGATCAACGAGCTGGAGGCCGGCGAGTTCAGTGGGCTGGAGATACGCGATAAGAACGAGGAACTGAACATTGCTCATCTCGCCGACGCCGCATCACAGCTGCTGGCGGCGGGTGTCCGACAACGCGTGGTGATCCACTGCCCGGAAGGTGCATGGGGCGAAGCGCCTGGGGAAGAAGGCCGCTGGATCCCCTCATGGATGCTGGAGCAAAAAGAGATCATCGGCAGCGTCGGCGCGGGAGATGCCTTTTGTGCGGGCTTTTTATATGGCTGCCATGAATCACTGCCGCTGACTGCCAGCATTTATCTGGCACACGCCTGCGCACGGGCAAGCCTGCTGGCTGCCAATGCCATCGACGGCGCAAAAACATTGGCAGAATTGCAGTCATTTATTAACGAGAATACCTGAGATTCAGGCAGCTTTATCACTGTGAGAAACATCGGAGGCGAAGACATAGCCCAGCCCACGGATGGTTTTAATCAACATCGGCTGGTGAGGGTTGACCTCTATTTTTCGCCGCAACCGCATGATGAGCACGTCAATGGTGCGGTCAAATACCTCCGCGCTTTCATTGTGCGTCAGTTCAAGCAACTGTTCGCGGCTGAGTACTCGCCGGGCATTTTGTGCCAGTGCCAGCAACAGGTTGTACTCGCCTTGCGTGAGGGGAATAACATTACGCTGCGGATCGCTGAGTTCACAGCGAACGGTGTCTAACGTCCAGCCATTAAACGCGACCCCGGCAACGCGCGGGGCGTTTGTTTCTGCGGCCAGTACGCCGGTGCGCCGCAGAACGGCTTTCACCCGCGCGACCACCACGCGCGGATTAAAAGGTTTGCCGATGTAATCATCAGCGCCCATTTCCAGCCCCACCACCACATCAGACTCACTCCCCAGCCCCGTCAGCATCACCACTGGCAGTTCCGGACGCTGTTTTTGCAATTGCAAAAGAACCTGCAATCCGTTGATATCCGGCAGCATCATATCCAGCAAGACCAGAGCAATGTGCGGCTCCCGCTGTGACAGTTTCAGCGCATCCTGACCGTTATGGCAGACAAATACCGTAAAGACGTGTTCATTGAGCACATCCTGCAACAGCTCACAGACTGCGGTATCGTCATCTACAACCAGGATCGCCGGCTTCATCGTATGCTTCCGTAGTGGGATTATGTTAAGTCTGATCCATTCTGCAATCGGCTCCAGCCAAATTTCTTTTTACGTGATGGAATTTTAACCCACGTCACATCCATACCCCCTTCGACACGTCAATTTTGACGATTGCCTGCTTTTCGTCAGTGTTTTGACCAAAAATCACCCGTAAAGTCAGGGGATACCCACAATAAAAACATGGCATAGAAGCTGCATAATGGGTGCGAAAGAATCGATTAACTGGAGCAAGACCGATGAAAAAAGTCGTCACGGTTTGCCCATATTGTGCCTCAGGTTGCAAGATTCACCTGGTGGTCGATAACGGCAAAATCGTCCGGGCGGAGGCGGCACAGGGGAAAACGAACCAAGGTACGCTGTGTCTGAAAGGCTACTATGGCTGGGATTTTATTAACGATACCCAAATCCTCACCCCCCGTCTGAAAACCCCTATGATCCGCCGCGAGCGCGGTGGCAAGCTGGAGTCTGTCTCCTGGAGCGAAGCGCTGGACTATGTCGCCACGCGCCTGAGTGCCATCAAAGCAAAATATGGCCCGGATGCTATTCAGACGACCGGCTCCTCACGCGGGACGGGCAATGAAACTAACTATGTAATGCAAAAATTCGCGCGCGCCGTTATTGGTACGAATAACGTCGACTGCTGCGCTCGCGTTTGACACGGCCCATCGGTTGCAGGTCTGCACCAGTCGGTCGGTAACGGCGCAATGAGTAATGCCATCAACGAGATAGACAATACCGATCTCGTGTTTATTTTCGGCTATAACCCGGCGGATTCTCACCCGATCGTCGCGAATCACGTCATTAACGCGAAACGCAACGGGGCGAAAATCATCGTCTGCGATCCGCGTAAAATCGAAACGGCACGTATCGCAGATATGCATATTGCATTGAAAAACGGTTCGAATATCGCGCTGTTGAATGCCATCGGGCACGTCATTATTGAAGAAAATCTGTACGACCAGACGTTTGTCGCCTCACGTACAGAAGGCTTTGAAGAGTATCGCAAAATTGTCGAAGGCTACACGCCAGAGTCCGTCGAAGCGATAACCGGTGTGAGTACGCAGGAGATTCGCCAGGCTGCGCGGATGTACGCGGGGGCGAAAACCGCCGCCATTCTGTGGGGTATGGGTGTCACCCAGTTTTATCAGGGTGTGGAAACGGTGCGCTCGCTCACCAGCCTCGCGATGCTGACCGGTAACCTCGGTAAACCGCATGCGGGTGTGAACCCGGTACGCGGTCAGAATAACGTTCAGGGCGCATGCGATATGGGCGCACTGCCGGATACCTATCCGGGCTATCAGTACGTCAAGTTCCCGGAAAACCGCGCAAAATTTGCGAAGGCCTGGGGCGTTGAGAGTCTGCCTGAACATACGGGCTATCGCATCAGCGAGTTGCCGCACCGTGCAGCACATGGTGAAGTGCGTGCAGCCTACATCATGGGTGAAGATCCCCTGCAAACTGACGCCGAGCTTTCTGCGGTACGCAAAGGGTTTGAGGATCTGGAACTGGTGATTGTTCAGGATATCTTTATGACGAAAACGGCGGCGGCGGCGGATGTGATTTTACCGTCAACGTCATGGGGAGAGCATGAAGGTGTCTACACCGCGGCAGACCGCGGATTCCAGCGCTTCTTTAAAGCGGTGGAACCAAAGTGGGACCTGAAAACCGACTGGCAGATTATTAGCGAAATCGCCACCCGAATGGGTTATCCGATGCACTACAACAACACCCAGGAGATCTGGGACGAGTTGCGCCATCTGTGCCCTGATTTTTATGGGGCAACCTATGAAAAAATGGGTGAGCTGGGTTACATCATGTGGCCATGTCGCGATGAGTCTGAGGCCGATCAGGGCACGTCTTATCTCTTTAAAGAGAAATTCGATACCCCGAACGGGCTGGCACAGTTCTTCACCTGCGACTGGGTCGCACCAATTGATAAGCTCACTGAAGCGTATCCAATGGTGCTCTCCACCGTGCGCGAAGTGGGCCACTACTCCTGTCGCTCGATGACCGGTAACTGCGCCGCGCTGGCTGCCCTGGCAGATGAGCCGGGTTATGCGCAGATCAACACTGCCGATGCTGCTCGTCTGGGTATTGAGGATGAAGCGCTGGTTTGGGTGAATTCGCGTAAAGGCCGAATCATCACTCGCGCGCAGGTCAGCGATCGCCCCAACAAAGGAGCGGTCTATATGACCTACCAGTGGTGGATTGGTGCGTGTAACGAGCTGGTGACGGAGAACCTTAGCCCAATAACCAAAACACCGGAGTATAAATATTGCGCTGTGCGCGTGGAGCCGATCGCCGATCAGCAAGCCGCCGAGCAATATGTGATTGATGAATATAGCAAGCTAAAATCCCGGCTGCGTGAAAGTGCAATGGGGTGATGCCGTTAATTAATCAATGAATAAATGGGGTGAAATATTCACCCCATTTTTATTTATGAATAGATGATTAATAAATCAAATATATATTCTGGAAGATGGATCGCAGAAATAATGTAATTTACACAGAAAAGAATTACATCTTTGCAATTTAATTCAGAGAGATAAGATGTGCGGCGGGTGCTTAAGACTTTCTGTTTTAAGCATTGTTGAGGGAAAGAAAGTGGAAAGCCCCGGGAAAATTTGATTTACCCGAGGCTCCCCCTCAACAACCAACAGGTTGGGAGTAGCCTCTTATTCTATTTTTCACAAAGAGTAAAAGGCATGACGCCATTAAAAACGGCGCCAGGCATTGGCTTTATTATTTGCCTGAAGATAGTGATATTTACCTTTATTAATCGCGGTAAGTTATACGAACTCACAATAAGGAGTGAGCATCAGGAAGTGGCGGCGAAATTGGCCTGCAATCCAGGCTAATCTCTACGGGCGGAGCGACGGTTCCGCCTGGCTTGTCGGATGCTGAGGTCTTAATGCACCTTTTTTTTCTTCTATGACCACGATTATACTGCGCGACTGTACCCTGATGATGAGAATCCATGAAACGCATTTTTCTACTGTTGTTACTGTTTACCTCTTTTGCCCGTGCCGACGAGATTGGCAGCCAATACCGTGAACAGGCCGAAGCTGGCGACGCACGAGCACAATACTATCTGGCTGATACTTACTTCAGCTCCGGAGACGACAAACAGGCAAGTCTGTGGGCCGAGAAAGCCGCAAAAGGCGGAGATATCGATGCCATGGCGCTGTTATCACAAATCCATTTCACCCTGGGTGATTACGCACAAGCCAAAACACTGGCCCAGCAGGCGACTATCGCGGGCAGTAAACGTGGGGCAATCATGCTGGCCCGGATTCTGGTTAACACGCTGGCGGGCAAAACCGACTACCCACACGCCGTTAAGCTGCTGGAAACAGCCACTGAAGATACGGATAACGACTCCGCCGTTGACGCACAATTATTGCTTGGGTTGATTTACGCCAATGGCGTTGAGGTGACGCGCGACGATGCCAAAGCTGAATCCTGGTTCAAACGCAGTTCTTCTTTGTCCCGCACGGGCTATGCCGAATACTGGGCAGGCATGTTGTTTCAACAGGGTGAGAAAGGCTTTATTACGCCCAACAAACAGAAAGCACTGTACTGGTTAAACCTGAGCTGTAGCGAAGGGTTTGATACAGGATGCGAGGAATTTGATGCGTTGAGTGGGGAGTAAGTGACTCCCTCACCCTGACCTCTCCCTGTGGGAGAGGAAATGCTACGCAGGCCGGGTAAGCGCAAGCACCACCCGGCTTTTTACATTACTGATCCGCCGTCTTATCAAAACGACCCAGCACTTCGCGTTCATACGCCAGCGCTTTTTTACGGTCGAATTTGTGTTCCCACTTAGCGATAACCAGCACAGCCAGTGCGTTACCCACCACGTTCAGTGCAGTACGAGCCATATCGAGAACACGGTCAACACCGGCAATAAACGCCAGACCTTCCAGCGGAATACCCACACTGCCCAGCGTTGCCAGCAACACCACAAAGGAGACGCCAGGCACACCGGCAATACCTTTTGACGTCACCATCAGCGTCAGAACCAGCACAATTTCCTGCCACAGGGACAAGTCGATACCGTACAACTGCGCAATGAAGATAGCGGCAATACTCTGGTACAGCGTAGAGCCATCCAGGTTGAAAGAGTAACCCGTCGGCACAACAAAGCTGGTAATAGAAGCTGGCGCGCCATAGGCCTCCATCTTCTCAATAATACGCGGCAGAACACTCTCGGAACTGGCCGTAGAGTAAGCCAGAATCAGCTCATCCTTCAGAATACGGATCAGGATCCAGATACTCAGCCCACAGAGTCGCGCCACCAGCCCCAGCACCACCAGGGCGAAGAACAGAATCGCAAAGTGTACCAGAATAACCAGCTTCGCCAGCGGCCACAGGGAGGCAAAGCCGAAGTTCGCAACGGTCACGGCGATCAGTGCAAAGACACCGACAGGTGCATAACGCATCACCATGTGTGTCACTTTAAACATGGTCTCAGAGATCGAGCGGAATACCGTCACCAGTGGTTCACGGTGCGTAGCAGGCAGAGACGAAAGCCCCAGACCAAACAGCACCGAGAAGAAGATAATCGGCAGCATTTCACCCTTCGCCATCGACGCCACAATATTGGTCGGTACGAGTGACAGAATGGTTCCCATCAGGCCATGAGCATGGCTTTGCACGTCTGCAGTTGTGCTTTGGTATTTCGAAATATCCACCGTCGCCAGTTGCGACATATCAATCCCGGCTCCCGGCTGGAAAACATTCGCCAGTGTAATACCGAGAATAATGGCAACCGTAGTGATCACTTCGAAATAAATGATAGTTTTCGCGCCGATACGGCCCAGTTGTTTTGCATCCCCAACACCTGCGATACCGACGATCAGCGTGGAGATCACAATAGGGACGACAATCATTTTGATCAGGTGAATAAAGATGTCACCGGCCGGAGAGAGCATATTCGCAACCAGCCACTCGCGGCTGTCGCTGTGATAATGAAGATAACTGCCCAGTAAGATACCCAGCACCATGGCGATCAAGATTTGCCAGGCCAGGCTGATTTTCAAATTTTTCATAAAAACAGACTTCCTCAATGAAGCGTCCTATTCACAAGAACTGCATGAATATGGAGACATACTGAAAGGGTATGAATTGTGTTGCGTTGGTTTATAGGGTTTTTTAACGCGGCGTATGAGTATCATTTGCACGGCATGCTACGCAAGCCTTAAAGAACGAGGCTTTCCACTGCAAAAACCCTCGCTGACACTAATTTGTAATAATTCTTATAAATAACCTTTTGTTATAAAAACGCTTTTTTCTCACGAAATGTGAATAACCTCAAAGCTGAATTATTTCCGTTCAAAGTTTCATTTGCTGTTTTTTCATACAACATAATTAATGCGTGATCTGTCGCCCAAATACTAAACAAAGCTGGCAAAGCCCCTACTATTAACGTTTTTGCGACATATTATTAACATCTTACACGGAGAAAAAAAGCCATGAGCCAAATCCACAAACACGACATTCCCGCAAACATTGCGGACCGTTGCCTGATTAATCCGGAGCAGTACCACGAAAAGTATCAGCAATCTATTTCCAGCCCTGACGCCTTCTGGGGTGAACAGGGACATATCCTGGACTGGATCAAACCCTATCAGAAGGTCAAAAATACCTCGTTTGCCCCCGGCAACATCTCTATTAAATGGTATGAAGATGGCACGCTGAACCTGGCTGCAAACTGCCTGGACCGACATCTCGCCGAACGTGGTGACGAAACCGCCATTATCTGGGAAGGCGATGATGCGACCCAGAGCAGGCATATTACCTATCGCGAGCTACATCGCGATGTCTGCCGCTTCGCCAACGTGTTGCTGGCGCAGGGCATTAAAAAAGGCGATGTGGTTGCTATCTATATGCCCATGGTCCCGGAAGCTGCGGTTGCCATGCTGGCCTGTGCTCGCATCGGCGCAGTCCATTCCGTGATTTTCGGTGGCTTCTCTCCTGAAGCTGTCGCGGGCCGTATTATCGACTCTAACTCGAAGCTGGTGATCACGGCTGACGAAGGCGTTCGCGCCGGGCGTAACATCCCACTGAAGAAAAACGTTGATGAAGCCCTGAAAAACCCGAACGTGAAAAGCATCAGTCACGTCGTGGTTCTCAAACGTACTGGTGGAAAAGTCGACTGGAAAGAGGGCCGCGACCTGTGGTGGAGCGACCTTATCGATCAGGCAAGCGACGTACATCAGCCTGAAGAGATGAACGCTGAAGATCCGCTGTTTATCCTTTATACCTCTGGCTCCACCGGAAAACCGAAAGGCGTACTGCATACCACGGGCGGTTACCTGGTGTATGCAGCATCAACCTTTAAATATGTCTTTGACTATCATCAGGGCGATGTTTACTGGTGTACCGCTGATGTGGGCTGGGTGACGGGCCACAGCTATTTGCTGTACGGTCCCCTGGCTTGCGGTGCAACCACACTGATGTTTGAGGGTGTCCCTAACTGGCCGACGCCTGCCCGTATGTGCCAGGTCGTGGACAAGCATAAGGTCAACATTCTCTACACTGCGCCGACGGCTATCCGCGCCCTGATGGCTGAAGGTGATAAAGCCATTGAAGGGACTGAGCGCGCTTCCCTGCGTATCCTCGGTTCCGTTGGCGAGCCAATCAACCCGGAAGCCTGGGAGTGGTACTGGAAGAAAATCGGCAACGAAAAATGCCCGGTAATGGACACCTGGTGGCAGACCGAAACCGGTGGCTTCATGATCACTCCGCTGCCTGGTGCGACCCAACTGAAAGCCGGTTCCGCTACCCGTCCTTTCTTTGGCGTGCAGCCTGCATTAGTTGATAACGAAGGCAACCCGCTGGAAGGTGCGACCGAAGGCAACCTGGTGATCACGGACTCCTGGCCTGGACAGGCACGTACACTGTTCGGCGATCACGACCGTTTTGAACAGACCTATTTCTCAACCTTTAAAAATATGTACTTCAGTGGTGACGGTGCACGCCGTGATGAAGATGGTTACTACTGGATCACCGGACGTGTCGATGACGTACTGAACGTATCAGGCCACCGTTTGGGGACCGCCGAGATTGAATCGGCACTGGTATCTCATCCGAAAATTGCTGAAGCCGCCGTGGTAGGTATTCCACATAACATTAAAGGTCAGGCGATTTACGCCTATGTCACGCTCAACCACGGCGAAGAACCGTCGCCTGAGCTGTATGCTGATGTGCGCAACTGGGTGCGTAAAGAGATTGGCCCGCTTGCAACACCGGATGTCCTGCACTGGACAGACTCGCTGCCGAAGACCCGCTCCGGCAAAATTATGCGCCGTATCTTGCGCAAAATCGCCGCAGGTGACACCAGTAACCTCGGTGATACTTCAACACTCGCCGATCCTGGCGTGGTGGAAAAACTGCTCGAAGAGAAGCAGGCCATCGCGATGCCATCATAGCGCTGTTCTCCCCCTCTCCTGACGGGAGAGGGAATAACGATAAACATCTACCCTACAAAACCTCTGGAGACTCTGTGATGAATGACATCAACATTTATCAACGGATTGAAGATAGTGCCCATTTCAGGGAGCTCGTCGAAAAACGGCAACGGTTTGCCTTCATGCTTTCCATCATCATGCTGGTTATTTATGTCAGCTTTATTCTGCTGATCGCCTTTGCGCCTCACTGGCTCGGCACACCGCTCCACGCGGGAACCAGCGTAACGCGCGGCATTCCGATCGGTATTGGTGTGATTGTGATTTCGTTTGTGTTGACCGGCATCTATGTCTGGCGGGCTAACGGAGAATTTGATCGTCTTAACAAAGCAGTACTGCGCGAGGTACAAGCATCATGAAGAGAGTCCTGACGGCGCTTGCCGCCACACTTCCTTTTGCGGCTCATGCAGCCGATGCCATTACCGGCGAAGTACAGCGCCAGCCAACTAACTGGCAGGCCATTATCATGTTCCTGATTTTCGTCCTGCTGACGCTGTATATTACTTACTGGGCCTCAAAGCGCGTACGCTCCCGGAGTGA
Organism: Lelliottia sp. RWM.1; assembly: GCF_016859735.1. Taxonomy (NCBI): domain Bacteria; kingdom Pseudomonadati; phylum Pseudomonadota; class Gammaproteobacteria; order Enterobacterales; family Enterobacteriaceae; genus Lelliottia; species Lelliottia sp. RWM.1. The sequence goes on along the minus strand of NZ_WLVC01000009.1, from coordinate 103,653 downwards.
TTATTACACCGCAGGCGGTAACATTACCGGTTTCCAGAACGGCCTTGCCATTGCGGGCGACTTTATGTCGGCAGCATCGTTTCTGGGGATCTCTGCGCTGGTCTATACCTCCGGTTACGACGGACTGATTTACTCCCTCGGCTTCCTGGTGGGTTGGCCGATCATTCTGTTCCTGATTGCAGAACGTCTGCGCAATCTGGGACGCTACACCTTTGCTGACGTGGCATCCTATCGCCTCAAGCAAGGCCCCATCCGTATGCTTTCCGCCTGCGGCTCGCTGGTGGTTGTCGCCCTGTATCTGATTGCCCAGATGGTTGGCGCAGGCAAACTTATCGAACTGCTGTTTGGCCTGAACTATCACGTGGCGGTGGTGCTGGTTGGCGTTCTGATGGTGATGTACGTCCTGTTCGGCGGCATGCTCGCCACAACATGGGTACAGATCATCAAAGCCGTCCTGCTGCTGTTTGGCGCAAGTTTCATGGCCTTTATGGTGATGAAACACGTCGGCTTTAGCTTCAATAACCTGTTTACCGAAGCAATGGCGGTTCACCCGAAAGGTGAAGCCATCATGAGCCCAGGCGGGCTGGTAAAAGACCCGATATCCGCGCTTTCGCTCGGTCTGGGCCTGATGTTTGGTACGGCAGGTTTACCGCATATTCTGATGCGATTCTTCACCGTGAGCGATGCGCGTGAAGCACGTAAGAGCGTGTTCTACGCCACCGGATTTATGGGTTACTTCTACATCCTGACCTTTATCATCGGCTTTGGCGCCATCATGCTGGTCGGGGCAAACCCGGCATTTAAAGATGCGGCGGGTCAGTTGATTGGCGGCAATAACATGGCGGCGGTGCATCTGGCTGATGCGGTCGGCGGCAACTTGTTCCTCGGCTTTATCTCGGCAGTCGCCTTTGCCACCATTTTGGCCGTGGTCGCCGGGCTAACGCTGGCAGGCGCCTCTGCGGTATCACATGATCTGTATGCCAACGTTTTCCGTAAAGGGGCGACCGAACGTCAGGAGCTAAAAGTCTCCAAAATTACCGTGTTGGTGCTGGGTGTGGTGGCGATCCTGCTGGGCATCCTGTTCGAGAAACAGAACATCGCCTTTATGGTGGGGCTGGCGTTCTCGATTGCTGCAAGTTGCAACTTCCCGATCATTCTGCTCTCCATGTACTGGTCAAAACTGACCACCCGTGGCGCGATGATTGGCGGCTGGCTGGGCCTGCTGACAGCCGTGGTGTTGATGATTCTTGGCCCAACGATTTGGGTACAGATCCTCGGGCACGAAAAGGCCATCTTCCCCTATGAATACCCGGCGTTGTTCTCCATTGCCGTGGCATTTATTGGCATCTGGTTCTTCTCTGCCACCGACAACTCTCCGGAAGGTAACCTGGAACGCGAGAAATTCCGCGCCCAGTTTATCCGGTCTCAAACGGGTCTGGGTGTCGAGCAAGGCCGCGCGCATTAATCTGCTCTTCTCCCCGGCCATTCAGGCCGGGGAGCTAAAACATCGCCCACGCCACCAGCGGTGCAATCAGTACCATCATCACCCCTGAAAGCATCATCACCAGACTGGCTACCACCCCTTCCTGCTGGCCAAGTTCGTAAGAACGCGCCGTTCCTGCGCCGTGCGATGCTGCGCCAAATCCCGCCCCTTTTGCCATGCCTTCCCGAATAGAAAGGCGCAGGAAAAGCATATCCCCGACCGCCATTCCGAATACCCCAGTGACGACCACAAACAGCGCCACCAGATCCGGTTGTCCTCCCAGCGGTTTTGCCGCCGCGAGCGCAAAGGGTGTGGTCACTGAACGCACAGCCAGGCTGCGCTGAATTTCATCAGATAAGGTAAACAGCCGCGCCAGCCAGACGGAGCTGGTCACCGCGACAACCGTCGCCGTCACCACACCAGCGGTCAGAGACATCCAGTGACGTTTGATAATGGCGAGGTTGTCGTACACCGGTACGGCAAAGGCGATGGTCGCCGGGCCCAGCAGCCACAGCAGCCAGTGCGACTCCCCAATGTAGTTCTGCCAGGAGATATGCCCGAACACCAGCATCAGTACCAGCAGGATCGGTGTGAATACCAGCGGCATCAGCGGCAACGTGTGAAAACGGCGATACAGACGCTTATTCGCAAAATAGACCACCAGCGTGGCAATAAGGCACAACATGCTGATCTGGAAATTAGTCATGCTTCTGCCTGCTGATTTCAAAACGATAGACCTTATCCACCACCCATGCGGTTGCGCCCAGCACCATTAACGTGCTCAGCGCAATGACGGCGAAAATACGCCAGCCATCGACCATCAACAATTGCGCATAATTGACCACTGCGACCACTGCCGGAACAAAAAACAGCAGCATTTCTGCCAGTAACCAGCGCGCCCCTGCACGCACCCAGTTCAGCGGGATAACGCGACACAGGATCAACGTCAGCATTAAGACCATCCCCACCAGGTTGGCAGGCAATGGCAAATGCAGCCAGGTGACGAGATATTCGGCAAAAACAAAAAGACCGGCATAAAGCAGGACCTGAACCGGAACCTGGAGTCGTTGCACAACGGCAGGCGTAACACGACTTAACGCCACAGCCATGGGTGATTTCCTCAAAAATGAGACGAAGCGCCAGTATAGTGAGCGCACGCAATGGACTGAAATGAATTAAAATCATCAAAGGTATAGTTTCGAGGAATAATCATGGACATAAGAACGCTGCGCTATTTTGTCGAAGTGGTTCGTCAGCAAAGTTTTACCCGCGCAGCGGAAAAGTTATTTGTCACTCAACCCACGATCAGCAAGATGCTGAAAAACCTCGAAGATGAACTGAATTGCACCCTGCTGATCCGCGACGGTCGCAAGCTGCTACTCACCGACACCGGGCGTGTCGTGTTCGAGCGCGGGCTGGCAATCCTGGCGGAATTCCGCCAACTGGAAGCGGAACTGGGCGATATTAACCATCTGAATAAAGGCTTGTTGCGCCTCGGCATCCCGCCGATGGTCGGCATGATGATGGCAGGCCCCATTAGCCTGTTTCGTCAGCGTTATCCCGGCGTTGAGTTAAAAGTTTCCGAATTTGGTGGCTTAACTGTCCAGCAGGCAGTCATGAACGGCGAACTGGATGTGGCAATGACGGCCCTGCCCGTCGAGGAAGAAAGCGGTCTGGCGACATTACCGCTGTTCAGCCATCCGCTGTGCGTACTTGTACCGCGTTCTGGTGACTGGCTACATATTGATTCGGTACAACCTGAACGCCTCGGCGAACACCCCTTGCTCATCTACAACGAAGATTTCGCCCTCAGCCGCCAGTTGATGGCGCTCTTCCAGCAGCACAACGTGAAGCCGCGCATTGCGGTACGTAGCGGGCAATGGGACTTTCTGGCGGCGATGGTACAGGCCGGGGTTGGGATTGCGATTTTGCCACAGCCTATCTGCGAACGTCTGGATAAGAACACGCTGCGCTGGATCCCGCTGGAGAGCGATCTGCACTGGCAGTTAGGCATGATTTGGCGTGAGGGGGTTTATTTGTCGCACAGCGCTCAGGCATGGCTGGATTGTTGCGAGGGGTTTTGGGTTGATAATACCCCCTCCTAGCCCTCTCCCTGTGGGAAAGGACAGGGAGAGGGTATCAGCCCGTACAGATCACTGATTCTCGATCAGCAATGCTTCCAGCAAATCCAGGTCGTGCAACAGCTTTTGCAGCGTTTCATTGCTGATCTTGCGCGTCGCTCGCAGGTGATACAGCTCGGCACGTTCAGAGCGTAAAGCCGCCAGACGGAACCGGCGTTCAAGGTTCTCTTCCTGCACAGAGCTTTCCACGTCGTTACGCCCATCAGCGCGACGACGGAGGTTGCCAATAACGCGGGAACTGACCTCTTTCAGCAACTGGTTGTCGATGTTCTCTTCCGCGTCGGCCGCCAGACGTTCTTCCATCTTTTCGATCGCCACAATCGCCACTTCAGCCGTAGCAGCACGAGCAATGCGCTCCTCTTTGTGCTGTTGGGTATGGTCAGCGACTTCCAGATGCTGTAGCAAAATAGGCAGCATAACCACGCCGATAAACAGCGAGAACAGAATCACACCTGCCGCCAGGAATACCAGCTCATAACGCGCCGGGAAGACGTCGCCGCTCGGCAGCAGCAGTGGGATGGAGAGTACACCCGCCAGGGTAATCGCCCCACGAACACCCGCAAACGACGCAATCAACAGTTCGCGCGTCGACCACGAGCCAAACTCCATCGGTTTTTTCTTCAGGAAACGACGACTGAAGTTTTTCATCGTCCACAGCCAGCCAAAACGCACCAGCATCAACGCGAGATAGATCAGTACAATGTCGGTGAACAGCATCCAGGTTTCGACATTCGGGTCGGCTTCAGCCGCCACCAGAGAAGACTCCAGAATGCCCGGCAACTGCAGACCCAATAGCAGGAACACCATGCCGTTAAACACAAACTCAAGCATCGCCCAGGTGCTGTTGGCACGCAGACGCATTGCCAGGGGCGCGGTGCGCATCACGCCGGAGCGGGTAATGGTCATCCCCGCCGCTACCGCCGCCAGAATGCCCGATACACCAATATGTTCGGCAATCAGGTACGAAGCGAATGGCAACAGGAACAGCAGCACAATCTGCGTGGCGGGTTCATCGCCACCCCAGCGGCTCAGGAAGCGTAGCGAACGGCCATACAGCCAGCTCACCACAAACCCGGCCAGGATGCCGCCGATTGCCACTTTAAAGAATTCGATAGTGGCGCCGCCCACGGTGAAGATCATCGTGCCCATGGCGACCGCGACCGCAAATTTAAGCGCAACTAGGCCGGAGGCGTCGTTCATCAACGCTTCGCCCTGCAATATTCCCATGATTTTCTTTGGAATACGCCCTTCCCCGACGATGCCGGAAAGCGCCACAGCATCGGTCGGCGATAATACGGCCGCCAGCGCAAAGGCCGGAATCAGCGGAATACCCGGCACGACCCAGTAAATCAGGAAACCAATCCCCACGACCGTAACCACCACCAGCGCCAGCGCAAGACCGAAAATCTCGCGCCCATGTTCCAGGAATTCACGCGTGGGGGTTTTCCAGCCATCGGCAAACAACAGTGGAGGGATAAACAGAACCAGAAACAGCTCCGGGTCGAACTCGACGTGCAAGCCAAACGTAGGCCATGCCAGCAAAGCGCCAATGGCAATTTGCATCAACGGAAGCGGTAACTGGAAGGGGAGTACGCGGGTAACAACCCCGGATAGTGAGACCACAAGGGTCATGATGAGTATTGTGAAGAAAATTTCCATGCGTTCCCTGTTTGCGATATTTCTTATAAGTAAAACGTAAGGCGTCGTGCCTCTATTCTATCCTCTCCAGAGTAACGCAAAAGGCAACGGGATGAGTCCTGAAAATAAAAACGGGCGGCCAAAGCCACCCGTTTTAGCCGTAAAGGACAAATCAGATTGCCCAGCCACCCGCATAGAATACGACCAGTGCGACTGCGATAACCACCGTACCGATGTTCAGCTTACGCCATTCACCGGAAACCAGACGGCCAATCACCAGCGACGCGAAACCGATCATGATGCCGGTAACGATGTTACAGGTCAGCACAATGAAGACGGCGGTGATCAGACCGGACATCGCATCCACGAAATCCGCAAAGTCGATTTTTGCAACGTTGCTCAGCATCAGCAGGCCGACATACATCAGCGCAGGTGCTGTTGCGTACGCCGGAACCAGATAAGAGAGCGGGGAGAGGAACAGGATCAGCAGGAACAGTACGCCTACGGTGATCGCCGTCAGACCCGTTTTACCGCCTGCCGCCGTACCCGCTGCTGATTCGATATACACTGCAGCAGGCGCAGCTCCCACCAGACCTGAGAACACGCTGCTCAGGGAGTCGGTGGTCAGCGCTTTGCCGCCATCGATAATCTGGCCGTCTTTATCAAGCAGATTGGCTTGACCGGCAACGGCACGGATCGTCCCGGTCGCATCAAATACCGCAGTCATAACCAGCGCCAGCACGCTTGGCAGAACCACCGGGTTCAGCGCGCCCACAATATCCAGGCTACCAATCAGGGAGTTACCTTTGTCATCGCTCAGCGATGGCATGGCGAAGATACCGGAGAAGTGAACCGTTGGATCGAAAATCAGACCGACAATGGACACACCGATGATGGTCAGCAGAATGCCACCAGGGACTTTCAGTTTTTCCAGACCGATAATCACTGCCAGACCGATCAGCGACATGATCACCGGGAAGCTGGCGAAGTGGCCCAACGCTACCGGCAGGCCGTCCAGCGGGTTCTTAATAACCAGACCAACACCGTTAGCCGCGATCAACAGCAGGAACAGACCGATACCAATTCCCGTCCCGTGCGCCACGCCCTGCGGCAAGTTGCGCAAAATCCAGCTACGGATGCCGGTTGCAGAAATAATGGTAAACAGCACCCCCATCAGGAACACAGCACCCAGCGCAACCGGAACGCTGATGTGTTGACCCAACACCAGACTGAATGCGGTGAATGCGGTCAGAGAGATAGCACAGCCAATTGCCAGCGGCAGGTTTGCCCACAGGCCCATCACGATGGAACCCACACCGGCAACGAGGCAGGTCGCCACAAAGACCGCCGCAGGAGGGAAACCAGCTTTACCTAACATTCCCGGCACAACGATGACGGAATAAACCATCGCCAGAAACGTTGTCAGACCAGCAACAACTTCCTGACGTACGGTGCTGCCGCGGGCAGAAATTTTAAACATGGCGTCGAGAGAACCGCCGGTACGCGCAGATGGCGTAGACATAGAAAACATCCCCTGAGAGTTTTTATCATTCGTCAATAAGCGTGGTGGACACTCCACTGCCAGCGAAACGTCAAATCCTTGTGCTGCGTTTGTAACGAAAAGGGGCGTCACAAAAAAAGCAAACGTTTAGCTCCGCGCTTAAAAAACGGGTGGTCAAATTAAGGCAAACGATTATCTAGCCTAATCACAGCCCTTTTCAACTTAACTTTATCGTTTTTCGCTAAAATTCCCTTATGACGCTGAAGAAATAATCAGAGGATGCGCAAACGTTATCGTCTATGCGCAATTTGATAACATTTATCCCTAACCTGGAATATCAAACGGGCCGCCTTGCGCAACTGCACGCTGCCAGCCAGGCAACATATCAACCCTTTTCTTCCAGGCATGAATATGGGGCAAGTGATCAATCCCCCCACGCGACAGCAGCGCAAAAACCGGGAAACTCATCTGAATATCCGCCATGCTGAGGTGATCGCCGGCGAACCAGAGATTATCTGTAAGATGAGATTCAATATAGCGGGCATGCGTTTCTAGCTGAGGATTCAGCCAGGCTTTTTGCACGCCTTGCCCCAGCACTTTCCCCAGCGCACGCAGACCAAAAGGAATGGGCGGTCTGCCCAGGCTCGCAAAAACCAGCTTCATCAGGAGCAGTGGCATAAGCGAACCTTCTGCGTAATGCAGCCAGAAACGGTATTGCACTCTGTTGACAGCATCCTGTGGTTTGAGCCTTGACTCCCGATCGTAGGTCTCCTGGAGATACTCAAGAATAGCGCCCGACTCCGCAAGGATAAGTCCATTGTCTTCCACGACCGGAGACTTACCCAGAGGATGAACTTTCCGGAGCGAGGCAGGAGCAAGCATGTTCTTTTCTCGCTGATAGTGAACGATCTCATAAGGCAGGGAGAGTTCTTCCAGCGCCCAAATCACTCGCTGGGAACGGGACTGATTGAGGTGATGTACCGTTAGCATCGTGTTCTCCTGTTTTCATACTTATTAACTATAGAAAATCGAACAACATCACGAAAAAAATTTGGCTAAAAAACAGTCATCACAACTGGCAAAAAAAAAGGTTATGCATAGAATTAAAGTGTCAGCACAAACCGGAACCTCCTCAACCAGCTCGACATGAGGGGTGCTGATGTCGGGGGAAAACCCTCCCGTGAACCAGCGGGATAGAGAGAAAGACAAAGACCGGGAATAAACTAAAGCGCCTTGGTTTGGCGCTTTAGTTTTTTGGGTTAATCCTCTTCCAGCAATCGTGCGCCCGTCCCCTGTGCGCCGAGCTGGTCACCAGGGTTACGCAAAGGGCAATCGCTGCGTGACAGACAGCCGCAACCAATACACCCATCGAGTTCGTCACGTAGCGCAACCAGCGTATGAATACGTCTGTCCAGTTCCTCACGCCATTGTGAGGAGAGATGCTTCCACTCTTTAGCACTCAGCGAATGGCCTTCCGGCAGCACCCCAAAGGCGTCACCGATGGTTGCCAGGGGGATCCCAATCCGCTGTGCAATTTTAATAATCGCCACATAACGAAGCACGTCGCGGGTATAACGCCGCTGGTTTCCGGCATTGCGGAGACTTTTAATTAACCCTTTGCTTTCATAGAAGTGCAACGCCGACACCGCGACACCGCTTCGCTTCGCCACTTCGCCTGGGGTTAACAGGGCTTTAATTCGCGGCAATCTCTTTTCCATAAAACCTCTTTACCTCAAGTTAACTTGAGGAATTATACTCGCCCGCAGAGAAAACGACGAATCAACAGAGATAGTTGTATCTAGAGAGGGGCAACTTTATGTCACATCAGCAAATTATTCAGACACTTATTGAATGGATTGATGAACATATCGACCAACCGTTAAACATTGATGTGGTCGCTAAGAAATCCGGTTACTCGAAGTGGTATCTGCAAAGAATGTTCCGCACCGTCATGCATCAGACGTTGGGCGACTATATTCGCCAGCGCAGACTGCTACTGGCCGCTCAGGCATTGCGCTCTACGCAGCGCCCCATTTTTGATATCGCAATGGACCTTGGATATGTGTCGCAACAAACATTCTCTCGCGTGTTTCGCCGCGAGTTTGATCGCACACCGAGCGACTACCGCCATCAATTGAATTAATGCGTATGTACACGTTTAGCGTAAAGGTTGCTGCTGCCAGGTCATGAATTCCTGCGGCGGCATCGCTTTCGCAAAGTGCCAACCCTGACAGTATTGTACGCCACGCTTCAGCAACCAGTTTACCTGCTCGGCCGTCTCAACCCCTTCCGCAATCGTTTTTAAGCGCAGACTTTGGGCCATCTCGATGATGTGTTCAGCTATCAGGTGGCTGGTACTGTTGGTGGTTAAGGTATCGATGAAGGATTTGTCGATTTTCAGGATATCGACGTTCAGTGAATAGAGGTTGTGCAGGTTGGAATAACCTGTACCAAAATCATCAATCGCCACTTCATAACCTGCCTGCCGGAAGGCCTGAATCACTGGCGTCGTTTTCGGAACATCGATAAACCCGCGCTCCGTGACTTCAATTTTGATCTGCTGCGCCCGCACAGAGTAAAACCTCGCCTTCTCGGAGATCAGGGCAATCAGGCGCGAAGAGTGGAAATCAGACGCGGACAGGTTAATCGAAATATACAGGTGTGGGTTTGCTGCCAGGAAATGGCCCAGATCGCTGAACACGCCCTCAACGACGTAATCCGTAATGCGCTCGATCATGCCCTCTTTTTCTGCGAGCGGAATAAATTCCGCAGGGCTCATGACTTGTCCATTAAAACCAGGCCAGCGCAGCAGGGCTTCAGCACCGACACACTTGTTATTTTTAATATCAATAATAGGTTGATAATGCACACAAAGCTGATGCTTATTCAGCGCCCGGTGCAATAATCGACCTGGTGAATTGAGCTCGCGATGAGTACGTGACCACACCAATAATATAATGATGCTGCAAATCATCCCCAGCGGCAGTGTCAGCGTAGCCTGGTGGTAAAGAATTTCATAAAAACGGGTATTGGATGTCGACACAATGGCCGCTATTGGCCGCTTATCAGAATTAACGATCGTATAGAAACGATCATCCTTTTGAAATGAGGATTCGTCATGACGAATTCTCGAATTTAATAATGAAACGTTTGCTTCCGTACTCACCGAAAAGAATGCATTAGTGACCGTATCATATACTCCCCACGACAGTGAATGGTCCGTCGACATGACCTCACTGTAGGAAAGTGGATTGACCACCACAACATAATTCCCACGTTGCATATACGTCATTTTATAGCCAGTAAAGAATGGCGTATCGCGATAATAATAGATCGCAACATCAGGTTTACGTTTGTAATTGGCTGTGGGTATTAAGTAAGGATGGTCAGGCGTCAAAACGGTCGAACAAAGAAAATTCTGACCTTCTGCATAAATTAAATCTGCAACGTACAGGCGGCCACGAACAACATTCAACATATATTGACGATGGCCAGGCGTACACAACTTACCCTGGTATTTTTCAGCGGCGTCGCGAGCTAAATCAACCTGTTGAATTACCAGTTCAGTTTTGTCTAAGGCGAGTTGTGCAAATGAACGGAGTTGGGCACTTGTTTCGGTCACCGCGCGTAACTGAGCAAACCATAGCGCAAGCATCACCGGTAGCAAAACTACCATGATGATCCCTACCACTCTCAGCATCTTGCGCTGCGCGCTACGATTCATTTTCCGCCCTATATCCCTGCTCTTTGTGCGCCTGTAGTAATGAAGGCCGGATGCTTTGATAAACAGGTGATTACGTTGCATGAATCATGCGAAGTTAGCAACTGACTTTTGGTATTAAAAATCTTAAATTTCGTTATGACGATAATATTTTCCCGTAAGCCAAACTGAAAGTATTCGTTTCGTTTCTATTAAGGAAAATATTTATCCATTCTGGCAGGGAAGTTTTAAGATAACACAACAGAGGATCGTTGATTAAGCCAAACTGCTGGCAGCATGAAAAAAGCACAACTTGAGTGTGAAAATTCATACTATTTGTTCATGACCATTTCTGGGTTTGATTTATAAATAATCAGAGACGACTACCGTTTTCCCTCTTCCCGTCCGCTTAGCATCATATAACGCTTTATCTGCGCGCGTCAGTAATGCTGAGGTATCACGTTGACCATGACACACCTCTACCAATCCTGCACTAAAGGAGAGGATCAACGTTTTATCCCCGACCAACAACGGTATTGTGCTGAGCGTTGTGCGTAATCTGGCGGATAGTAGCATCGCGGCATCGCTGTCCGTCCCCTCCAGCAGCAGTAAGAACTCCTCCCCCCCCACCCGTCCTAAAGCAGAATCTACCGGGCTCAACTCCCGGATCCGATCGCAAAAATGGACCAGAGCAGCATCACCGACCTGGTGTCCCCATTCGTCATTGATTTGCTTGAAATAATCCAGATCAAACATCAGCACACAAAAATGGCTGTTCGCATCCTGAAGTGAATGTACTGCCAGTGCTGACTTGAGTTGCTGCAAAATCGCAGAACGATTGAAACATCCGGTGAGATCGTCAGTGGTCGCTTTTACCGCCAGTTGCTGCTCCACTTTTTTACGCTCGGTAATATCCAGACCTATATTAAGGATAGAGCTGTCCGGTAACAGAATATTTGACCACAGGATGGTGAGTTGCATTCCGTCTTTGCGCACAGGATACCATTCATACATATCCTTAAGTGGGGAGATATGAATCGACTCTCGCACCCGCCTCCGTTCTTCAGGATCGGGATAAAACAGCATCAGCGGATCGGAATGTGCACTGATTTCAGCCATGCTCCAGCCGAACACTTTTTCACATTCCGCATTCCATAACACACATCGGTTATGTCGGTCGAAAGCGTTCATCAACACCGGCGCACGTTCGAAGAGCGTTTTATATTGCGTGACAACTCGCTGCATTTCTTGCGCCGTTTTCTCCCTGGCGACGATTTCTGCCAAATAATCTTTTAATTTTTCAACCAAAACCATCACGATATTTTTGAGTATCGGTAACGAATATAACCGTTCGTCAAAGGCTAAAAAGAAATAGCCACTGCATCGCCAGTCCTGTGATGAGAGCTTACATAATACGCCGCTTTGTAATTGCGAGTAACCAGGATGCTGAGAAGGAAACAATGCTCTGCCAATATTTTCTTTCCAGTACACCGCTCTCCATGAGCGTTTGTGCCTTTGCAGTAACGTGCTGGCCAGAAAATCAGTCACATCAAAAGAATGACAGGTCACGTCACCGGCACACACAACACGCTGTAAACCAGTGTCATCATCGACACTTACCCAGGCCAGTGTCGACCCCAGCGTGCGATTGATGGTTTCAAGCATTTCTACCAGAGAGGATTGCGAGGTGAGTTGAGGCATTAGCTTTGCCAGTGCATGCAACGCCCGCATACTGTCATTAACAATCTCGCGTCGTTTTTCTTTCATCGTTGATTCGCAGGTCATTGAGCGATAAACCGACCGCAACGAATAAATCAGGATTCGGGAAAATGGTAAATCAGATTAAACATCCAAATAATATTTAAAAGATTACAGTCTTATTCTGTGCGTAATAAAAATGATACATAAAAGTAAGAAAACCAATAAATTCAAAATCCTGAATTATTAACTGCGAGTACATTTATATGTCCACTCAAGCATAATCCATAGGTTTAATACTGTAAATATTATACAACTTACGACCTATTGCAGAGGTTTTGCTATCTCAATGAATTTATTATAAAGAGTACAAAGAATCATTCCTTCGCCTGCAAAGATATATTTTCCGTCGGCGCTCTACACATTTACCCTGGCTATAAAACATCGATTTTTCATCACATGAACGCTGGCGAATAAAACAGCAAGTGTGATATAGTTCACATATCTTATGTAACACAAAACACTGTTTCATTACGTTTCGTCTGCCCTGTCGAGGATTGGTTTTATGGCAACCATTACTACCAGCATGGTTCTTCTGCGCTGGCCGTTACTGAGTGCGGTTTTGATGTTTTTAGCCAGCACGCTGAACATTCAATTTCGTAAATCTGACTACGCTGGCCTTGCCATCATCAGCACTGTCCTGGGACTCGGAGCCGCCTGCTGGTTTGCAACGGGTCTGCTTGGCATCACTCTGGTAGATGTCGCAACGATCTGGGAAAACGTAAAAGTGGTGATGGTTGAAGCGATGAGCCACACCCCGCCAGACTGGCCGATGGTGATTACCTGATCGTCTTTGATAACAATGTGTTAAGAGCCTCCATTGCGAGGCTTTTTTATTTCCAATTGTAATGAGAACCATTCTCATATTAATATAGCCGCGTGATGATTAACTTTTGATACATTCCGCATGTCTGACCGCGCCGCTACCACCGCTGCTTTCACACTTGAATCGCTCTACGGCGCGCATCACGGCTGGCTGAAAACCTGGCTCACTCGCAAACTCCAGTCGGCATTTGATGCCGATGATATTGCCCAGGACACCTTCCTGAGAGTGATGAGTAGCGAAACGCTGTCCACGATCCGCGATCCGCGTTCATTTCTCTGTACCATTGCCAAACGGGTGATGGTTGATCTCTTTCGCCGCCATGCACTGGAAAAGGCATACCTTGAGATGCTCGGGAATCTGCCTGAGGCCCTGGCCCCTTCACCAGAAGAGCGTGAAAGCCAGCTCGAAACCCTGCAACTGATTGACACCATGCTTGATGGTTTGAGCGGCAAAACCCGCGAGGCCTTTCTGCTTTCGCAACTGGAAGGCCTGACGTATAGCGACATTGCCCAAAGACTGGGAGTCTCGGTCAGCTCTGTGAAAAAGTATGTCGCCAGGGCCATTGAACACTGTCTGCTGTTTCGCCTGGAGCACGGTTTATGACCCCGTCGTTAACCGATTCACGCCGTCAGGCATTGCGCTCCGCTTCGCACTGGTATGCCGTCTTAAGCGGCGAGCGTGTCAGTCCTCAGCAGGAGGAACGCTGGCAGCAGTGGTACGAGCAAGATCAGGATAACCAGTGGGCGTGGCAGCAGGTAGAAAACTTGCGCAGCCAGCTTAGCCATGTTCCTGGTGATGTCGCCAGCCGGGCGCTGCACGACACACGGCTGACCCGTCGCAACGTGATGAAAGGTCTTCTGCTGTTACTCGGAGTGGGTGGGGGCTGGCAACTCTGGCAATCCGAAACGGGTGAAGGACTGCGCGCCGATTACCGTACGGCGAAAGGCAACGTCAGCCAGCACAAACTGGAAGATGGCTCCTTGCTGATGCTCAATACGCAAAGTGCCGCAGATGTCCGTTTTGACGCCCGGCAACGCACAGTGAAACTCTGGTACGGCGAAATTGCTATCACCACCGCGAAAGATGCACAGCAGCGCCCGTTCCGGGTATTCACTCGCCAGGGCCAGTTAACCGCCCTGGGCACAGAATTTACCGTTCACCAACAGGACGACATCACCCGCCTCGCCGTTCAGCAGCACGCCGTGGAAGTGATTCTGGCCAACGCCCCGACACAAAAGCGCATCGTACATGCCGGAGAGAGTTTGTCATTCAGCGCCACTGAATTTGGCGTCCTCACCCAGCAGGATGACGAAGTTACCAGTTGGACCCAGGGCGTACTGAGCTTCAGTGATAAACCGCTTGGGGAAGTGATATTAACCCTGGCGCGCTATCGTAATGGTGTACTGCGCTGCGATCCTGCCGTCGCTGGGTTACGCCTGAGCGGGACATTCCCGCTGAAGAATACCGACGCGATCCTGAACGTGATCGCCCAAACACTCTCCGTTAAAATTCAGTCAGTTACGCGATACTGGGTCAACATCTCGCCACTGTAAGAAAAATAATTCTCATTTCGATTGTCCTTTTTACCCTTCTCGTTCGACTCATAACTGAATACAACAAAAATGATGATGGAGAAGGTATGACGCCTTTACGCGTTTTTCATAACACAACACCTTTGGTTAACGCCATTCGCCTGAGCCTGCTGCCACTGGCAGGGCTGGCATCGTTTTCCGTATTGGCTGCACAGGTTGATATCGCGGCGGGATCGCTGGACAAAGCACTCAACCAGTATGCCGCCCACAGCGGGATCACCCTGTCCGTAGATGCCAGCCTGACGCGCGGCAAACACAGCAACGGACTGCACGGCGACTACGACGTGGAAACAGGACTGCAACAGCTGCTGAGCGGTAGCGGTTTGCAGGTTAAGCCTCTGGGCAACAACAGCTGGACGCTGGAGGCAGCCCCCACGCCAAAAGAAGATGCCCTGACCGTGGTGGGTGACTGGCTGGGCGATGCGCGTGAAAACGACGTTTTCGAACATGCTGGCGCACGCGACGTGATCCGCCGTGAGGATTTCGCTAAAACAGGCGCAACCACCATGCGCGACGTGCTTAACCGTATTCCTGGCGTCACCGCCCCGGAAAACAACGGAACCGGTAGCCACGACCTGGCGATGAACTTTGGTATCCGCGGGCTTAATCCACGCCTTGCCAGCCGTTCGACGGTATTAATGGACGGAATTCCCGTCCCGTTTGCCCCTTACGGTCAGCCACAGCTTTCACTTGCTCCGGTTTCGCTGGGTAACATGGATGCCATCGATGTGGTGCGTGGCGGCGGTGCAGTTCGCTACGGACCGCAGAACGTGGGCGGCGTAGTGAACTTTGTAACCCGCGCCATCCCGCAGGATTTTGGGATTGAAGCGGGTGTTGAAGGCCAGCTCAGCCCAACCTCTTCGCAAAATAATCCGAAAGAGACGCACAACCTGATGGTTGGCGGTACGGCGGATAATGGTTTTGGCACATCACTTCTCTATTCCGGTACACGCGGTAGCGACTGGCGCGAGCACAGCGCCACGCGAATCGACGACCTGATGCTGAAAAGCAAATATGCGCCAAACGAGGTGCATACTTTTAATAGCCTGCTGCAATATTACGATGGCGAAGCTGACATGCCCGGCGGCCTGTCACGTGCGGATTACAACGCCGATCGCTGGCAATCAACTCGCCCGTATGATCGTTTCTGGGGACGTCGCAAACTGGCGAGCCTGGGCTACCAGTTCCAGCCGGACAACCAGCATAAATTCAATATTCAGGGTTTCTACACCGAAACGCTGCGCAGCGGTTATCTGGAACAAGGTAAACGCATCACCCTTTCCCCTCGTAACTATTGGGTGCGCGGCATTGAGCCACGCTATAGCCAGAGCTTTATGATGGGCCCCACCGCGCACGAAGTCGGTGTAGGTTACCGTTATGTCAATGAATCGACGCATGAAATGCGCTACTACACCAACACCAGCAGCGGTCAGTTGCCGTCCACCTCCAGCCCGTATGATCGTGATACCCGCTCCGGAACAGAGGCGCATGCCTGGTATCTGGATGACAAAATCGATGTGGGCAACTGGACCATTACGCCAGGTATGCGCTTTGAACATATCGAGTCATACCAGGACAACAACATCAAAGGCACGCGCGAGGAAGTGAGCTATAACGCCCCACTCCCGGCGCTCAACGTTCTCTATCACCTGACTGACAGCTGGAATCTTTATGCCAACACTGAAGGCTCGTTCGGCACCGTACAGTACAGCCAAATTGGCAAGGCTGTGCAAAGCGGCAATGTGGAACCGGAAAAAGCGCGAACCTGGGAGCTCGGAACCCGATACGACGACGGTGCGCTGAGCGCAGAAATGGGGCTGTTCCTGATTAACTTCAATAATCAGTACGACTCTAATCAGACCAACGATACCGTGACTGCACGGGGTAAAACCCGCCATACCGGGCTGGAAACACAGGCGCGCTACGATCTGGGCACACTGACGCCAACACTGGATAACGTCTCCGTGTACGCCAGCTATGCCTACGTGAATGCCCGGATCCGTGAAGATGGCGACACTTACGGCAATCAGGTTCCGTTCTCACCAAAACATAAAGGCACGCTGGGTGTGGATTACAAACCCGGTAGCTGGACGTTCAATCTGAACAGTGACTTCCAGTCGAGCCAGTTTGCGGATAACGCCAACACCGTGAAAGAGAGTGCTGACGGCAGTACCGGTCGCATTCCAGGCTTCATGCTGTGGGGCGCTCGCGTGGCGTATGACTTCGGTCCACAGATGGCTGACCTGAACCTGGCGTTTGGCGTGAAGAACATCTTCGATCAGGAATACTTCACCCGCGCGTATGACGATAACAACAAAGGCATCTATGCAGGCCAGCCGCGTACGCTGTACATGCAGGGTTCTTTGAAGTTCTGACGTGTTAATGCCCGGCTTGCCGGGCTTTTAGCAGGAATACAACGATGTTGGCATTTATCCGTTTTCTTTTTGCAGGCCTGATGCTGGTCACCAGCCACGCCTTTGCCGCCACGGTTCAGGATGAGCATGGCACTTTTACACTCGATAAAACACCACAACGGATTGTGGTGCTGGAACTGTCGTTTGCAGATGCGCTGGCAGCCGTCGATGTCAGCCCGGTCGGGATCGCAGACGATAACGATGCCAGCCGAATTCTGCCTGATGTACGTGCACATCTGAAGCCCTGGCAATCTGTCGGAACCCGCGCACAACCCAGCCTTGAAGCGATCAGTGCGCTGAAGCCGGATCTGATCATTGCCGACAGCAGTCGCCATGCCGGGATCTACAGTGCGCTACAGCAAATCGCCCCGGTACTGTTGCTCAAATCACGTAATGAAACCTATGCCGAAAATCTGCAATCAGCGGCAATCATCGGCGAGGTGATTGGAAAAAAAGCGCAGATGCAGGCACGCATTGAGCAGCATCACGAGAAGATGGCGCAATGGGCCAGCCAGTTACCCAAAGGAACGCACGTCGTCTTTGGCACATCCCGCGAACAGCAGTTCAACCTGCATACCCAGGACACCTACACCGGCAGTGTACTGAAAGCACTGGGGCTGAATGTCCCGACCGCAATGGCTGGCGCCGCTATGCCCTCCATCAGCCTTGAGCAGTTACTGGCGATTAACCCAACCTGGTTGTTGGTTGCCCATTACCGTCAGGAGAGCATCGTCAAAAACTGGCAGCAGGATCCGCTCTGGCAGATACTGACCGCAGCGCAAAAACAGCAGGTCGCGTCGGTCGACAGTAACGCCTGGGCGCGAATGCGGGGAATTTTCGCCGCAGAACGCATTGCCAGTGACACGGTAAAAATCTTTCACCACCAGCCACTTGCCGATGTGAAATGATCGATCTACATCATCCCGCGCTGCGGTGGGGCATTCCCATCGTGGCGCTTATCGCTATTTTCTGGCTGAGTCTGTTTTGCTACTCGGCCATTCCTGTTTCTGGGGCAGAGGCATTGCGAGCGCTCATTCCAGGCCACACGCCGACGCTGCCCGAAGCGCTGGTGCATAATCTTCGCCTGCCGCGAAGCCTGGTCGCTATGCTGATTGGTGCGAGTCTCGCACTGGCGGGCGCATTGCTGCAAACCCTGACCCACAACCCGCTGGCTTCGCCTTCACTCCTCGGTATTAACAGCGGTGCGGCGCTGGCGATGGCGCTGACCAGTGCGCTCAGCCCGACGCCCATCGCTGGTTATTCCGTGGCGTTTATCGCAGCCTGTGGCGGAGGTATGAGCTGGCTGCTGGTGATGACAGCAGGCGGGGGATTCCGGCACACGCAGGATCGCAATAAGCTGATCCTGGCGGGCATCGCACTTTCGGCGTTTTGCATGGCCCTTACCCGCATCACGCTACTGCTGGCTGAAGATCACGCTTATGGCATTTTTTACTGGCTTGCCGGCGGCGTTTCCCATGCACGCTGGCAGGAATTCTGGCAACTCTTTCCGATGGTGGTGATCGTCACCCCGGTCATTTTGCTGCTGGCGAATCAACTTAATCTGCTCAACGTTAGCGACCATACCGCCCATACGCTGGGCGTGAATTTGCCGAGACTACGTCTGCTCATCAATGTGCTGGTGCTGATTCTGGTGGGCGCGTGTGTCAGCGTGGCGGGACCTGTCGCATTTATTGGCTTACTCATGCCGCACCTCGCCCGTGTCTGGATTGGGTTTGATCAGCGCAAGGTTTTGCCTATGAGTATGCTGATGGGCGCTACGTTGATGCTGCTGGCCGATGTACTGGCAAGAGCGCTGGCTTTCCCCGGCGATCTTCCCGCAGGCGCTGTGCTGGCATTGCTTGGCGCGCCCTGCTTTGTGTGGCTGGTCAGGAGGCGCGGATGAGATTCGCGATGGTGAGCCTCCTTGCAATTGCGTTAGCGGGTTGCGCCGTATTATCACTCCAGATGGGGGTCATCGCCGTGCCGTGGCATGCCCTGTTGACCGACTGGCATACTGGCCGGGAACACTACTACGTTCTGATGGATTACCGCCTGCCGAGGTTGCTTCTGGCGCTGTTTGTCGGGGCCGCACTGGCCGTCGCCGGTGTACTGGTTCAGGGCATCGTGCGTAATCCGCTGGCTTCGCCGGATATCCTTGGCGTAAACCATGCGGCCAGCCTGGCGACCGTGGGGGCGCTGCTTTTACTGCCCTCACTTCCGGTCATATTTCTGCCACTGCTGGCGTTTGGCGGTGGAATGGCAGCACTGCTCCTGCTGCGACTCCTGGCCGATACCGCCCAGCCGATGCGACTGGCGCTCACCGGTGTTGCCCTTTCTGCTTGCTGGGCAAGCATCACCGATTATCTGATGTTGTCCCGCCCGCAAGATGTCAGCAATGCCCTGCTCTGGCTGACCGGTAGCCTGTGGGGGCGCGACTGGAGCTTTGTGAAAGTGGCCGTTCCCCTGTTGGTGCTGCTTCTGCCGTTAAGCCTGCGATTTTGCCGCGACCTCGATCTGCTGGCGCTGGGTGATGCCAGAGCCACCACGCTTGGCGTACCGGTCCGGCGTCTTCAGTTCTGGGGACTCATGCTGGCTGTGGCCATGACGGCAACCGGTGTTGCCGTCTGCGGCCCCATCAGTTTTATCGGTCTGGTCGTGCCGCATATGGTGCGAAAAATGACCGGGGGACGTCACCGTTGGCTGCTGCCAGTCTCCGCTCTGATGGGGGCACTGCTGCTGGTGGTTGCCGATCTGCTGGCGCGAATTATCCACCCGCCGCTGGAACTTCCTGCTGGCGTACTGACCGCCATTATCGGTGCACCGTGGTTTGTCTGGCTGCTTGTGAGAATGCGATAAATGAGATTACGTACTGAAAATCTGACCGTCAGTTATGGTTCGCAAACGGTGCTGGACGGGCTTTCACTCACGTTACCTGAGGGGAAAATTACTGCGCTACTCGGCCCCAACGGATGCGGGAAATCCACGCTGCTGAACTGTTTTTCACGCCTGCTAGCCCCAAAATCTGGCTCAGTGTGGCTTGAAGAACACTCCATTAACCGCCTCACATCACGTCAGTTCGCCCGTCAACTGGCACTATTGCCGCAGCATCACTTAACCCCTGAAGGCATCACCGTTCGGGAACTGGTGAGTTATGGCCGTAGCCCGTGGGTATCGTTATGGGGACGGTTGTCCGTTGAAGACAATGCGCGGGTCAATGTAGCCATGAGCCAGACTCAGACGCACCATCTTGCCGAACGTCGGCTAACCGAGCTATCCGGCGGACAACGTCAGCGGGCTTTTCTGGCAATGGTGCTGGCGCAAGATACTCCGGTCGTCTTGCTCGATGAACCCACAACCTATCTCGATATCAATCACCAGGTTGAGCTGATGCGACTGATGGGCACACTAAAAACACAGGGAAAAACGGTGGTCGCCGTACTGCATGATTTGAACCAGGCCAGCCGCTATTGCGATCATCTGGTGGTCCTGGCAAACGGGCGCGTAATGGCGCAAGGATCGCCGGAAGAGGTGATGCAGCCCGCGTTACTGAAAACGGTATTTAGCGTCGAAGCCGAAATCCACCCCGATCCGGTGTCAGGCAGGCCGATGTGCGTGGTGGTGTAACACGCGATACCTGAACAGAACACACCTGTTCAGGTATCAGGGACGTGATTTAAAGAGAGGCATTTTCCTGATAAGTATTTAGATCCAGAACATCAGCACTGACATCAACATACTTTACAGGGGAGGCTGGACTGATGATCGTCCCTTCCGATATGGGGGCAAACAGTGCAGGAGTGATGTAAATCCTGTAAGCCCCACTGACGGGATAAGGCGCTCGGGTTATCGTGGCAATGAGCGTTTCACCTCCCCGTCCACCGCCAGGAATCATAATTCTGGTTTTCGCTGACTTCGTATTAGTGGACGCCCAGTTTCGAGAGCCTGCGCAGATAAGATAATCCTGCCCAATCTCTGCCGCTTTTACTGTATCACCGCCGCTCATCAACGCCCCAGCCTGCGTGACAACAAACATACCCCCAGATTTTTTATACAACACATCATTTTCGCTAAATTCAAAACCCTGAGGGAAAGCGTCCCCAGACAAAAAATAACTGTGATCGATATTACCCAGGATATAACCCCGGGCGCCTGTGACAGATGTCGACTGAACGACATCAATATTACAATCACTGGTATACAACCGGTCACATTCCAGACGGGAAAAAGCACTATTCGGTTGCTGCCCTCCCTTCATTTCCTGGACGGCATTGATGGTAGCCTCGATATATGCCTGTCGATTGTATACGCCTCCCCCTTCCCCTTCGCCGAACTTGTAATTCCCTATGGCATCGAATTTCTGACAACGGATCCAGCTAAACGTCATTTTCGAACCAGACCCCCGATGCCGCACAATATTTGCAGTAATATTCGTCAGTGAAAACTCATTGCTGACGTCATTTGTGCTGGAGGTGGCAACCTCAACAGTACCATCCTGAGTCGTAATATCAGACAAAACAAAATTACGGCAGGGTGCAGTATAGATGCCGTTGTTTGTCCCCCAGGCCACGTACACGATTCTTTTACCGTTTCCGACAGGCTCACCTTTCACACCCTTCACCTGAAAATCACGACAGCCATAAAAGGCCAGACCTGAAAACGTCAAACCGGCGTTCAGTGACACATTGCTGTCAGGATAAACCTCGACATTTTCAACGATAAAATTTCGCGACACTTCAAAATGTATGCATTGCCGGGTTTTGGTTGCATACACATTTCGAACGATAATATCAGAGGCAAAATCGGAATCTTTCTGGTCAAGTGAATAAGGTCCTTTTCCCGCAATACCAATACCAATTCCCCAGTTGGGCTGCGCATTTTTATGATTAATATTGTTGATCTGAATATTTTCTATCAGCATGCCGCCATTTTGGTAGTGTCCGTTCACCACATTCAACTCAATAGCATCACCATTCAGATCGGTAAATGAACTGCGAGTAATTCTTCCCCATTGCAGTTTTTCACCTTCATTACCTTGTTGAAGAATGCCAAAGTGGCAACTGGAAAAAGTACAATCCGTCACCCCCAGCGAACTGACAACAGGTAAGTTCATCACGAGGAGCGCCGCCGTTGAGACCTGATGTTTAAATTCAAGAGAGCGAAGAATAATATCCCCTCCGCCATGTACCATTGCGGGGCCATCAAACACGGCATCATGGATAAACACATCTCCCTTGACGGTGATCGTCCAGTGGCCTTTGAACCGCCCCCGATAAACTGGATCCCATCAATGACCAGACTGGCATCAAGTGTGCCGCTAAAGCCTGTGGCGATGACAGGTACGGCACACTGTTTCGCATAATCACACATTGCCTGCAACGCAGCAGAAACCGATATTCCATCACCCATAAACATGGCTGGGGTAACAAATTTCACATCACTCATCATGCGATTCGTAACAACGCGACTTTCCATATCAACATCCCTGAATTTAGATTCCAATAACAGTCAATAAAAAGGATTATATTTTCCAAATAGAAAACACAAAAAACACCCGTAATTAATCATCAGCCATAAGATTCAGCTGATATATTAAGCAGTGGATTATTTTTCAAATAAATAACATCTTAAAACCACATCATCAGCATCAGCATCAGCATCAGCATCAGCATCAGCATCAGCATCAGCATCAGCATTCAACGTACTGATATTCACAACAATGTGATGCGAATTATGTCTAAACGGCTTTACCTTAGAAAGGTTATCAGGCAATAATAAATCACAACCACAAAAAAACACCGTGATATTTATACATTAAAAAAGACAATATACATCCCCCTCTTATTTATTCAGGCAATTTATATATGCTACCTCGCAAGAAAGATAATTTATTAAAAAGATTAAATAAGCATCAGAGTGCAATAAAAAAAGGGACTGTCAGTCACCTTGATTTACAGGGAGCGGATCTTCGTTTTTCTAACCTCAGATCAGTTCGCTTTGAATTTGTTAACCTTACTGGAACCGACCTTTCACACAGTAAACTGGTAGGTTGCCAGTTTGTATCAAGTTCCCTGAACTCGGTGAATCTCAACTTTTGCGATCTTTCAGATTGCCAGTTTCAGAATGTGGATGTGACAGGACTCAGTTTGTCGGGCAGTGACGTTCATACCGCTGAATTTACCAATACGTTCAGCCTGGAAATGCCAAGCCAGGCCACTCAGTCCAGCCTGATGGTCTCTATTTATATGCCGACCTGGAACAGAGAAAAGATGGCTATGCGCGCCATCCAGTCCGTACTGGAGCAGACCTATCCATTTTGGGAGCTAATAATTGTTGATGACAACTCACCTGAGAATAGCCAACTACAGGCATTTATCAACGCAACGGCAGACCCTCGTATTCACTACATCTATAACGATTTCAAATCAGGTGCTTGTAGTGTACGAAACTAGGCGATTGAGCAAGCCAAAGGTAAATATATTGCCGGAATCGATGATGACGATGAGTGGCCACCTAACAGACTGACCACATTTATGAAATATCACTATTTACTGGCTGGATTCTCTTTTCTTTATGCCGATGATTTTATCTGCGAAGGGGAATTGTATTCGAGTCTTAATGACCTTCGCCTCTATCCTAAACCTGCTTTTTCAGGGTCGCTTTTCCAAAAAAGAAATATCATCGGCAACCAGATTTTTACTTGTACTGACAGGTTAAAGCCTGTTCTTTTTGATGAGACGTTAACAGCCGCACAGGACTATGACGCCTTTTACCGTCTACAGCAGGAGTATGGGCGGCCCTACAAAATTAATCTCGCCACGCAGGTACTTTACGTTGACCACGGCGAAGGCCGGATCACCCAGTCCGGGAAAAAATTCTCAGGCTACTTCAACTTTTACAGAAAACATCAGGCCAGTTTGGATATCTCCAGCCGCAAATATCAGCTCTTCACCTTTTATGTTATTCGTAATAAAAAAATGTCCTGCAGAACGTTGCTAAGATTGATGACCTTGCGCAACCTTAAGCGATTTATTACCGGAAAATTGACCTTACGCATCCGTAAGTATTGATATGTGATTCGGGGAAGATCGGCACACTCCCCTCTCCGGTAGCGTGAGAGGGGAAAACATCCTCCGTCAGAAAATCCCTTTCTGCCTCACCTTCTGCATTTTCTGGGTGGGGGCATCGACAGTGCTCAAATCAATCTCTTCTTTGCCGCTAGTGCGTTCCAGCTCTGGCACGCTTGCGGTTTTCCGGCCAGTCTGAGTGGTTGCAATGCAAGCTTTTGCTGCTCCAGCAACGGTTTTAACGCCGCGACCTCTTCACGGATTTTGTGCAGTTGCGAGAGGTGCTCTGAAGCCGTATCGGATCGATCGGCCAGCACCTCTTGTGGCTGCAATTCACTGAGCAGTTCTGCCGGCGTAAGATGTTCTCGCCCCAGAGATTCCGCCACATGGCGGCACAACGCCGGGTCCATCAGATGCAACTGCAATCCTGCCAGATAGACGTTACGGTGAAACGCGCGAATCTCCATATTGGAGTCATCAATGCTGTCCGACTGGTTCATCGACTGATGCCAGCGTTGCAACTGCTGCATCGCGCGCAGGTCTGCGCGCGATTTTTCCGGGGTCAGGTGCAGGGACAGATTGACGCGGCGGATCCCTCCCTTACGCATCCTCACCCACCTCAGCCATCAGGGGTTCATCGATCGCCTGCGCACCAGCGTCAGAGTGATAGAGGCAGATCTCACGTGACAGCGCACGTTGCGGGTTATCGATGCTGATGACTCGTTCATCCAGCGTGGCATATGCCTGGCGCATCGCCTCTTCAATCAGATGCGCCCCGCCGCCGACCAGATAAACACGGTTTGGGTTCTTGGCGAACGTCTTCGCCTCATAGGCCACCTGAGCGCCCAGCTCCTGGATTTTGATCTCAATCTTTTCGCGGATCTCATCGATCCGCGACTCGTCATTAACCACGCTCTTCACAAAGTCGGGATCGTGGCGGCGTTTAATCAGTTCATTCGCCACCAGATAACTGGAATCGCTACCCGCCGCCGCCAGCAGCTTGCAGGTAGCATCGGTCACCATCACCACACCAATTTCATTGTTGCCGTAAATAGCCGACACATCATCAAACTCGCCAACAATCACGCCCATGTCCAGGGTTGTGCCGCCGCAATCAACCACCAGTGATTTGGTGAATTCGTTCACGCTGGAATTCACCAAATGTGACAGGGCAGCAGGCAGACTCTCCGGCATCACCTGAACGTCAACAATGCGGAACAACGCCGGTTTGCAGCAGTGCGTGATGGACGGCCAGCAGGTTCAGATCGCCATACTGGTATTCAATGTGCGTAGTCGACAGCGCCTTATCCGAGGTCGCGTCATAGGTATATTTGGTCGTACCGATGGTGTAGTTGTACACCGCCTGACCGCGCAGCAATGCCGCACTCTTCCAGTCTTTGCGAAAAGAGTTCGGGGAGACCACGGTTTTCAGGATGCCGTTCTCAATCCAGCTAATTTTTACGTTTGTCGAACCATCATCAATGGCAAATTTCAGGCGTGTCTGGGCCATGGAAATGTCTCTATCCATCTTAAATTAACGGACCGCGCATCAGAGCACGACCTCATCTGTCAGTATCCGGCGAGCACCAAGGTAATGGTCCTGCCAAAAGTGGTCGGAAAGCTGGCTAATGCGATTAAGCACCATCAGATCCACCCATACTATCAACCGCTGATTTCCGCCCGTAACAACACCATTTCCGGGGCAGAGATCCTCGCCCGCTGGAATCATGAAGAGCTGGGTTTTATCCCGCCGGATGTTTTTTTCCAGTGGCGGAAAGTACGGGGTTAGTTATCAATCTGACGGAAAGCCTGCTGGTGCAAGTCGTCAACGATATCCGTCGTGGCGTAATAGCACTTGAGCCTGGCTTCAACCTGAATCTCAATATTAGCTACGCCCACTTAGCCGACGATTCCTTTGATACGTTTATTGATACCAGGGCCCCTGTTTTTGCGGCGCAGGGAATCACCCTGGTCTTTGAAATTACCGAACGCGAAAACATCGATCTGTCTGATGCCATCGCCAGAAAAATTATCCATATCAAAAACAGCGGGATCCTGATCGCGCTGGATGATTTTGGTACGGTTTTTTCGAATCTGGCCTTTATCGCTAACCTCAGGCCTGACAGCATCAAAATAGACAGAATGTTTATCCGGCAAATCTCGCAAGACGTCGCAACGCCGTTAATTGACTGCGTAATCGATATGGCGAAAAGAATGAACATCCTCACAACGGCTGAGGGCGTCGAATATGACTATCAGGTCGACTATCTCAAAAACAACCAGATTGATTGTTTGCAGGGGTACTTTTTCTCCAGACCGCTCTCGTTTAATGATTTTATCGTGTTTTTGAATAAACACGCGGTATAGACCCCAAAATCCATCACCACCTCCCCTGGAGGTAGTGATAACAAAAAAGCCCCGTCAGGGCTGAAGGCTCCCCATAAATAAAGACAGGCATAGAAGGTTGTGATCTACTTAGTGTTCCACCAAAAAGTAAGGTCACTCCTCTATGCCTGCTTCACAAGTTTGCCATAAATTTTTCAGCCAGTCCCTGAACTCCATTCATCAGTACCGTAAAAACGCCCTGCTCGATATGACCGTGGCCCTGACACGTGGTGCTTCGCTTTCTCTTACCAGCATCGGCAGATACCTGCCAGGCCCCGCACGTGTTAAGCACAAGATTATCAGAGATGAAAAAAGCGAGCGCTATGGGCTGGGAGTGCGGGCAAGTAAAAGTCGGGGAGAAAAAAGACTATCCGTGCTTTGCCTGGTTGCAGTTCTCTACAGCATCATCCTATGGCTGACGGGATATTACCTTGAAAGTAAGGGAATAAATCGATGGTTCCAGGCGAACAGTGAGAAATCACGCAGGGTGCTGTCGTATCTGACATTGAGTGAAAATGTCATCCGGCAGTCACCGGGGCTCCTGTCGGGGATGAACCCCGACAGGGTATATGCAGATATGGCAAGGGCCTATCGAAACATCATCATGGTGTATTGATGATGTTTCTGGGGATCCCTCAGCCCTGACGGGGCTTTTTTTATGCAGCAACAAACCTTAAAATGGTTCTAATTACCTGATAGTGGAAAACAAAACAAAAAATATAATAATTTCATATTGTTATATGATAATTTATTAACTATGTGAAGTTTATAGTAAAAAATAGCCTTTATTACGACTAAAAACTTTACTTTCCTCTCTTGGTTGTTGCTCACCGCAATCATTCCAATTTTCTGGAATTAGTCTAAAAGAGAATCAGAGCAACTCTTTGCCTATTGGCAGCCTGAAGTCAACTCTGTTGTGAAGATTAACCTCAGAAATGCCCTCAATAAGATTTTCAAGGGAATATTTAACCAGTTCCGCTGGGCCAATAATGATACAGCCATTTTTGGCTTCAATATCAATAGCATCGCCGATACTGAAGCCAACTTTTTCCATAATTGCTTCTGGTATTTTGAATACTGGGCTATCTCCGCATTTCTCAATAATTATCTGGATCATTAGAGCTCCCCCGCTAGTACCATCATACATCATGTCTATAACTATGATTATATATCAACAACTTACATTATTTCAAACCATTTAGTAAGTATCATTGCACTAATCAGTATTAGTAAAAATAATTCAACTATCTTTTATTAATAGATAATTGATACATCCCGCTACAGCACATCGTCCGCATCAAATAGTATCTAATTGATTAGAAATGATTTTAATTTAAAACAGATGAAAAAAGTCAGATGTGCTGTAGTGGGAAAATGATTTTTAATGGAGTGGCTTGCAGTGCAAAAACCTCCTGTTCGATCACCATTTAACAAATGAAAATTTACACAAACTTACAGAAAGGCTCAAAAATTTGTATACATAGCGCAGTTGAGGTTAGGATAAGCAAAGCTTCCCGCCTCCGGGTTGCTACTTACCAAAAATACCAAAGCGGGGTGCTACCCCCGCTTTTTTTGTAACTGACACTTATTCAGTAACCGTGACTTTCTGGCCCAGTGACGCGCAGTATGCTGAGTTAGCAATAGAGCTTATGCTATCCCAAAAAAAGCCATAGAACCCGACAATACTGATAAGGATTGAGCCCCCCTGAAAACAGGGCCAGTGCCAACTTCTAATTCATCATGCTCACGGTTTTGCCATGTGCAGGGGGAACATCAGAGTCTGTCAAAGATTGATCCTTTGCGCGGAACAAAGATTTTCTCATACATCCGGGTCGCGTACTCGTCCGTCATACCTGAAACATAGTCGCTAATGACCCGCATTTTTTTATCGTCAGCTTTTTCAGCTTCTCTATACTTCTTGCACGTCTCTGCCGGGAGAAAACGTGTGGGGTCGCTTGCCAGCACATTGAACAGCTCTACAATCAACTTCTGGCCTTTGAACTCCAGTAGCTGAACGTTTTCGTGCCGGATAACCTTGTCCTCAACCAGACTGAAAATGGCCTTACGTAAGGCTTCGACTTCAGCAGGTAGTGCCACTTTATAGCGAAGCATTCCGCACTTGAAATCAGGATGCTGCACCTGAAGCGTGACACTTGTGATCATCAGATGAACCAGCGTTCCGATACATTCCTTGCGAAGGTAGCTTCTGCCGAACAGCTTATCGGCTACGTCTTCAGCGGTCAGGTCAAACGAGCTACGTTGACATGCTTCAAACAGATGCGACTTGTCACTGAAGTAGTCCATCCACATGCTTTTGTCGATCATTCTCAGTGAGATCGCGTCCTCAAGATCATGGAGTGAGTAGGATATCTCATCCGCTAAGTCCATAATCGTTGTGTCCAGCGCTTTATATTTCGTTTTCCTGTGCTCAACCGGCTCGGTGGTCTTTCTTCCGGATCTGAATAACAGCGCATCATCATGATCAAAAGGTTGGAGTGCGAAGCTGACAGTATCCGCTTCGGAGTCCAGATAGCATTTCGGGGGCTTAAAGCCGGAGGATTTAAACAGCCATTCACGGCTTCCTGACTCTAGCTGGCCGTAAGCGCTCTCGTTGACTACCTCAGAGTAGCTTGCCGGGTATTTCAGCACGCCTAGAATAAGCCTGCGCGTCGGATCCAGCCCGTTGGACTCGGTGTACTTATCCAATTGGGTGAGTATACGCAGCGTCTGTCCGTTACCCTCAAAGCCTCCATAGGCTCTCATGCAGTAGTTAAGCGCAACTTCACCACCATGACCGAAGGGGGGATGGCCGATATCGTGGGCAAGGCAGATAGCCTGCATAAGGCTTGGGTGAGGCAGGAATTCCGCCTCAGCCGCTACCCCAACGGGATAGCGTATATTCAGCTGAGACAGGATGCCGCTGCCAATCTGCGCTACCTCCATAGAGTGAGTCAGCCGTGTGCGGTAGAAGTCGCTCTCGCCCAGCCCCAGCACCTGTGTCTTCGACTGTAATCGCCTGAACGCGGAAGAGTGGATTAGTCGGGAAAGATCACGTTCGTATTCCGACCTTATTTCATCTGGCCTACGGGTATTGTTCCCCTGACGTTCAGACCAGAGCTGTTCTTTGCTGCGTGTCATACAGGCTCCTGTGGGCAGAATATAGCAATCAGCCTGCTTAAGCGCAGACGTGAGAAATGTAAACCCGGGGCTGAGATTCGTCCCTGTTATTCGGAATGAATCCTCTGTGCCAGCAAACTACCCAGGTTTTATCATCGTTAAAGAGTTCCGGGCGAGTGCTCGTCCGTGCTGCACCCTGGAAGTGAAAATGCATCCGTCGCATCCATCATTGAGCAGAATAAATTATCTATCGCATCTATTCCTGTAACGAGACAATATATTTTTTAAATCATCACGTTGCTATGCGTTAGTGCGAACAGCTATGCAATAGAGTTTACAAAAAACGAACTATCAAGTTATTGATTATGTACCTTGTAGTAAAGGAGCGCGTACACCAATACCGATTGTAATTGACATCATCGTCAGAAATGACGATGATTAGCGCATGAGATATCCCGGTGGTAAAGGCAAGTGCTATCAGAGACTCATCAACCTGATGCCAGTGCACGAGACATATATTGAAACCCACCTTGGTGGAGGAGCTGTGATGCGCAACAAACGGCCAGCAGCCCGTAATATTGGAATCGATATTGACCAACAGGTTATTGATGTATGGCGCGGCGGGGATATTCCCTGCGAACTCATTCAGGATGACGCTATAGCGTATCTCAGTACGTTTCCGTATCAGGGTAGTGAACTGGTTTACGCCGACCCACCCTATGTTCATAGCACGCGTAAACGTAGCAAAATCTATCGTCATGAATATTCAGATGACGATCATCGCCGGTTGCTGCAAGTGCTTGCCAGGTTGCCCTGCATGGTCATGATATCCGGTTACGGAAATCCTATCTATGACGAAATGCTGAGCGGATGGCGCTGCGAGCGATTTAACGCCAAGACTCATACGAGCGTGCGTGAAGAATGCGTATGGATGAACTTTGATGTTCCTGACAGGTTGCATGACGCGCGATACATGGGCAGCAGTTATCGGGAAAGACAGACTCTGGCCCGCAGACGCACTCGGCTTTATGATCGCATAGAACGAATGGAACCCGCAGAGCGCAACGAACTGATCAACTGGCTGAACGCAACTTATGGTCTGGAGACTGTATGACGCAGCGCGGAGCGGTCTTCATTGGACCGACAATTATCAATCTTGACTTTCCAGCTCCGGAACAGGATATCCTGCCGGGAGTTCGGTGGGGAAGAATTGAGGCGTTCCCATCGCCAGCGTACTGGGCCTATCAAATACTCGCCCGTCGTCTGGAAGTCAATGCCGTCAATTACAAGCTTGGGCGAACGCTCAAAGAGGAAGTGGGTGCCTGCCTGCTGGGTGGACACGGCATACCAGCTGCGATAGGCCTTGCCGCATTCAATAAGCTGAAGGATTGCGGTGCGTTTGATGCTCAGCCACCATCTGAAGCCACTCTTTACGAATGGCTATCAGAGCCCATTAAAACTGGTAACAAATCAGTGCGTTACCGCTTTGCTCGGCAAAAATCGCGCTATCTCTCGGTTGCACTAAACAGGCTGGATGTAGAGATGCCGCCGACGGATTCGGGCCGTGCTCTCAGAGACTGGCTGACCTCCATTCCCGGTATTGGTCATAAAACGGCATCATGGATAGCACGTAACTGGCTCTGTGCGGATGATGTCGCTATTCTGGACATTCACATCCTTAGGGCGGGATTACTTGCAGGTTTTTTCCCGGGAGACCTTACTGTTGAACGTGACTACCTGAAGCTGGAACAAATATTTCTGGAGTTCAGTGAAGCTATGGGCGTAAAAGCATCCGAGCTGGATGCGCTTATCTGGTATGAAATGCAGGCCTCTTCCAGTACGGTGTTCAGTCTCATCGAAAACATGCGCGACCAGCCTCTTGCGAAATTGCGCCCTCGTTCATCGCGAGCCAAAAACCGCCAGTCCGGTACCAGCCAGACGACCTTCCAGTTTTAATCCGGAGCACCAGTCATGGCCTGTAATGCCCAGCGGGCAAAAATTGCATTCTAGCGCTTCGGCAACAAGCGCCATCTGCCCAACAAGAACACCAGAATCGCGCCAAACAAGGCTATCAGCATCTGAATATTTTGCTGACGTTTTTCCCGGCTCAGCGATAAGTCTGACAATAATTCCGCTCTGGATATCAATTACCGGCAAAAGCTCATCGCGTATTTCGAATCGGGTCTGCTCAGGGATCCGAAGCGGTGCCAGCGCGTGCATGTCAGGCAGATACAGCTGCCACCCATCCCGTTCAGGGAGGGAAAGAATAATGTGAATAGGATGTATGGCCCCAGCGGAGGGGACGGGGCGTTGAGTTAGTGGAAAGCCATAGCTTGAATGTCCCACAGCCATCACTCTGCCGGTTAGCCATAGCCAGTGAGATAGCTGGGCCTGACTGACGTGGCTGAAGTTTCGCTGTGTTCTACGGGTTTCGATCACATCATTCAATCCGGGAAGCACTGCATTCTCCGAAGGAGGCGGCAGAAAAAACGGATCTCCGGCGGGCCAGTTAACGGGTTGATAACTGAGTGGCTGTTCGCGAGGAACAGGACTAGCGGGAACGGTCCAAGTCATATCCGACATCATCCAGAACCTGAAAATACTTATTGCACCCCCGGCAGTTGCCGCATGGGATGTTTGCCTTATGGCAGCTATGGGCCCAAGCGAGGCCACCTGGCGTAACATCTGAAATTCTGATCAACTCAGAGGTTGATAACGTAATTGCCGGAGCTTCGACAACCATGCCTCCTTCCTGAAACGACATAAGCTCACTGATTCTGCTGATAAAGCCTATGGTACCATCTAGATGCGTTTCATCTGACTTCACTGTGCCGATCCACAGGTGCGTGACGCCAAGCGTTATTGCCTTCATGGCCGCCAGCGAGATGAGCATCTGGTTACGATACGGCCACCAATCGCTCGATGGTGCATTCGGATCCATAGCGGTACCAGCCATATCCCCTGATCCCAGCGAACGGCAGTCAATGCGTATAATGTGATGCTCAATTCCAAGGGCCTCACAGGTGGCAGTGGCAGCTTTAATTTCGGCATTGGCGGCTTGCTGACCGTAGTCGAGTGTCAGTGCTATATCCGGGCGCTTCCACCAGGCAATAGCAATGGAGTCCATTCCGCCAGAAAGTAAAAGTGCGGTTTTCATTTTTGAGCGGCCACCCAGAGCGTTTTATAAATTGCTGTGACGTAATCTTTGCTCAAGATACATCCTGATCCTTCCATCATTTTCTGATCCTCTTCCGATTCGTTCTCGGCATAGAACACCACCGGGGTGCCTAGCGCCCGTGCGTAACCGACTTCATAGATGGTGCCGGAGTCGAGTGCATCACCTATTGCAAAAACGATGTCGGCCTGCCGTATCGCATCAAGATCCTTTTCGACTACTTCTTCTGCGGGTCCGTGTCCAACCATGTGGTAGGGGGAAAAAACGTCCAGCCCAAGATCGCTCAGGTTCCGTCGCGCTTGCTCAACAAGCCAGAGCTGTGCCAAGGTAAAGAAGGGGCCAGCCAGATAGACTTTTCTGTTGCCACCCTCAATGAACGCCTGAGAAAGCTTGATGGGGCTGGGACTGAAAGCAGCCAGCCCTTCTGCTGAAGGAAAAAGTCCGCTTTCGCAGTAGCATGCGGTGGCAAGTGAGGCATAATTCGCAGCATCGTGGGCTGTTTTTTTGTTCAGCATCCACTCACGGGAAAAATAGGCTACGAATGCGTCACCAGATCCAATTTTGTTGACCCGACTTGTCTCATAGGCAGGGATATAGGATATTTTCCCTTTATCGCAGATGAGTGCACCGGCTGGGCCCTGCTTGATAATGATGACTTCGGCATGACCACTTTCGTAGAGAAACTCTGCATGCTCTCTGTCGGATAATTCACTCTGGCCACTAAGGGTCTTCGCCTCATAGCGATTAAGGATCAATGCGAGGTGCTTTGCTCTGGATCCGTTTGCTGTGAATGGCTCCGGATTGGTCACATTCTGGGGATCATATACTGCGTATTCCGCGTCGATTACAGCGGATCCCTCCAGCATTCCATAGCGTAGAATACAGGGCGCTTTCACTGTAATGGCCGGGTAAGGGGTGTCCGGGTAATTGAAAATTCGAGGTTCCGCCAGCCCATGCTCATAATGGAATATGACGGATTCACGTACTTCATTCGTATGAAGCGTGAAGTTTTCAAAACAGGCGCGTTCTCGAAGAACCGAATTGACTACTTCATCAGCGTAGGTGTACAAATCAACGTTTACACCGAGCGTTGCCAGTGCTGATGCCGCCCTTCCCGCTGAACCGTAAACCTGGTGATTTCCTGGATAAAGGATAATTTCATGATAGGCACCGCCTGCAATAGTGATGATCTCCGTACTGACCGTTTTGCTGTTGCTCATATCGCGTACACACTGACCCTGACCTGACCACCGTTAATGGCGGTCACTTTAGCAACATAGGTAGTACCATTACTCATACAGTCACGGAGGCGCTGGATGTAGGGAGAAGCGATACCCCCAGCCTGCATACCGTTGTGCATAGCAACCGTTAGCAGAGTCCCATTTGAATTGATTTGCATAATCCCCATAATCACGCCGATTGACAGCTGCGCTACGACATGCGGATCAGGCGAACTTAACTGAGTATCAATCGTAAGTTTTTCACAGGTCACTTCAAAATCATCCTGACCGAACTGGCCGCCAAAGCTACCCCCACCAGAGCCTGACATAGACACCTCATGTTACAATTATTAATATATTTGATATTTGTATATCAATAAATTTTGTCGGTGTATAGAAAAATTGTTTGCTTTATGTGCAGGTATCAGGTGCTATTTTTTTAACTAACATTAGTCATGATTTGTCTTGATAGTCATCTCGGTAGCGTCAGCCTAGGGTCCTTCGAGCAGACCTCGTCGTGAGGACAGAAAGTGTCCATAATTACGGCACCACCTCAATTAACGTATTGAATAAATTACCTATTACAGATAAAACAATCGTTCTTAGGGATAAAACTTCCGTTACCCTAATTAAACATGTACTTAAACATGTACTCTACCTGGTTGGGCTTTTTCCAGCGAAAAAACGCGGAGTTAGCACACATGAAGCGGAAACACAGAGTATTCACCTCCCTTTCGCGCCGTAAACGCCGCGCTAAAACCCGAGAAATCAAAAACCTTATCCACCGTGAACGGCATCACTGTGGTGGTGTATTCTATGACGAGTGCGATATAGATGAGGCATTTGCATGCGGAAATTGGAAGTGGAGCAACATACTTTTCTTGGGAACCTCATCAGAATCACAGCGGGGACAATGGATAGTTACAGTAGCCATGGGAATACCTCAAATGAGGGCAGGATATCATAAAATCCAACTATTCAGAGGCATCACCGCCTATTGATTAGTAGAACTCATTCTTTTTATAATCTTAATCGCATTCTAATTAACTCCGCAGAAACATTAAGAACCGCGGAGTTAAATTGCGTAAATCATTTCATGCAAAAATAATAAAAACAAAAAAACAAGGCTGTGAGATATATTATACTCTTAACTTTCCCAAGCCCAGATGTAACTTTCTCAATAATACCAGAGGTAACAATACTGTCACATCTCTGATCTATCACTTCTATATTGGAATCGCCATAGAATAGAGGCAGCCAATATTTTTCCATGAATCCACTACCTTCATCAAAATAATGACTATGTCCACCTTTAAAAAATCTATTTACAAACCTTGCATTATTAAGCCCATAGAATCCTACCCTTCCTGCCATACCTGTATTTGGTACAAGCCCTTCAGAAAGAAGAAGAATTCTATCATCACAGCCACAATCGTTTATCAACTTCATATCTGTCAAAGTCATTATCTTATGAAAATCATAGTTTGATGGAAGAACGCTACCAGATAAAACCAGCATCTTGATATTGACTGTAGTTCCTTCGGACAATAATTTGGAGATAGCATTAACAGTAATATATGTCCCAAAGCTATGGCAAAATATAAAAATTTCTTTACCTTGAAGATTTATCCTTTTTAGTTCTTTACTGAATGAATTGACTTTTATCTGTCTTAAGAATGGTATCATAAAAGACAATACAGTAAAGTATCCATATTTGTAGCTTTCAAAACTGACCGTGTCAACATTGGACTCTACAATTTTCTTGAATTTTTGCTGCCACTCACCTCTGGTTCTTATTCCGTGAACGGATAAGCAGGTGACATTTCTTTCAGTAGTATACTTCGATATAAGTTTCGAGTTTTCAAATTTAACAGCTTGTAAAATCTTACCTTTCCAATCTTTTGAGCGAGTAGATGCTTCGATTAATACTTCACAATGAGAATCAAATTGTGTTCTAAAAGACTCAAGATCTTCAAATTGGGCTGTAATACCAACAATTTTACCAGGCTTTTTAATTGTAGGCCTTTTCTTAATATCATTTAATAGGGCAAGGCCAAATTCAGCACATGGTGGCTCATCTCTCTTTGGCAAAACCACATCTAAAATCAAGAAATCGAATCTAATACTTCTCATCAAAGTTTTAGCCGATTGTGTGTTATATGCTGTATAAATATCAGGCTCGCCAATTCCTAGTTCTTCTTGTAAAAGAGCCTTAACTTCTTCACATCTTGCAGCATTATCATCAACTATTAAAATTTTCACTTTTCTAACTCTTTTATTGACTTAACAAGTTCATCACGCCATTCACTTTTAGTATTACTGTAGAGTATGAAACCTAGGCAATTAGAACTGTACTTACACAATAGTTCTGACTTCAAATCATCATAAGAATAAGAGTTAATATTATCACTAAAACTCTTATACTGCGTAATAAAAATAAACTTTGATTTTACATTTCTTTTTCCCATTTTCCGGGCTAACTCTTTCCCTCCAAAAATTCTAAAAACTCCTCCAGGGTCAGAGTCTGTTTTATCAAAAGTAGGCAAGCTCATATCTAATAAAATAACGTCAAAAACATGTTCAGATATAAACTTCCAAGCTGAAGTAAAGGAGTATGATTCAGTCACAATGCAATCATTGAAATCAGATTTGATAACTTCAACAATTCGTTTCCGTTTGTATTCATTATCTTCAACAACAAGTATATCAATACCCATATGTAACCTCTACACAGAACTTATCATTAACAATCATTGGCTGCAAATTATATTTACTTGAAACAGTTTTCAACCCATGAAGTGATTTGTATAACCCTGAACCACCTTCTTTTGTTAGTAAATCATTATTGTCAGCATCTGCTAACTTACTTATCAAAAGATCAATCCCTCCATTCTGCAGATACTGCAACGTGCTATTACTTATCTCATTAAGTATTTTAATGGAAAAACACTTTCTCTCTTCACCAGTGATTTCAACATATATATCTCTATTTTCACTTGAATATTTATATGAGTTATTAAAACAATTAAGGATACAAAACACAAGCGCATATAATTGACCGCCATCAATTTTATGATTCAAGTGCGATTCAACATGAATTTCAATATCACAACTATTAATTTGTTTGAAGCAACGCTCTGCTAATCGAATTAATTTATCTAACTCGATACTTTCGAAATCTACGGATTTTTTAAGGGAAAACCACTCGCATACAGTTCGTATATTCTCTTTAACCTCGGTATTTGCCAATCTGATTTCCTCCAACAAATAATTCATACCGGTTGTACTTTTCGCGGCATTTATATTATCGATAAGGTCAGTAAACAAATCATCCACCTGAGAAGCAAAAACCTCATTTAATTTTGATTTCATAGTATCAAGGCAACTTAGCAGCTTTTCATTAAATAAATGAAACATACTATTTGTAATTTCATCAACACTGACAGAGGCATCTGCCAGATCTCTTATCATATTAAATTCTTCAACAGTAAAGTTGAACACAAAAACTCTATCAGTATCATCACTGTTAAGAGATACTTTCATCCACTGTTCTGCTTTTTCTATAATTTGATTAAAATCCTCACTAAACTTAACTAACAAGGCATCAACTTTATTTAATATTTCTGAACTTATCATTTTATAGTATTCCAACCAATATTGATTGGATTTATATTTACCACTTCCATCTAATTCTGTAAGCAGGTGTCTGTTTTGAGGTCCTGAACAAATTAAATTACCAAAAAAACCATGTCTTATTTCTGAGCTTAAATTTTTATCCAAGCCGACCTCTTTATTATTAAAATATTCAACCAGAAGTATGTTCATCATTCTTGTTAGAATTTCATTTTTGCTGCCTTTAAGTATTGCCATAGATTCAATTTCATATTGTACATTGTCATTAACTTGATCCTCTTCTAAGCTATTTTTATACTTATGAAGTAACGATTCTATATCATTCTTTCTTTTATTTAAAATAGATCTAGTATCAATATATATTTTAGCATCATTAAATTTTGCTGCTTCATTTTCGATGAGAATGTCGTCTACGATCATTTTACATTCACCATCAACATTTGTTTGAGATAAAAAACCTGCGGACACGAGTTTATTTAAAATTTTTATCCTTTCTATTTTCAAATCATTATCATTATCGAAACAACCTAAATAATCCATTACGTCAATTTTAGAAATCTCATTTAAAAGTATTATTTCTTTTTTAGATAATTCACCAGTAACTAATTCACTTGGACGAAAAACATCGCGAGAAATTATATACTCTTCAAAAACCTCATTCAAAACAGAGCTGTTATCCTCTGATGAAAACTTATTATAATAATAGCTGCAAATTACAGAATCAATAGTATATAAGTTATTTTCGCTAACATAACCAACAATATCCTTCAAAGGCAAGCATATATTTGAGTTTGGATTTATAATCAATTCATTTGAAGCGTACTCAATTAACGATTTTTTATCACTGCATCGAATAAAGCATTCAACCATAAGCTCAATTGCATCTTTCTTAATAGGTGCAACCTCATAATAGTCTTTAACTTTATCCAGCATTTTTTCATCATTATTTAAAACAGCAAAAATTGCAGTTCTCTTCCTTATTAAATGTTCGACATTTAAATCCAAGGAGTAGTTTTCATATAGTGAAGGTGATTCATCAAGGTGGCATGCAAGCGGGGTAAGCTGTTTTTCCAGAAACTTTGATTTAAAGATAATTCCATCTTTCTGCTGAGCTGAAAGGAAATACGGTGCAGATTTTAAAACACTTATCATTAAATGATCGGAAACATCTAGCACTGAATATTTTACAATCAACCCAACCTGCTGCATTATCGCCTGATTTGCATCCTTTAGAGAGTATATGCTAATGAGATTATTGATGACTTCATTCAGGAAAATAGGTAGCCCATTTGGTTTCCTATTCGAATGGATGTATGATTTAGCAAAAATATTAATTTTTGTTATAATATCATCAAGACTATTTAGTCTTGTTTCCACTGCATCTATAACATATTCGTAATTTCCCTCGCTATAATTTAATATGATATCATCAGTTATTGGAAAAATACTCTGAGCCGAATTTTCTGAAGAAATTGCAGTTACTATCTCTCGTAAATCACGTAAGTTCAACTCCTTATTCAAGGATACGAACAGATCTCTTAAAGAATTTTTTTCAATCTCACTTAGGCACCCATTACCCATTCCATATACTGTGATTTTTTTTACAGCATTAAATAAATCTATAGTAGGTAATAGTTGCAACCATTTCATACTATGCATTAAATCAACATCGTTGTAGAGTGGATAATGAAGACATGTAAGTGAATAAAATGCAGCTATAATAAAAGCATTTCCATCTATAAACTCTTTATTTGGCCTACGAACCATAGTTTCCATAATAAGACTAGGATCGACGCTTTGAGATTTCCATGCTATTACCCTTGCAATATCCCGTAGAAACTCATCATCTGTCTCACCTTTTATTTTTTCAAGATATTCAGTTATGGCACTATATTCTTTTCTAATTGTGTATATTGCAAACCTGACTTCCATTTCCCAAATGGAAAAGCCTAAATTTTCATTTAACTCGTCCAGTATATTTATTGCTTGATTAAGGTCACCATGGACAAACAACTCTTCCACTTTTTGCTTAGCATCAACATATAATCTGAGACTATCAATTTTACTCAAAAGAATAGCATTATATAATTTTATTATTCGTGCATTACTAACATTATTCGCTGAAACAATAGTTCTAGAAAACGCCTCTTTAATAGATTTAACATTCTGATTTAACGCGTTTGATATTTCTTCATCCCGAAGGATTATATTTATAGCCCTGTTAAAGTCTTCATCATTTGAACGGCAGACAAAATCGCTAAAACAGGCCTTCTTTGCATCAATTTTACTACCTAAAAAGCGGCTTGGGTTCAAGACAGAACTTACAATTTCATGCGTTGGTTTTATTTTAAATCTTTTTTGTTTATTTAACAATTTAGTCACCAATTCGGATTTTTTAATTAGATAATGGTATAAAGCACAATAGTCATTATTCAGAAAAACTGTATCTAGTTTTTTAGCACCGCTAAGTTGAAAAGTTAACGTTTTTCACCATCAGTTCTCTCCCGGTCAATCTTCGTCAACTGCGCATTAAGTTGATGCTCCTTCATTCCATGTTTGTATGCATTGTATTGCCAGATCACAAACTGTTGTTTGTACATCCGGTTCTCTTCCTTCAGCTCTTCGATTTCGTTCTCAAGCTTCACAATCCTAGCGGCTGCAATGTTCAAACTAGCTGGACGCGGATTTTTGGGGCCACGGCCTTTAAGCGCTTCTTTCTTTGTTTGATAGGCAGTCACTATTGCCTCATGTGCATTAAGGGACTGTCTTGACGGCAACTTTCCGACCAATGGTTCTGCCGCCTCACAGATTGCTGACCAGGACAGTTTTGGTTCCTGCCATCCTCGAATTAGATTCACGATGGCGTTAATGTCTCGATTGTCCAGATGCTTAGCCAAGGCCCCCCCCTAACAAAGTTGTCAAATTATCTAACATCACAGCTTCTTCACTTTCTTTGCCTTTTTGCTCGATGGCCTCAATAGAAGTCTTTGCGACAACACGGCGAAGCTGGCTGAAATCATTGCCCAAGAGCTTAATCTGGGTACCATTTTCAATGTTTGGATCTTCTAAAATGGCGACTAGTTCCCGAAGCCTGGTAACGGTCTTCTTATGGTACTGATACCAGCGGTCAGCCCCCATCTCGCCGCTTGCCACAGCCGTTTCAGCAAGCGAAAATAATCGTTCCGACTTCACCAGCCGCTTTTTAATTCGGTCTGATTTTTCTGTATCATCGCCCTTGATACAAACCTGCTCAGTACAGTTGACGCAATCTCGGAACTTCTCACAAGGACTCATGGTGTAATCATGCACACAGTAGCCATACTCCGTCACATGGACTGCGGCATGCTCTAAGGTATTCAACTCCTGCATAGTCACGGGCAGATGCTTTGCCACTTCGCCAACAGGCCCAAATAGCGCTTTTGTGGGATCAAGGCGTTCAGCCATGCCAACCAGTTCGTATTCAGTCATGTGGTTGTAGGTTCGATTCTGCTTCACGTCTGCCCGTCCAGACCACTTGGCAATTTCCAAGTTTGACAGTCCTCCACGCTGGGCAATGGTGTTGAGCAGGTGTCGAGCCTGATGCGAGGTCAATTTGACCCGCTCTCCATTTTCAGTACGATAACCATGGCGATCAAAGATACTGGCATGTTTTCCTTCAATGGCCTCACGAGGCGTAAGATCATTGTTAAAAAAATTATGGGTTGGTTTGTGCAATTCAACCGGCAGGCAGCCTCGGTTTCCATGAAACTGATTAGCATTCAGTGCAAACAAAGCATTACTGTACATAATACCTTTGTCTTTATCGAACCACGGAAAACTATCAGGCAAACGCGCCAAAGTATGCTGCCACAAACTATTTAGCGTGTGCACACCATCTTTTTGGACTAGTCCTCGATTATAAAGAGAAGAATGACATTGCTTTTTGGATTCACAAGCAAGACCGAGAGCTATACAAGACTCCTCCATCGTTAATGGCTTATCATCAGCAACATCAGGACAGTCAATATGACGGTAAAACTTGTTAGGGTTATTCTCAATCCACTTGGCTAGGCTTCGGGCATTCTGTGATAGAGTTTTCACTCTGGCGATGGCAGTTTTGGCTACTTCGACCATAACGCTTGGTATCCACTTTATATCACCCTCGTAACCTTTCCCGGCAAAGAAACGCCAGCCATAACGTTCTATACCTTCGCGATCAGTTTCAAATACCTCGCAATCCGCAGGTAGAGCCAAAACTTCAGTAATGCGTGATGGTGCTGACATCAGCATCGCAAACACCGATGATGTGAATATATCCCTCTCATTAATTGGATTAGTGGCAAAAATTTCGGCCAGCGCATTGAGAGCAATATCACAGGGCAGTTTCTCCTCTCTATTTTTCTTCGCCTCTCTGCCTGTTTTATTCTTATCACTAGCACGCTGAATTGGATTGACCCAATCTTGTATAGCGTTTGGTACAAGCTGGTTTTCAACTACAAACTTAGCCAGCCGCTCAATCTCACGGCCGCAACTATATGCTGAGCCATCTGAGTAGTGCTGCCTTGCCAATTCAGCTGCTTCATCAAGCACAGTAATTGACAGGCCATCAATATTTGCACTCCCGTTTACTTGAAGCAAAGACGCCTCAACCGCTCGGAGGGCCTTACTTTCATTTTTTGTCCCCGTGGGATGATGCCCCTGCTGGTAACGGAAATAAGCTTTAGCGAAATCGATGAACTCTGGATCTTGCATCTCTTGGGGTTTTGGTTTGCGAGTAGTAACGCCCAACTTGGCGAACACAGTTATGTTTGGCCACACAGGAGCATCCCAATTGAGTTCGGATCCGAATACAGTCAGTTGATCTCGGCACTTGGCTATGAATGCTCCAAGGTTTTCTGCTGCCGTCAGAATAGCCTTTGGCTTGAACTGGAAAATCTCAGCCATTGGTAATTAATCCCTCTTTACCAAG
Source organism: Lelliottia sp. RWM.1 (assembly GCF_016859735.1). Lineage (NCBI taxonomy): Bacteria > Pseudomonadati > Pseudomonadota > Gammaproteobacteria > Enterobacterales > Enterobacteriaceae > Lelliottia > Lelliottia sp. RWM.1. The sequence continues at coordinate 61,058 of NZ_WLVC01000009.1, read as the reverse complement.
CTCTTCACGACGTTTAGCGCAACGCATAATCACATCTGCCACCGCGATGATGCTACGATCAAGCACGGCAGCAATCTGGATGTCGCCAGTTATCTCTTTCACCCGCTCACGCTCATTAAGCAAGCCCTGATAGACATCTTCATGCGGGCCATCCAGCCATGGCTGAAAATGCATGCAGGTGTAGCAAGGAATAGGTACATTGGCGCCACAAAAGCCATGTTCGCCACAAGTTCCAACACCTTGACCTATTTCGGTCCGAATACGGCTTGTTGGGTCGTCACCTCGATGTGCATCCCTCTCTGAATCTACAAGTACCCCGACAAATGCCTGAGCGTATGGCGCCAATTGAAAACCAACCGCCTCATCCAGCATTTTCACATGCTCGGGTATATTCTTGATATAAACACCTGCGTTTTGGGTGTCCGTATGGTCAAGCAGTTCCGCTATTACCAACTCGCCAAAACCTTCACGGGCAGCCCGTGTGCCCGTGGTATACCGAAAGCGGCGAGAATTGATATGCAATAGATCACCAGTACGTTCTGACCGGATATCTGATTCTTCTACGATTAAATGGAGTGTTTTAGTTATCACTGAAGCGGCGATGTGGAGTTTGTCAGTGGCAAGCAGTTGGTAGAATTCATAAGGGGATTGGATGGTCGCTAGCACATCAAGATCAGGAAACAGAGGGATCTGCTGCCGGTCAGCTTCCTGCAATTCAATCCCGAGACGATTCTCAACCAGAGTAACAGCATTCCTTGCCTGAGCACTCAGGACTGCCCATAGTTCGAGAGTCATCGCATAGGGCTTGAAGCTTTCGCGAAAAAAGCTGTTACGTTGCTTGGCTCGCGGCACATTCAACACATAGAAGGGTTCACCCTTTTCATTTTCTCCGCAGAGAATATCAACCACGCGCAGCTGAGAGATCTGGATTGAACGACGCCCTGTATGACTGACGCTAAGAGCCATAGCCAACTCCGCGATGGTAATTAAGCTCTTTTCATAAGCTCGTACAACCGCCTCGTTAAACGCTTGAAGTTCATTATCCGTCAACGGCCCCTTTAGAGGATCCAATCGCTTAACCGCATCCCCCTTACGCCCCCCCTTTAACCTCCATCCCTCCAGCAAACACGCCACGTTCTTGCTAACACCGGGATAGCCCAGCTTGTGCCACTTTCGCAGTAAAACACTAACGCAGGCTAACTCATGCTCATGAGCCGCATCCAAAGAAGACCTATATCCAATCAACATGATATCGTCAATACGAGTAGCTTTAGTTGCACGAATCATGTCTAAGAAACACAGGAAAATATGTCTCGTGTATGCCGCGGACAGGTTCCTGGCATAAAATGACAGGGTATGAAGAAACCCACTCAGAGTCTCAGGATCCAGAAGGTCATGTATCATACCAACCGAAATATTGTTGTTTTTATCTAATCTCCACATAGCTTCATGCAACGTGAAAAAGTATCCATTTGATTTTGCAGGTATTTTCTCGGTAGGCAATGCTGGTAAGATGTTATTCATCATCAATCTTCATGTCCTTTGGTAAGCGAGTGCCATTTCCCTCTTGTAAAGCCAAGGCGGCCTCAAAACCTTTTTGCTGAATGAAACGCTTGTTGTAAGTCGCTGCGGTTCCTGAGCCCGGTTTCCAACCTTGTAAGTACGCACGGATTTGCTCTTGTCGTTCTTCGCTGACTGGCTCATCCATGGCATCCATTCTTTCTGAAAACTTACGATTCCATGTGTGGCGGAGCGAGTGTCCAGTCACTGTGTACAATTGCGGCGATACATCTTTGACCAAGGAAAATATTTTGTGATAACCCGCCTTGGAGATAGGGTTTCCGACAGTTGGCCCACGCTTGTAAGTCACAAACAGGTAGTCATTTTTCTTTGCATTTTGGACTTTGCGGCGATCTTTGGTGATATAACTGTGCAGTTCTTGAGCTAAGGATTCAGCCAACGGTATGAGCCGTTCTCTGGTTTTGGCATTAGGCTCATTGGTTCTAGAATCAGCTCGTTCATCTGCTCGCCTAACGATACGGATCCTGTTAGAGCTAAAATCTATGTCCTGTATTCTGATGTTCAATAATTCACCACCTCGGATGCCCAGATGATACAGAAGCAAGATCATCAGCCGATTGCGGCGCTGCACATCAATTGAAAAAGGATTCCACTCTGAATCGAGCTTGATCGTCTCAAATAGCACATCCAATTGAACGTCACTCAAAGACCTGTCTTGCAATGTACTGTTTCTGCTCTTTTTAGACGGTCGGCGCACCTTTATTTGCGTCGCCATAGTCTTGATCTGTTCGCCAACATCCAGCTCAGGCATCTTTAAGAGATGCATAGCATACCAGCGTAAATAGTTGGCAAACGTTGTTAGGCGGGAATGTTGTGTTCCGTTATCCACGATATTGGCCAACTCATCATCCAGCCAAGGATTGGAGAGCGCCTTTGATGGCATCCTGCCTTGCTTGCGCTGAGCAAAGTCTCGCAGATCGTCCATCTCATGTGGCTTGAAGAAATCTTTGGTCAATAACCGTTCTTCAAGGTTAATGTCACGACTCTCTAGAAAGCGTAACAACAAGACTAGGTTGTTAGCAGCAGCTAGCGTCGTTGAGAAGGCATTGCCTTTATTGCGGATTTGGGTTGTTAAAAACAAAGTTGGGTAATACATGGGAAGGCCAGAAGCACGATCCACTACCATGCAATAGCGCTCGCCACTATCCATGACAAATGTTGTAACTCTGTAGTTCTTTTCCATGCACTCACACCCATAAATAGTACACAATTACAAGGTAGACTATATGTGAAAAATCACCAATTTATACAAGACACTTTTCTTGGCGCTAGAAACGAAAAACCCCTGAATTAACAGGGGTCTATGTTTACATTCTTTACAGATAACTCTAAGGTCATCTTCAGAACGGAATGTCGTCATCGAAGTCCATTGGCGGCTCGTTAGACGGCGCCGGAGCAGACTGCTGCTGTGGGCGAGACTGCGCGCCACCGCTGAACTGGTTGCCGCCCTGTGGCTGCTGAGGTTGACCCCAACCGCCCTGCTGCTGGCCACCCGCTGCCGGAGCACCACCACCCTGACGGCCACCCAGCATCTGCATGGTTCCGCCAACGTTCACAACCACTTCCGTGGTGTATTTCTCAGCACCGGATTGATCGGTCCATTTGCGGGTACGCAACTGGCCTTCGATATAAACCTGAGAACCTTTACGCAGATACTCACCAGCCACTTCGGCCAGTTTGCCGAACAGCACAACGCGATGCCATTCAGTCTGCTCTTTCATCTCACCGGTCGCTTTATCACGCCAGGATTCGGAAGTAGCCAGCGTAATGTTGGCAACTGCGCCACCACTCGGCATGTAGCGTACTTCCGGGTCCTGGCCCAGATTACCGACGAGAATCACCTTGTTTACGCCTCTGCTGGCCATGTTCGTGTCTCCTGAATACGTTTCTTAATAGTGTAAACGCGCGAGTGTACCATTTCCATGCGGCCTTTTGATAGTTTCGACGCATCTTCCAGAGTTCTCGCGTGGACAGATCATTGTTGCACAGTCGATCTGAATTTGCATTCCAATACTGTATATTCAAACAGGTCGAATTGTGTCATAATTAGCCGTTTCTGACAGCCGGTTGTCCTTCAAACAGACCAGGCAAACAGTGTTCCTACCGGGAAAGGTGAATGGATAAGATCGAAGTTCGGGGCGCCCGCACCCACAATCTCAAGAATATCAACCTCATAATCCCTCGCGACAAACTCATCGTCGTGACCGGGCTTTCGGGGTCTGGCAAATCCTCACTGGCTTTCGACACCTTGTATGCCGAAGGACAGCGTCGTTACGTTGAATCGCTCTCTGCGTATGCACGTCAGTTCCTGTCACTGATGGAAAAACCGGACGTTGACCACATTGAAGGGTTATCGCCTGCTATCTCCATTGAGCAGAAATCCACGTCACACAACCCGCGTTCCACCGTGGGGACGATCACTGAAATTCACGACTACCTGCGTCTGCTGTTCGCCCGTGTGGGTGAGCCGCGTTGTCCGGATCATGACGTTCCTCTGGCTGCGCAGACCGTAAGCCAGATGGTGGATAACGTTCTGGCACAGCCGGAAGGTAAACGCCTGATGCTGCTCGCCCCTATCATTAAAGAACGTAAAGGCGAGCACACCAAAACGCTGGAAAACCTGGCAAGCCAGGGCTATATCCGCGCCCGTATCGACGGTGAAGTGTGTGACTTATCCGATCCGCCAAAACTCGAGCTGCAAAAGAAACATACCATCGAAGTGGTTATTGACCGTTTCAAAGTACGCGAAGACATGGCGACACGTCTGGCAGAATCCTTTGAAACGGCGCTTGAACTTTCGGGTGGCTCGGCCATTGTTGCCGATATGGACGATCCGAAAGCCGAAGAATTACTCTTCTCCGCCAACTTTGCCTGCCCAATATGCGGCTACAGTATGCGCGAACTGGAACCACGTCTGTTCTCGTTCAACAACCCGGCAGGGGCATGTCCAACCTGTGACGGCCTGGGCGTGCAGCAATACTTCGACCCGGATCGGGTGATTCAGAACCCCGAATTATCACTGGCTGGCGGCGCGATCCGCGGCTGGGATCGCCGTAACTTCTACTATTTCCAGATGCTGAAGTCGCTGGCAGAACACTACAAATTCGATGTCGAAGCGCCGTGGGCCAGCCTGAGTCCGGCAGTTCATAAAGTGATCCTCTCCGGTTCCGGCAAAGAGAACATCGAATTCAAGTATATGAACGATCGTGGTGATACCTCGGTGCGTCGCCATCCGTTCGAAGGCGTACTGCACAATATGGAACGCCGCTATAAAGAAACAGAATCCAGCGCGGTACGTGAAGAGCTGGCGAAGTTTATCAGCAACCGTTCCTGCACCACCTGCGACGGAACCCGTCTGCGCCGTGAAGCGCGCCACGTCTTTGTTGAAAATACCGCGCTACCGACCATCTCGGATATGAGCATTGGTCATGCGATGGACTTCTTCAACAACCTGAAACTTTCCGGCCAACGCGCACAAATCGCGGAAAAAGTGCTGAAAGAGATCGGCGATCGCCTGAAGTTCCTGGTGAACGTTGGCCTGAACTATCTGTCACTTTCTCGCTCAGCAGAGACGCTGTCCGGTGGTGAAGCACAGCGTATCCGTCTGGCAAGCCAGATTGGCGCTGGCCTGGTCGGTGTGATGTACGTACTGGATGAGCCGTCTATTGGGTTGCATCAGCGCGACAACGAACGTCTGCTCGGTACGCTTATCCACCTACGCAATCTCGGCAACACGGTGATTGTGGTTGAGCATGACGAAGATGCGATTCGCGCAGCCGATCATGTGATCGATATCGGCCCTGGCGCAGGTGTGCATGGAGGCCAGGTTGTGGCAGAAGGTACGCTGGATGCCATTATGGCTGTACCTGAGTCGCTCACGGGTCAGTACATGAGTGGCAAACGCAAAATTGAAGTCCCCAAACAGCGTGTCGCGGCTAACCCGGAAAAAGTGCTTAAACTCACCGGGGCGCGAGGCAACAACCTGAAAGATGTCACCCTGACGCTGCCTGTTGGTTTGTTCACCTGCATCACGGGCGTCTCAGGTTCAGGGAAATCCACCCTTATCAACGACACGCTGTTCCCGATTGCGCAAACGCAGTTAAACGGGGCGACACTCGCAGAACCAGCGCCGTATCGCGATATTCAGGGCCTGGAACATTTCGATAAAGTTATCGACATTGACCAAAGTCCGATTGGCCGAACCCCACGCTCTAACCCGGCAACCTATACCGGCGTGTTCACACCTGTACGTGAACTCTTCGCAGGCGTACCGGAAGCCCGTTCGCGCGGGTATACACCAGGACGTTTCAGCTTTAACGTGCGTGGCGGACGCTGCGAAGCCTGTCAGGGCGACGGAGTGATCAAAGTGGAAATGCACTTCCTGCCGGATATTTACGTACCGTGTGACCAGTGCAAAGGCAAACGCTATAACCGCGAAACACTGGAGATCAAATACAAAGGCAAGACCATCCACGAAGTGCTAGATATGACCATTGAAGAAGCACGTGAGTTCTTTGATGCCGTTCCGGCACTGGCGCGCAAGCTGCAAACGTTGATGGACGTGGGCCTGACCTATATCCGTCTTGGTCAGTCAGCAACGACGCTTTCGGGTGGTGAAGCCCAGCGCGTGAAGCTGGCGCGTGAGCTGTCCAAGCGTGGCACAGGCCAGACGCTCTACATCCTTGATGAACCAACAACAGGCCTGCACTTTGCGGATATCCAGCAGTTGCTCGACGTCCTGCATCAGTTGCGCGATCAGGGCAACACCATTGTGGTGATTGAGCACAACCTGGATGTGATTAAAACCGCAGACTGGATTGTCGATCTCGGTCCGGAAGGCGGCAGCGGCGGCGGTGAAATCCTCGTTTCGGGTACACCAGAAACAGTCGCTGAGTGCGAAGCCTCGCACACCGCGCGCTTCCTCAAACCATTGCTGTAATTGTCACACCGAGAGTTGCTGTCGGGTCGTTTCCGGCAGCAACTCAACGGCCTGCTGATAGGACGCATCCACCAGATAGTAAATCTGTGATCCTGGCAGAGAACCATCAAGATAGACGGTACTCCAGTGCAACTTATTCAGATGTTTACTCGGCCTGACATCATGATGCTGCTGGCGCAGCAACTCTGCCAGATGCGGGCTGGTTTTCAGTGATGCCGCCGGGCGGCCTTCAACCTCTTTCACCATTGCAAAAAGAACATCCCCGACCTTTATCTGCGTAGCTTTCCAGTCACTGTGGACGCTTTGTTCAGCGCCGGGTTTGTTCATGCAGTATTGAAGTATCTCCGAAATTGTCATCTTTGCTCCCCTGTAAATGGGTTGAACGCGACCTGAGTATCTGCCCTTTTAAGTGTGCAGCAAGACGACAAAAGGTAAACCCGGCAGACCAGATTTGTTCAAAAAAACAGCATGCCTAGTATTCCGAATTAACGATCACCTCTTCACCAAACGCACCTGCCATCGGCAATGGTCGATAGGTCGAGTTAGAGGCGCGTAATACCCGAATACCTCTGGCCCCAACATCGCGGGCTGCCGTGATGTCGTTATCAGAATCACCGTAGAATACTTTGATATTTTTCTGTTCCAGCCACTGCATCTTGGTATTTTGCCCGGCTTTATCACCGGCAAAAATTACCGGATTCATGTTGACTGCCGGGATCAGAAAATCATCCTGCAACGTTTTGGAAACCGTTTCAGTTTTGGTCTGGCTACGTCCCGTAACAAAATAGATGCTGTCACCACGTTTCACGTGCATGGCAATCAGTGAGCGGGCCACCTCTTTCGGGATACTGAACTCATCCCAGCCGTTGTTCATCTTTTCCCAGAACTCCGGGTTCTTCAGATAAGCTTCGCTGTCAGGTGAGTAGGTTTTTTTACCACGCCAGAAGCCAGGGCTGGAAAACAAGACCGTATCGTCGATATCAAAACCGACCGCCATGGGTGGACGCCCCATCAGGCTATTTTCAATTTGAGCCACGGAAACCCAGTGAATGGGGGCTTGTTCGGCAAGAATGGCGGCGGTGGTTCCGGTGTAAAGCGGCGTCGGTGCGGAGGCGCGCGCAACGACTGCACTATTAAGCGAGAACAATAAGCAGGCGGCGCTGAGCGCCAGTGTGATCTTGCGCATATTTTCCCCTGAATATTCAGTTTGTTATCGTTTTATTTTGAGCAAATGGTCAAAAAACTATCCGACCATAACCTCTGGGGGAGTCGAATGAAAGGAGTTTTTACTTATGAATCTGAATAAAAAGAAGAAGATCACAGAGTGCTGAGCGACATGCAGGTACGGCCTGATGCCCTCACACCGCCTCTCTCCCTGTGGGAGAGAGGCGTGTAAGTGAGTGCTTACATCACGGCAGCAAAGGCCTTTGCCACACGCTGAACATTGTTTACGTTAAGCCCTGCCACGCACATTCGGCCGCTGGCAATCAGGTAAACGCCAAACTCGTCCCGCAGACGATCAACCTGCGCCGGGCTGAAACCGGTATAGCTGAACATGCCGCGCTGCTTAAGCAGATAGTCAAAATTATGTTCTGGCGCAGCGTCTTTCAGCACATCAACCAGCGTTTGACGCATCGCCAGGATCCGCTTACGCATGGTTTCCACTTCCGCAAGCCAGCGAGCTTTAAGCGGCTCATCACCCAGCACCGTCGCGACAACCTGCGCACCAAACGCTGGCGGGCTGGAGTAGATGCGACGTACTGTAGCTTTGAGCTGGCCCAGTACGCGCCCGGCAGCCTCTTCATCTTCACATACCACAGACAGGCCACCCACACGCTCACCGTACAGGGAGAAAATCTTGGAGAATGAGTTGCTGACCAGGGCAGGCAGCCCGGCGCGGGCAATCGCGCGAATGGCATAAGCGTCGTCTTCCATGCCTGCGCCAAAGCCCTGATAGGCGATGTCGAGGAATGGGATTAGGTTGCGCGCCTTCAGCACTTCAATGACGGCATCCCACTGGGTATGAGTCAGATCAGCACCGGTCGGGTTATGGCAGCACGGATGCAGCAGGACGATACTGCGCTCCGGTAACGTATTCAGTTTTTCCAGCAGTGCATCTGCGCGAACACCGTTGGTTTCGGTGTCGAACCATGGATAAGTCCCTACAACAAAACCCGCACCTTCAAAGATGGCGACGTGGTTTTCCCACGTTGGATCGCTGACCCACACACCGGAATCCGGGAAGTATTTCTTCAAAAAGTCTGCACCCACTTTCAACGCGCCCGATCCACCCAGCGTCTGAATAGTCGCCACCCGTTTTTTCTGCAGCACCGGATGATCGGCCCCAAACAGCAGTGGCGCAACGGTGTGGCGATAGGTATTCAGCCCTTCCATCGGTAAATAGAGCGATGCACCATGCGGAACGGCATTCAGACGCGCTTCCGCTTCGGCCACGACCTGCAACTGAGGAATAATGCCCTCTTCATTGTAATAAAGGCCAATGCTGAGATTCACTTTGTCGCTACGAGGGTCTTCTTTGAAACGCTCCATTAAGGAGAGAATGGGGTCGCCGGCATAGGCGTCAACTTTTTGAAACACGCGATGGTTCTCCGGAAATCGATGAGGCAGGGATTTCAACAATAAACCGGAATATGACGTAACACCACTCTTTCCCCCCTATCCCGCAGATGACATAGGTTCTTTGTGTCTACCAGATGGGATATTTGCCAAATACCCCGCACATTTTCAGTGCCGTAATGTGACTCCTGCGCAACCGCGCATTCACTGATTCAAGGAGTTCACATTATGGATTCACAATTTATTGGTTCAGTTATCAACGCCCTTCCACTTGAACATATGATTGGCGGCCCACTGCAGGCCATGATCAAAGCTCAGGTACAGGCCAGCAAATCCTATACCGATTTCCTGCTTTCCGTTTGTATCAAGGACGGAAAAGCTGTTGCAATCGAGTTTGATTACGACGAAACGTTGGTGGATGAGCAAGGGGTAAGCAAAGGCAGCGTCACCCGCAAAATGAGCATTCCGCTGCTGGCTGCCATTGCTCATCCGATTATTTGCATCGAAGAGGGTACGATCGACTTCGAGCTGGAGGTGAGCCAGAGCGAGGCCAGCTCAAGCAGTACCGACACCGAAGCGTCCGTGGAAGCCTCCATTGGCTGGGGGATTTTCAAAGCCAAAATGACCGGCAAAGTCTCACATAAATCCGAGCAAACCCGTTCGACTGATACACGCGCCAAATACTCCATCCATACGCAGATTAAGCGCCAGGAACCCCCTGAAGCCCTGCAACGCGTTATCGATTACTTAACCAACGCCAAAACCAAGCCTGTCGCTGCGCAGTAACGCTTCGCGCCGTGAGTGTATTGCTATTCCGTCACACAGGGGCCGCCACCGGTGGCCTCCTTTCAGGAGCGAATTATGTCTTTTAAAAAATGGCTACGCGGCGACAAGGATGAAGAACCGGAAAACAAGACGGAGAAAGAGGCTGCAGGAACATCGCCTCCGGTACAGGGAAATAATCCACCGTCGCCTCCAGCAGATATTCCCGGCCTGCCGGTCACGCTTGAGGACATTACGCGTGGAATGCAGTACGCGGCAACGGCTGCGAACGAGTTAATTGCTCAGCAATATATGAAAGCGCTGGATCCTTTCTTCGAACCTGCAGATGACGGTTCACTGATACCGCGTACCGTACAACTGGCTCTGGATGAAAACCACTATTTCGATCTGCCTTTAGTCGCCCTGTCTACTCCACGCGGACTGATGCTGGAAAAGATGAAAGTGAACCTGACGATACGTACAGAAGGTATGCAGGCGCCCTCCCGGCAATCGGGAGAAAACGAATTTGGCCGCTTTCATGTCAGCCTCTCGCCAGCCAGCGATAACAAAGGGGGCCGTGACAGCAGGCATGTCGATGTGGAAATGCAATTCACCGCTCTGGAGCCACCTGAGAGCGTGATGCGTTTGATAGACGAATACACCAATAAAGTGATCCCCCGTCCAAAAGCAGAGGAGACTCGATGATGCAAAAACAACCTGGAAGTACAGGCGAAAAAGGTGTGCAGCTGATTTGCCAGTTTGAAGGACTCAAGCTGGAACGTTATCGCGATGCCGTAGGTTTATGGACCATTGGTTACGGTCATTTGATTTTAAAAGAGGAGATGGAAAAACTGACAAAAATCACCACAGGAGAAGCCAAAAGCATCCTGCGTAACGACCTGAAGCGCACGGAAGATGGGGTGAAAAGACTCCTGACGCATTCTGCAACGCAGAACCAGTTCGATGCATTGATCTCATTTGCGTTCAACCTGGGGGTCGGGAACTTAAAAAAATCGACACTCTTAAAGAAATTTAATTCCGGCGATATGGAAGGCGCGGCATTGCAATTCAAAAGCTGGAATAAAGCAGGCGGTAAAGTGCTGGCGGGACTCACAAGACGCCGTGAAGCCGAAATGAAATTATTTCTTAGCTAAGTGAGAGGAAACTCCGATGAACACAATGTTTTCACTGAAGATGGCTCTCGCGCTCATCACTCTGTCCGCCACGCTGCAAGTCCATGCGGCACTCAAAACCTGCGAAGAAGAAATTAAGGAAACGAATACTTTTTTAACCGGGCAAGGCGCAGTTCCCGTTAATGACATCACGGATCTTGCCACTACACTTCGCACGATTAAAAATTTTGGCCGCTTGCCGGATCGCTATATCACGACGGAAGAAGCCAAAAGGCTTGGCTGGTCTGGTAAAGATTCAGAGTCACTTTGGGGGTTAAAACCGACCAATAAAAAGTGGGTTGGCGGCGATCGTTATAGCCATCCATCTCTGCCTACACCTCAGACCTGGCTGAGCGCAGATATTGATGTTGCCAAAGGCCATCGCAGCCCTAAGCACGTGATTTATAGTTTTTCTGGGCAGCAGCGGTATATCACTACCGATAATTATCAACACCTGGTTGAGTTAGCGCCTTGCCAATAACGAGTCTATGTAACGGTGATAAAGTCCCCTTCTTAGTTAAGGGGATTTTATTCTTGCTGAGGATAATTTCATGTCTGCTATCTATCTTCCGACACTGATAAGTGAAGCATTACTGGCTTTTTCAGGTTTATTTGGTGGTGTGAGTATCTCTTTTTTCTGGCAGCCTCAACGATTACACCAGCATAGCCGGTTTATGGCTGGCATTATATTTGGTGGTATCAGTATGGGAGCAGCAGTAGCCCTTGGAGGGCTATCTGCCCGCTGGCTAAAAATCGATCTCAATCAGGCCGATATTACCCTAGGACTGGGATATATATTGGGCGCACTCAGCAACGGTTTGATTGTCTGGCTGGCCAATTTCTTTCGACGCAATGAACAACGCGATATTTTCGATGTTGCCAGCGTCATTAGAAGAAAAGTCAGAAATGAGTCTATCCCTTCGCCACAGTTAAATGACAATAAAATAGACGGAGAGTAGCATGCCTAACATCATGAATGGTTGGCTTCTGTATTTTATTATTGCTGTCGATCTTATCACATCATTTCTTATCCTCTTTGCAGCGTATAGTCGTAGAGTTCATGCTTTACCCGTAATGAGTAAAGTCGGCATAGCCGCACTGGCGTTTGGTTTTTTTGGTGAAAGCAGTTTGAACATAAAATTCATTTTAACGGGGGCTGATATTCTGAGTGACAGTTTTCCTTTCTGGCTACTGCAGGATTTTGGAACGCTGGTTGTTGTGATTTATTACTTTCAAGCAAAATATAAATAGCATGTTTAAAGCGCAACACAATACTGCTTGTTGCACTTTAATTAATGCGTACTGCGACGCCATAATAAAATTTCGTAAACAATATCTAATTAGCAATATATTTAAAATAGATCATCGCGGCTTGTGTGCGGTTGTTAACCTGGAGACGGTGAAAAATAGATTCAAGATGAACCTTTACCGTCCCCGCGCTGATATTCAACTGCCGACTGATTTGCTTATTAGTCCCTCCATTTGCCAGAAGATGCAACACCTCTTGCTGACGCTGGCTTAGTGAGTGAATGGGGGCAGCAAAGGTGGGTTGCTCACGGTGTACGACTGCCTGCTCAGGAAAACAGACCACACCAGATGCCACCATCGTCAATATTTGGCTGATCTTCTCCACAGAGAGATCTTTGGTGAAGATACCTTTTACATTCTGCCTAATATAAAAATTAAATATTCTCTCCGTCGTTTTTCTCAACATAACCACAATGGGCAATGCTGGCCGCTCCGACGTCAGTATATTTATAAAATCACTGCATTTTATTTCTCCATCCAACAAAACAATACTGATTTGCCTTGATGACAAAATTGATTGTGCATCTTCAATGCTGTTTGTAGCAAACACGGTACACTCCGGCATCACTCTCTTCAGTTCAGTCTTCATACCGTGAATGTAGATCGGTAATTCATCGATCATCAATATATTCATTGCGATTTGACCTCATGTAATTTCGTCTTCCTTAGATTATTCAATCAACCTTTTCCGAAATGAGTATGGGTGGTATTTTCAAACTTTAAAAACTGCATTTGGCATAAGGCAATTGTCATATTCCTGTTTAAATATTTAAGCCGCACTTAACAAAAAATATAGCTCTAATTAACTATATACAGCCATTGATCATACGAACAATAACCTGGGCTTATCGGTCTATTTTATCATGCGTTTTTCATGTTTATTATTCAAACGCACATGTGCCTTCCCTTTACATATTAATATTTAAATGAGGTTTGCTATGACAACATTAACAGTGTATTTCTGTGGTACAGGCTCTAATAAATTTGATGATTCACATGATAATTATTGGAATGGCGAATTGATTTCAATGCTGGCGGCGAATAACAAAGGAAAAGAGTTTGCGGAATGGGTTATTCTTGATGGTCCAGGAAGTGGTAACCTGCAAAGCGACGAGTTATGGGTTAAAAGTGGTGATTACTCTCAACTGCGAGGGCAACTCCTTGGAAGTGGCTGGAAAGAGAATGTTCAGCATGCTCTCAATATTATGAAAGGACATATTGACTGGCAGCGTGAAAAACTGACCAAAGAAAATTACGCTCAGTTGAAAAAAGCAGGTATTCCCATTGAAGATGTTGAAGTAACAGGTTCCTTCTGGTGGCGAAAATATGATTATGGCGATCGAAAAGTCACCCAACAGGAACTTCAGCAGCAGATTATTAAAACCTTCCGAAAAGGACAGATTCTGCCAACACAGGTCAACTTAGTGGGATGGAGTCGGGGTGGCATTAGCTGCCACATGCTCGCCAATGCCATGCTTGCCGATCCTGTTCTGACCACCATCCCGGTCAATATTTTTGCAGTTGATCCGGTTCCGGGAACAGGTAATTTTCAGACAGAGAAAGTGACCTTAGGCAGTAACGTCAGAGAATATGTTGCATTCTATGCTAAAGATGAGCGCTCAAAAGGTTTCTCCTGCGTTATTCCGAAAACAGACAAAGTGACCCAGGTGCATATTTACCCTATGGCAGGGCGACACGCCACACTCGTCGGAAATGCATCTGCAAACGGAGACAAAGGCGAGAAGCTCCTGCACGAACCGGGGATGATCGTGCGTCATTTTGCAGAAGTTTGCCTGCAAAGATGGGGAGTGAATATGGATAAAAAACTCAGTCTGGATGGCGTACAACTGCTGGAGTTGCACCAGTCGATCCAACGCAAAGCCGCGCTGTTTATGCAAATGCAAAAGAGCGTCTATACCGTTTCCGAGAATGATAAAGGTGAACGCTATGTCTCTTCAGGCAGCACCGGCGTGCCTTTCTCGACTCTGCGGGGAAATACTTTCATACCGGAATCAGGACTGGCCTCGGACTATTTAACCCATCAGGCTATTTATGATGTGCTGAAACCATAAAAAGTCGGCATAGCATCCAACAGCCATCACGTCTGTTGGATGCATTGACTCAAGCCAGCTTAATCAACGTACTTCATTGCGACCCGTGAGGTCAGGCGCGTAATAAGTTCGTAAGCACTTACTTTTGTCATTTCAGCAATGCGTTCAACGGGTAAGCCTTCACCCCACATCACCACGGCATCACCGGCTTTATCTTGGGCGTCTGGGCCCAGATCGACGCAAATCATGTCCATCGCCACGCGGCCCACGATCGTCACTTCACGACCATTGACCAGCACTGGCGTGCCGGATGGCGCAGCGCGCGGATATCCGTCACCATACCCCATTGCGACCACACCCAGCCGGGTATTACGCTCACTGACCCAGGTTCCACCGTAACCCACCGGCTCACCCGCCATGTGATCGCGTACGGCAATCAGATTAGACACCAGCGACATCACAGGCTGGAAGCCAAAATCAGGCCCCCAGGGCTTGTTCTCCAGCGGTGAAACACCATAGAGAATAATCCCCGGACGCGCCCAGTCGAAGTGAGACTGCGGCCACAGCAAAATGCCACCGGACGCCGCAATAGAGCGCATTCCCGGCTTGCCTTCACAGAAGGTATTGAAAATATCGAGCTGTTGCTCCGTCGCACCGCATTCCGGTTCATCAGCACGGGCAAAGTGGCTCACAATATTCACCGGCTGGCGTACGTTTTTGCACTGACAAAGACGCTGGTAAAACGCCTCTGCATTTTCCGGGCGCACACCCAGACGATGCATACCGGTATCAAGCTTCATCCAGACGGTGACAGGCTCACTCAGCTCTGCGGTTTCGAGTGCAGAAAGTTGCTCTTCGTTATGTACCGCCGTATGCAGATGCTGGTCGGCAATGGTCGGCAGATCTGCCGCTTCAAAAAACCCTTCGAGCAACAGGACGGGTTGTGTGATCCCTCCCGCGCGCAGTCGGAGGGCCTCTTCGAGACGGGCGACACCAAAAGCATCGGCATCGGGGAGCGTTCGCGCGGTCTCAAGAAGACCGTGTCCGTAAGCGTTCGCTTTCACGACTGCAACGAGCTTGCTGGCAGGAGCCAGTTCACGAAGGCGTTGCAGGTTGTGTCGCAGAGCGCGGCGGTTAATGACTACTGTTGCCGCTTGCATTTGAAATCCTTAATAAAAGAATCTCCAGAATCATTCGCGTTGCAGGAAAGCGACAAGCCCGTGAATCTCCCGGAGCTTAGAAAGCTAAGTGTCTGGGATGATCGGGCGTTGTCAACGTACCTGCGGCGTGAAGGATGACGGAGATTTATTCGTCATCATACTGAGGGCCAGCGTAATTATCGAAACGCGACCATTGTCCGTTAAAGGTCAGACGTACCGTACCGATAGGGCCGTTACGCTGCTTACCAATAATGATTTCGGCGATCCCTTTCAGGTCGCTGTTCTCGTGATAAACCTCATCACGATAGATAAACATGATTAAGTCGGCATCCTGCTCGATGGAGCCCGATTCACGCAGGTCGGAGTTTACCGGGCGTTTATCCGCACGTTGTTCCAGGGAGCGGTTCAACTGTGACAAGGCAACAACAGGAACCTGCAACTCTTTGGCTAATGCCTTGAGTGAACGGGAGATCTCTGCGATTTCCAGCGTACGGTTATCCGACAGCGATGGCACACGCATCAGTTGCAGGTAGTCGATCATGATGAGGCCGATACCGCCATGTTCGCGGGCGATACGACGTGCGCGGGAGCGGACTTCCGTCGGCGTCAGGCCAGAGGAGTCATCAATATAGATATTGCGCTTTTCCAGCAGAATCCCCATCGTGCCGGAGATACGCGCCCAGTCCTCATCGTCGAGTTGGCCAGTACGAATTCGGGTCTGATCAACGCGCGACAGCGAGGCCAGAGAACGCATCATAATCTGATCCGATGGCATCTCAAGGCTGAAGATAAGAACTGGTTTATCCTGCAACATCGCTGCATTTTCGACGAGGTTCATAGCAAATGTCGTTTTACCCATCGAAGGACGCGCCGCGACAATAATCAAATCCGACGGCTGTAGGCCCGCGGTTTTCTTATTGAGATCGTCATAGCCCGTGTTGACGCCCGTGACCCCATCATGTGGCTGCTGGAACAACTGCTCAATGCGTGCGACAGTCGAATCAAGCACTTCGGCAATGTTTCTTGGGCCTTCATCTTTATTGGCGCGGCTTTCGGCGATTTTAAAGACACGAGATTCGGCAAGATCGAGCAGATCTTCGCTGGTACGCCCCTGTGGATCAAAGCCCGCTTCAGCGATTTCATTCGCGACGGCGATCATTTCACGGACAACAGCACGTTCACGAACAATGTCAGCATAAGCGCTAATGTTCGCCGCACTTGGCGTGTTTTTAGATAATTCAGCCAGGTAGGCAAACCCACCGACGCTGTCCAGTTGCCCCTGACGCTCCAGCGACTCCGCGAGCGTGATCAGGTCAATCGGGCTGCCCGACTCTTGCAGTCGTGCCATTTCGGTAAAGATATGGCGGTGAGGACGGGTATAGAAGTCGTCGGACACGACGCGTTCGGCAACATCGTCCCAGCGTTCGTTGTCCAGCATTAAACCGCCCAACACCGACTGTTCCGCTTCAATCGAGTGTGGCGGGACTTTTAACCCGGCAACCTGAATATCGCGTTCACGGGGTTCAGTCTGTTTGTTGAAGGGTTTGTTTCCTGCCATAGTGAATGGAGTTACCGAGATAAAGAGTGGGTCGAAAGATTACCACATTTTCTTATGGAGGAAGCATGGCAACGCGTATTGAATTTCACAAGCATGGCGGCCCTGAAGTACTCAATGCGGTGGAGTTTACCCCCGCAACACCTGGCGAAAATGAAATCCAGGTTGAAAACAAGGCTATCGGCATTAATTACATTGATACCTACATTCGCGGCGGCCTGTACCCGCCTCCGTCGCTGCCCAGCGGACTGGGAACCGAAGCCGCTGGTGTGGTGATTAAGATGGGCAGTGGTGTCAGGCATATTAAAGAAGGCGATCGTGTCGTGTATGCGCAATCATCGCTGGGTGCTTACAGCTCTGTGCATAACGTTCCGGCAGATAAAGCCGCTATTTTACCGAACGCCATCTCCTTCGAGCAGGCAGCCGCTTCGTTTCTGAAGGGGCTGACGGTTTATTATCTGCTGCGCAAAACCTATGAAATCAAACCTGACGAGCCGTTCCTGTTTCATGCGGCCGCAGGCGGCGTGGGATTGATCGCCTGTCAGTGGGCGAAAGCGCTGGGTGCAAAGCTGATTGGTACAGTGGGGAATGCACAAAAAGCACAACGCGCCCTGCAAGCTGGCGCATGGCAGGTGATTAACTATCGCGAGGAGAGCATTGTCGAGCGCGTGAAAGAGATCACTGGCGGCAAGAAATTACGCGTGGTGTATGACTCCGTTGGTAAAGATACCTGGGAAGCATCGCTGGACTGCCTGCAACGTCGGGGCCTGATGGTGAGTTTTGGTAACGCATCGGGCGCCGTAACCGGCGTGAACCTGGGCATTCTAAACCAGAAAGGGTCTCTGTATGTGACTCGCCCTTCACTGCAAGGCTATATCAGCACACGTGAAGAGCTGGAGGAGGCCAGCAACGAGCTGTTCTCGCTGATCGCCAGCGGTGTGATTAAAGTGGATGTGGCAGATGCGCAGAAATACGCTCTCAGCGATGCGCGGCGTGCGCATGAAGTGCTGGAGAGTCGGGTAACACAGGGGTCAAGTCTGTTAATTCCCTGAGCCCTAAAAAGAAATTGGGCTTCCCGTAGGAAGCCCTTTCTTTTTTTAGTTCGGCTGTATGTAGGGTACAGCTCGATGAATTCTTTAACGGCGGTCATAGTGACAGATTCGATAAGTAAATCCTATTCCGTTCTAAGCAATGCCGCAGGAAAAGTTGCAGGTATGTGACGAACCCCTCAATACCTTAGTAACGAAAGCGGTTATTGCGCTGATACTGCGAAACTTTTGGTGTTTTAATCGCCCGAATCACCCACACCACAACAACGGCCAGGAGCAGCCATGGCAGCAGCTTAATCATCAGCGCAAACAAGCCACCAATAAACATCACGGCAGTCGCAACAACAATTGCCGCCAGAATGCCAAGCAGTGAAACACCGGTCACCAGCAACATGACAAAAAATCCAACGATAAAAAGAAGTTCCAGCATGATTCCCCCTAAAAATTATCTTGTCCGGCGGCATTACGCGTACCGGCTTGCATGCAAAGGGGATTACAAGAAATGTGCCAAAATTAATTCATTGATTTAAAAGCAAAACGCCCCGCAAGAGGGTTGCAGGGCGTGGTGAATTTGACCATCTTTTAGCGAAATTTATCGCTTATCTGCCACCAGACGCAGCGCGTGCTCCAGCACGTTAATGTCTGCACCCGCTTTATGTGCATTTTCACTCAGGTAGCGACGCCACTGACGCGCACCAGGAATCCCCTGGAACAAGCCGAGCATGTGACGCGTGATATGGCCAAGATAGGTTCCATTACTCAACTCACGCTCAATGTACGGGTACATCGCCCGCACCACAGCAACCGGATCGGTATCCGCACCTTCGACACCAAAAATTTCACGATCAACCGTCGCCAGAATACCTGGATTTTGGTACGCCTCGCGTCCCACCATCACCCCATCCATATGCTGAAGATGCGTTTTGGCCTCCTCCAACGATTTAATGCCACCGTTAATCGACATCGTCAGATGCGGGAAATCGCGCTTAAGTTGATAGACACGCGGATAATCCAGTGGCGGGATTTCGCGGTTCTCTTTCGGGCTCAGGCCTGAAAGCCAGGCTTTGCGTGCATGGATGATGAACATCTCGCACTCACCTTTACCGGCAACCGTCGTCATGAAATCGCAGAGAAATTCGTAGCTGTCCTGATCATCGATCCCAATACGGGTTTTTACGGTGACCGGAATCGACACCACATCGCGCATGGCCTTCACGCAATCGGCAACCAGTTGAGCATTGCCCATCAGACATGCGCCAAACATGCCGTTTTGTACACGATCGGAAGGGCAACCGACATTCAGGTTGATCTCATCGTACCCGCGCTCTTCCGCCAGCTTCGCACACTGGGCAAGCGCGGCCGGATCGCTTCCACCTAACTGCAACGCAACCGGATGTTCTTCCTCGCTGTATGCCAGATAGTCTCCCTTGCCGTGAATAATCGCACCTGTTGTCACCATTTCGGTGTACAGCAGCGTATGGCGAGAGAGCTGACGCAAGAAATAGCGGCAGTGTCTGTCCGTCCAGTCGAGCATAGGTGCGATGGAGAAACGGTGTGCAGGGAAAACAGGCTGTGATTCTGACGACATGGCGAACTTTTAAGCATCTGGTGGAAAAGGGGCGCTACTATAGCACAAAGAAAAGTCGGAGGCGCAGCGCCTCCGCTTCACTTTAGAACGCCACGCTCAACTGTGCACCTGCACCCCAGGTTTCGTCCTCACCATAGAGCCCCATCAGGTCAACATGTACCGTGTTAAACGGTGCAAACCCGACACCTGCGGTAAAGACATTGCTGTCGTTATTCTTCACATCAGCACGATAACCGGCACGAACGGCCAGCCAGCTTAACGGGGTCACTTCCGCGCCCACGCCAACGTACTGGGAATTCTCTTCACTTTTAAAACCTTTGGTTTCGGTCAGATCACCATCGGCAGTCAGCGTCACCAGGCTGGTATGCCAGGCCACACCTGCTGTCACGACAGGGCTGATTTGGTAGGTATCGCGTACACCATCCACCTCTTTGGTGTCGATATCGCGGGAGAAGAGGTTTTGCCCGGTCAGACCGACCGTCCAGTTCTCGCTAAAATCGGCGGCAAGGCCAGCATCGACGTTAAATCCTGTGTCATCATTACGATAGCGGCTGCTGTTAATATCGTCGCTGTTAAAATTGTAAATCGACACGGTGTAATTATAGAGCCAGGTTTTCTGCAACTTCGGAGTGATCCCGACCGAAACCGGTACGCCACTGATATCAAACTGTCGCGCCAGCGCAACGCCATAATCAGAAACAATCGCCGCCCGACCAAAGCCTTTAGATTTCAGATTATCCGGATCAACGCCCAGGATTGTTGCCGGTGTTTTTTCAACCGCGCGCAGCATATCGATATCACCCTGATCGATATAAGAACTGACGCGCGCACGCGCATTCGCTTTTGCCACAAACGCGACGGATAACGTGTCATTCGGAATACTGACAGCAATGCCACCCCCCGCTTTCCCGCTGGCGGTTTTTCCTTTCAGAGATTCCAACTGGCTGGCCAGATCGCCTGCCGCAGAAGAGACCTGCTTGTAGCCGGAGCTGGTGGGGTTGAAGAGATCGAAAAGGTTAATGTCATCCAGGGAGCTGCGGTAGCGATTGATATCGTCGCTGACGTCATCAATTTTATCCCGCAGGTTGTCTTTGTCGGAAATTTGCGCGCCAATAGACGGCAAAATAACGGTAATGCCATCGTCAGGCTTTGCTTTAGCCAGCAAAGCAGGGTTGATTAACACCCCGCTTCCGTAGCTGCCTGCGGCAACACCTGTGCCCCCCATTGCGTCACTACGCGCTTCTGTCCAGGTATTGGCGGCAGATGCCTGATGCGCCGCAAAAAAAGAGACAGCAATGCTAACCACCGAAAATTTAAATACTTTTTTCACAGTATGCTCGTCTTATAGTCTGTTATGAAATAGCCCTGTCTGTTATCACCCAAACAGGAACGAACTATTGCTGTGAATAAGTACAAAAAGACCCGCTATTTCCTTAAGTTAAATCACCCATCTGGCCTATTGTATTTTGTGACGGCCCTCAATATTTATAGAAGAGGATATTATTTTCGCCCAGCTTTTCCGTCATGCGGGCCAAAAAACTGCGGTGGATGGTCAACCCAGCGATCCTCACGCGTCGCGGCATAGACCGGATTCAGCGGGTAATAGATGCGGTTATGCTTTTTATTTGCCTCGCCAACAACCAGCAGCCGCACCTCTTCATCAGTGTTATTGATAAAGGTATGGCATACGCCGGTTCCGGCAGGAAACCCGACGCTATCACCTGGCTCCAGCTTCCACAGGTAGCCGTTAATCCAGGCTTCGGGATATCCTTCCAGCACGTAGATAAACTCCTCTTCATCACTTTCTGCATGTGGATACGAGGTGCGACGCCCTGGGGGTAATCGCTCATGGTGAATACCAATACGGCCAAGACCGAGTTTTCTGGCCAAGGGCGCGCCAATGGAGAAACGTTCGTCACTGTCGGGATACGTTGCATCGTCCGCACCTTCGATGTCTCGCCAGTGCCGGATACAGTCAGGTCTTTTCATTATTTATTTCCTGTATTGCGATGCGTCAGGTATAGCACAGCCCGGCGGATCTCGGTGTTTTTAGCAGAACATGGTAAAGTGAGGGTTTTCGATCCTACAACATCCGAGGTGCTAAATGGATAAGACCACAACGCAAGAGCTGTTAGCGCAAGCTGAAAAGCTGTGTGCCCAACGCAATGTGCGCCTGACTCCACAGCGCCTTGAAGTCTTAAGGCTGATGAGCCTCCAGCAAGGTGCGATCAGTGCATACGATTTGCTCGACCTGCTTCGGGAAACAGAACCACAGGCGAAGCCTCCAACGGTGTATCGCGCGCTGGATTTCCTGCTGGAACAAGGCTTTGTGCATAAGGTTGAATCAACAAACAGTTATGTTCTGTGCTACTTGTTTGATCAGCCCACCCATACCTCTGCGATGTTTATCTGCGACCGCTGTGGCGTGGTGAAGGAAGAGTGTGCGGAAGGTGTTGAAGACATCATGCATACGCTGGCAGCGAAAATGGGCTTTGCACTGCGTCACAATGTTATTGAAGCACACGGGTTGTGCTCAAACTGCGTAGAAGTGGAGTCCTGCCGGCATCAGGGTGAATGTCACCACGACCACTCGATTCTGGTAAAGAAAAAACCCCGCTGACGGCATAGAAAAGGGCGGCTCAAAGCCGCCGACAGGGAGTACATCCTTGTACTTACGGGTATAACCTGTTTACCAGCGGTAATCGTTACGTTTTTCCCAGTCACCCACTTCTTTCTCTGCCTGTTCTTTAGCGTAGCCGTAACGCTCCTGAATTTTACCGACAAGCTGATCGCGTTTACCTTCGATGACGGTCATATCATCATCAGTCAGCTTACCCCACTGCTCTTTCGCTTTACCTTTGAGCTGTTTCCAGTTGCCGCCGATTTCGTCTTTATTCATCATCACATCCTCATCGTTCGGTCATTCAATAGTGAAAAGGGTCGCCCGAAACCTTCATTTCATGCTGGACGTGATAATAATTTTAGTCGAGCCTGTGGCATCTAAGAATTTATTCAGAATCTTTTACCATCAGGAGATTTTAAGGCGTTATGAAAACCAGGTGTTATTCCGCCAGTGGCGATGCCAGATAACCGCCAGTGATAACCCTCGCAGGGAAAGAAAGACCGCCAGTGCCAGCCATAGCCCGTGGTTACCCAGATACGGTAACGTGAGCAACGTCAGTGCAAATCCAGCAGCGGCAACGGCCATACTGTTGCGCATTTCCGCTCCACGCGTCGCACCGATGAACATGCCATCCAGCAGATAACACCAGACCCCCACTATCGGTAGTACCACCTGCCAGATGATGTAGTGGCCTGCCAGTTCGCGCAGTGCCGGTAATGACGTTAATAGCCCCACAATATGTTCGCCCAGGAAGGCGTAGATCAACGCAAAGATCAGCGCCACCAGCCCCGCCTGACGGCAGGCCGCGCGCCAGACATCCTGCAACTGACCGCTTTCCCCCGCACCGTACGCGTGCCCGGAGTGGGCTTCAACGGCATAGGCAAAGCCGTCCAGTGCATAGGCGGTAAAGGTCAGCAGCGTCATCAGTACTGCATTAACCGCCACAATCTCTGGCCCAAGGCGCGCGCCGAAAACCGTGAGCGCACCAAAACAGAGTTGCAGGAGGAGCGAGCGGAGCATAATGTCGCGATTCAGCGCCAGGAGTTTACGGATATTGCCGCGCCAGGCTGCTTTCAGCATCGCCAGAGAGATACCGCGCATTTTCAGCACCCGCCACACCATCCATAACCCAATGATGAACGTCCCATACTCTGCAATGGCAGTCGCCAGTGCCGCCCCCTGCACGTTCATGTGCAGCCCCATCACCAGCCACAGGTCGAGCACAATGTTGAGGATATTTCCCACCACCAGCAGGATCACGGGGGCACGCGCGTACTGAACGCCCAGCAGCCAGCCAAGCAACACCAGGTTTGCCAGCGAGGCCGGAGCACTGAGCCAGCGGATCTCAAGAAAGCGACGAGCCTGTTCGAGAACGGCCTCGCTACTTCCTACAATATGCAATGCGAGATCGATTAGCGGAGCACGTAACAGGACGATCACAGCACCCGCTCCCAGCGCCAGAATCAATGGCTGAACCAGAGCACGCGCCAGACGAAGCGGATCTTTCGCACCAAACGCCTGAGCGGTAAGACCCGTGGTACTCATCCGCAAAAAAAGCAACAGCATGAAGAGGAAGCTGGTCGCTGTCGCGCCAATCGCCACACCGCCCAGATAGACCGGCGAATCCAGATGGCCAATTACTGCCGTGTCCACCAGTCCCAATAACGGAACGGTGATATTCGAAAAGATCATTGGCAACGCAAGACGCCACAGCGCCTTATCTGAAGCAGTCAGCAGTGACATGAGAAAATACCGGGGCAGGAAAATAAGTCAGGCTGCGGGGATACCGCAGCCTGTCAGGAAGAGATTACAGCCATTCACCGTTACGGATAACGCCAACGGCAAGGCCTTCAATAGAGAAACTTTGCTCGCGAAGGTCAACTTCGATAGGAGAAAACTCGCTATTTTCTGGCAGAAGCTGAACGGTATTACCCTGTTTTTTCAGTCGCTTAACGGTCACTTCATCATCGATACGCGCGACAACAACTTGCCCGTTACGCACATCCTGCGTTTTATGTACCGCCAGCAAGTCACCATCAAGAATACCGATATCTTTCATTGACATGCCACTTACGCGAAGCAGGAAATCAGCGCTTGGTTTAAACATGCCTGGATCAACCTGGTAATGGCCTTCGATATGCTGCTGTGCCAACAGAGGCTCGCCCGCAGCCACTCGGCCTACAAGCGGAATACCGGTTTCTTCTTCCACCAAAAGGCGAATACCACGTGAAGCACCGGAAACAATCTCCAGGACGCCCTTACGTGCCAGCGCTTTGAGGTGCTCTTCGGCAGCATTTGGAGAACGGAAACCCAGACGCTGAGCGATCTCCGCACGCGTGGGTGGCATACCCGTCTGGCCGATATGATCCCGGATGAGATCAAACACCTCTTGCTGCCTGGTCGTTAACGCTTTCATTCCGCCCCCTGGGTGTATATACAGTTATGCTGTGAGTATATACAGTCAAAGGTGATTTTGGAATCAAAAACTGCACAAAAAACCAGGGAGTTACTTATTCCTGAAGGCTTATCGGAAATGTGACCAAAGAAGCGTGCCCCAGGTAATCATGGCGGTAATAATCGCCAGTAATACCGCTGCGGAACCCATATCTTTCGCACGCCCAGAAAGCTCGTGAAAATCAGAGCCAATACGGTCCACCACAGCTTCAATAGCACTATTAAGAATTTCCACTATCATCACCAAAAGCACCGAGCCAATAAGAAGAACGCGGGTGATAGCATCAACATCAAGGAAACAGGCGATAATCACCGCGACAATAGCGGCGATACCTTCCTGACGGAAAGCAGCCTCATTGATCCAGGCGGCGCGGAAACCTTTCCATGAATAGCCAGCTGCTTTGATAATTCGGGTTAACCCAGTGGTATTATTGGCCATTAAAAGAACCTTTTATGAGAAATAGCGTCAGTAACTATAGCCGCAGTCCATTTGACTGCTGCCTGAAGTATGACGGGTAACAACAGAAATTTTGCGCGCTTTCTGTTATCCTTGCGCAGCAATTGCATTATTAACCAGAGGCTTTACATCGTTTATGTCCGGCTGGCCACGAATTTACTACAAATTACTTAATTTACCATTAAGCGTCCTGGTAAAAAGCAAGTCTATCCCAGCAGAACCCGCGCTGGAATTAGGGCTCGATACCTCTCGCCCTATTATGTATGTTTTGCCTTACAACTCGAAGGCAGACTTGCTGACGCTCCGCGCCCAATGTCTGGCGCATGACTTACCCGATCCGCTTGAACCGCTGGAAATTGATGGCACATTGTTGCCACGCTATGTCTTCATCCACGGCGGACCGCGTGTGTTTACCTATTACACGCCAAAAGAAGAGTCCATCAAGCTGTTCCATGATTACCTCGACCTGCACCGCAGCAACCCCGATCTGGATGTTCAGATGGTTCCGGTGTCGGTGATGTTTGGTCGTCGTCCTGGGCGCGAAAAGGGTGAAGAAAACCCACCGCTGCGTATGCTCAACGGCATCCAGAAATTCTTTGCGGTGTCATGGCTAGGCCGTGATAGCTTCGTGCGTTTTTCCCCTTCCGTCTCCCTGCGCCGAATGGCGGACGAACACGGTACGGATAAAATCATTGCGCAAAAACTGGCGCGTGTTGCGCGTATGCACTTTGCCCGTCAACGTCTGGCTGCTGTAGGCCCACGCCTTCCGGCGCGTCAGGACCTTTTCAACAAGTTGCTGGCTTCCAAAGCCATAGCACGCGCTGTTGAAGACGAAGCCCGTAGCAAGAAGATTTCACACGAGAAAGCACAACAGAATGCCATCGCCCTGATGGAAGAGATCGCTGCGAACTTCTCCTATGAGATGATTCGTCTGTCCGATCGTATCCTGAGCTTCACGTGGAACCGTCTCTATCAGGGGATCAACGTGCATAACGCAGAGCGTGTGCGTCAGTTGGCTCACGACGGTCATGAAATTGTCTATGTGCCCTGCCACCGCAGCCACATGGACTACCTTCTGCTCTCCTACGTGCTTTATCACCAGGGGCTGGTTCCACCGCACATTGCTGCCGGTATCAACCTGAACTTCTGGCCAGCGGGCCCGATTTTCCGCCGCCTGGGTGCGTTCTTTATTCGCCGTACCTTCAAGGGCAACAAACTCTATTCCACCGTGTTCCGTGAGTATCTGGGCGAGCTGTTCAGCCGCGGCTATTCCGTTGAATATTTCGTTGAGGGTGGCCGTTCCCGTACCGGACGTCTACTCGATCCGAAGACGGGCACGCTGTCGATGACGATTCAGGCGATGCTGCGTGGGGGAACGCGTCCTATCACACTGGTTCCGATTTACATTGGCTATGAACACGTCATGGAAGTGGGAACCTACGCGAAAGAACTGCGCGGAGCGACCAAAGAGAAAGAGAGCCTGCCGCAGATGCTGCGCGGCCTGAGCAAGCTTCGCAACCTCGGCCAGGGCTATGTGAACTTTGGCGAACCAATGCCACTGATGACCTACCTGAATCAGCATGTACCAGAGTGGCGTGAGTCTATCGATCCAATCGAAGCCATCCGTCCCGCCTGGCTCACCCCAACGGTAAATAACATTGCGGCCGATCTGATGGTGCGTATTAACAATGCCGGTGCGGCTAACGCCATGAACCTGTGTTGTACTGCACTTCTCGCCTCGCGCCAGCGCTCGCTGACCCGTGAGCAACTGACCGAGCAGGTCGATTGTTATCTGGACATCATGCGTAATGTTCCGTATTCACCTGACTCAACCGTTCCTGCAGCAACGGCCAGCGCCCTGCTTGATCACGCGTTGCAGATGAACAAGTTCGAAGTCGAGAAAGATACGATCGGTGACATCATCATTCTGCCGCGCGAGCAGGCGGTGCTGATGACGTACTATCGTAATAACATTGCGCACATGCTGATGCTGCCATCGCTGATGGCGGCCATTATTACTCAGCACCGTCGCATTTCTCGTCAGGAAGTGCTGCGTCACGTTGAAGCGCTCTACCCAATGCTGAAAGCCGAGCTGTTCCTGCGCTGGAGCAAAGAAGAGCTGGCGGCAGAGCTGGACAAACTCACCGTTGAATTGCATCGTCAGGGGCTGATCACCGTGAATAACGATGAGCTCAACATCAACCCATCACGTTCCCGTACTCTGCAGCTGCTGGCCGCTGGCGCACGTGAGACGTTGCAACGCTATGCCATCACCTTCTGGTTGCTGAGTGCGAACCCGTCGATTAACCGTGGAACGCTGGAAAAAGCGAGTCGCACACTGGCACAACGTCTGTCCGTCCTGCACGGCATTAACGCACCAGAGTTCTTCGACAAAGCGGTCTTTAGTTCGCTGGTGCTGACGCTGCGTGACGAGGGCTTTATCAGTGATACGGGTGATGCCGAGCCTGAAGAGACACTGAAGGTTTACCAGATGCTGGCAGAGTTGATTACCTCTGATGTACGCCTGACGATTGAGAGTGCGGCACAAGACGAGTGATACCCTCTCCGGTGGAAAGGATGAAAGGATGGCAGCCAGATGGCTGCCATTTTTTTACGAGAAGTAGCTCATCGCCAGCCCTAAAAACAGCACCAGACCAACGTAGTTATTATTCAGGAAGGCCTTAAAACACGCGTCACGCTCACGTTTCGCGATCAGCTTTTGCTGATACGCAAACAGCAGCCCCGCCACCAGCACTGACCAGTAGAACGCCCAGTTGAGCCCGTTCAGACGGCCAATCTCTACCATCAACGCCAGCACCGCGACCTGCAAGATACCGATGATCAGTTTGTCCTGACGACCAAACAGGATCGCGGTCGATTTGATGCCAATTTTGAGATCATCGTCACGATCGACCATCGCATACTGCGTGTCGTAAGCCACAGCCCACAAAATATTCGCCAGGAACATCAACCAGCAGCTCAACGGTACGGATTCACTTACCGCCGCAAAGGCCATCGGTATCGACCAGCCAAATGCCGCGCCCAATACCACTTGCGGTAAATGGGTATAACGCTTCATGAACGGGTAAACCCAGGCAAGCGCAAGAGCAGCCACTGAAAGCAAGATCGTCATGGTGTTAAGCGTTAATACCAGCAGGAAAGAGAGCAATACCAGCGCAATAAACAGCGTGCGTGCTTCTTTTTCCGTGACCTGCCCGCTGGGCAGCGGCCGATTAGCGGTACGTTTTACATGTCCGTCAAATTTACGGTCAGCATAGTCATTGACCACGCAACCTGCTGCACGCATCAGCCAGACTCCGGCCACAAACACGGCCAAAATCCACAACGGCGGCAAACCCGGTGTCGCGACCCACAGCGCCCACAAGGTTGGCCACAGCAGCAATAGCGCACCAATCGGTTTGTCAGTACGCATTAAGCGGTGATAGGCCAGCAGCTTGCTCTGCGTCAGACTCCACTCCATTTTTCTCTTCCTCTCAGTACAACGGCGATGCCGGTAAAAAAAGCTCCGTTAGCATTAACGGTTTACCACTCAGACGGAGACGGGAACGACGCCCCCACAAATCAGCATCGCGACCAATTTCAATAAAATCGCGGGTGAGCTCAGATGACGTAAAGAGATATCGTCCTAGCGGGGTTTTTCCCAATTGTTGCAGCGCCAGCTCCGGTCCGGAAAGGGTTGATTCTGGTACAACCGTCCGCCCTGCGAGCCACGGCTCACCATCAGCACACAGTAAAATTTCGCGTAACCAGTAGCGTTCTTCTTGCGGCAAAAGAGGTAATTCACTGGCGATGGCTTCAGGTGGCACAAACCCTTCCTGAATCAACGTTACCGTAACCGTTTTACCCTGTTGCTCAAAACGTTTAGTCATGGAATCTTCCAGCAGCAACCAGTCCAGTTGCTCCGGGTCAAGCGCAGGTATTTGGTCGAAATAGCGCAGCGCACGCAGTTGCGTTAGCGCAGGGTGTGACATGCCAGACTCTCCGATACATAACGTGCGGCTATTGTATCGCAGAAACCGCAAATGAGGGCGGGCAAACGCTATTTAGCGATCAATATCGCAACAGCGGTGCAACAGGGTGTTGGCTGAAAAAAAAGTGCGCCCACTCAGGCGCACTAAACAACGAACAAATCAGCACTGCGGGGAGATGATTACCCCTTGCCTTTTACACTGCTGATAAAGGTGGAACGGGCAGTGGTGGAACCCAGACGCTCAGCTTCATCAAGCAGTTTCAGCGCCTTATCGACGTCGCCGCGCTTAACAGCCTGCTTAATAGCGTTATTGAAGTAAGTTTCGGTGTCATTCAGCATCGGATCGGCTTTTTTCGCCGGAGCCGCTGCTGCTGCAACCGGGGCCGCGACGGCAGGCGCAGCATAAACCGGTGCAGCGGTATTACCTACGGTGACAGGACCTGTGCCGGAAGAACCAAACAGAGGACCAACCAGCACGCTGGACGCATTGTTGGTGGAGACTTTCAGCTTCAACAGGCCGTCAGTAACGTGGCGCGCTAACGGGTCCGGAATATCTGGTACGGCGTTACCCGCCCCTTTAGCGTAGGCTTTTGCTGGATCAACCAGCTTCGTGGTTTGCTGCAAATCTTTATCTGTTGTGAAAACCAGAACATAAATTTTCTGCTGACCCAATGCAGGCGTCAGGCGCATTCTGCCTTCCAGGCGATCAGCGCTCATGACGCCAGGCTCCTGGTAGGTAAAGTATTCGCTTGGGAAAAATGCTGATGGCGTCAGGTTCTGATCCAGGATCAATACGTTAGGCGCAAACACGCTGGTCTGTTTATTCACTTCACTGGTCAGCGTGAGCGTCAATTCACCGATATTCGCCGGGACACTAAACGCGGCCACGGGACCGGTAATACCTGGCACGTTGAGTTGCTGGCCACCCGCAGAAAGTTGCGTCGCCTGAGCTTTAGACTGGTCAACAGGGGTCCAGGTCAATTGCTGGAGTGCCGCGGCCGGAATAGCCGGCGCTGCACTGGTATTTTGTGGAACGAAATTCACATCTGCAAAGGTGATCGCCGGAGCACAAGCCAGCAGCCCCGCAGAGAGGCACAGCGCGACGAGACTTTTCTTCATTTTCATTGTTATTACCTCTGATAGCGTGAGCACTGCGGTGGCCAGGCAATAGCGCGCAGCACCCTAAGGATAGAGGGGCTTTCGCCCCTCTTTTTAGGTCATTACGTCAGGTCTAACGAATTACCACCAGATTTCCATCTGAGCACCGAAGGTCCACTCGTCGCTATCGCCACGGCTGAAGGTCTTCGCGGAAGTGTCGCGATATGCAACGCCGGACGTGTAAGCGTCACCGGAATCACTGTTCGCGTAACCCCATTTCTCATCCCACTTCGCATAAGTTGCGAAGACACGGATAGCCGGACGAGACCAGATGCTGTCGCCTGCCTGCCATTGTTGTGCCAGGGTGATTTTGTACTGGTTGTTGGTTTCGCTGGTTTTCTGCGATTTAACGTTGTCGTAGCCAACTTCCAGCAGGGTGCTCATGATTGGCGTCCATTTGAACATAGGACGCACACCGACGGTCCACCATTTAGTCCCGTTGTTGTTATCCAGGTTGATGTCCTGGTACATCCCCACGTACATCAGATCCCAGGAGTCGCCCAGAGAGATCGCACCGTGATCCAGCACGCGCCACATGTCGCCGTTGTTGTTGATGCTACCACCTTCCGGACGGCCTTTACCGTTGGAGGTCATAGAGTCAGTTGCGTACTGCAGTACGAATTTGTTGAAGCCCTTCAGCATGCTCTGGGTATGTTCAGCAGTGAACATCCAGCCATCTTTAGACGCATCTGGAGCCAGAGAGTAGTTGTCTGGCAGGTTGGTGTGACCGTAGTCAACACCGAACTCCAGCGTACCGCCTGGGTTGATTTCCATCTGAGCTAAACGGACGTCGAAGACATCGTTCGGTACCAGGTTGTCATAAATACGGTTACCCAGTGCATCACGATCGGCGAACGTACCTGAACCACCCGCTTCAGAAGAACGCGTTGCTGCCAGGGACAGTTTACCGAAGCCCAGATCGATGTTTTCGATACCCGCACCAGGACCAGAAATATCCCAGTAGTAGAAGTCGATCATGTGAACGTCATGACGTTGGTAGAAACGTTTACCGGCCCAGATGGTTGAACCTGGTAATGCGTCGATGAGGTTTTTACCCTGCACGTTAGCTTCACGGAAAGCTGGGCTGGTTGATTCCCAGTCATTCTGCTGAGAAACGGAATACGCTACGTTGGTGTCGAAATAGAAGCTCTTATCACCTTCTTTCCACACTTCCTGACCCAGTTTCAGTTCGGCATAAGTTTCACATTCGTTACCGAGACGGTATTTACTTTGAGCACCGGTTGCCTGGAAACATTGTTGTTCACCGCCACTCCCGGTCCAGCCAATGCCAGAACGAGCATAACCTTTAAAATCAACAGCACTCGCCTGGGCAGACAGGATGCCTGCCGCAATGGCGATTGCCAGAGGAACTTTGCGCAGAGTAATCATTATTCTATCTCCTGAGATCATTGCTTTTCTTTGAACACTTCACCTGTCGGTTTCGTGCCTTTTATTGGGATTGCTTAAACGCCTGGTTCTTTATGCAACCGACGACATGCAGTGCCATCCTCACGGAACAGATGGCAACGCTCTGGCGGCAAACCGATAGCGAATGTGGCACCCTCTTCTACCAACACCACGTCATTCTGGCGGTACACCAGGTTCTGACGGATGGCGGGGATCTGGATATGAATCTGTGTTTCGTGACCAAGTTGTTCGACAACCTGAACCTCACCTTCCAGGGTCACATCCGCGATGTGGCTAGGCAGAAGATGCTCAGGACGGATACCCAGGGACATGTTCGCCCCGACCTGCACGTTGGCACTCTCCACCGGCAACCAAATTTGCTGACGGTTTGGCAGTTCCACCTGTACCTGTTCAATCGCTGTCGCGGTCACTTTGACGGGCAGGAAGTTCATCTTTGGCGAGCCAATAAAGCCCGCAACAAAGCGGTCCGCAGGATAGTGATACAGCTCAAGCGGTTTACCTACCTGCGCGACACGGCCTGCGTCCAGCACCACAATTTTGTCGGCAAGCGTCATCGCCTCGACCTGATCGTGGGTGACATACACCATGGTGCGGCCAAGACGTTTGTGCAGACGGGAGATTTCAATACGCATCTGGACACGCAGCGCGGCGTCCAGGTTGGAAAGCGGTTCATCAAGCAGGAAGACACGAGGCTCGGCCACCAGCGTACGGCCAATCGCCACACGCTGACGCTGACCACCGGAGAGTGCTTTTGGTTTACGTTCCAGCAGGTGCGCCAGTTGAAGGACTTCAGCAACCTGTGTCACGCGCTGGTTAATCACCTCTTTCTTCGCTCCGGCCAGTTTCAGACCAAAGGACATGTTCTCAGCAACAGAGAGGTGGGGATAAAGTGCATAAGACTGGAATACCATGCCTACGCCGCGCTCGGCGGGTGGGATGTCATTCATGCGGGTATCACCAATAAACAGGTCACCGCTGGTGATCGTTTCAAGTCCGGCAATCATACGCAGCAGAGTTGATTTACCGCAGCCTGATGGACCAACAAACACCACGAACTCACCCTCGTGGATGTCCAGATTGATGTCTTTTGACACCACAACGTCGCCCCAGGCTTTCGTTACATTACGCAGCTGTACGCTCGCCATGCCCTTCTCCCTTCGTTACAACCTGTCACCGACAGAAACATTCAAGATAAGTTCACTATGGGGTATCCATTACTTCCGTGAATCCTCCACCCCCCGGCTTTTTTATGGGGGAGGAGGCGGGAGGATGAGAGAGCAGGCTCTGCCACCGCCATTGGCGGGCAGGGGCTAAAATCGTGAAGCCACCTGCAAAATTCAGTGTGTTTTTATGTGCGCCATGGCTCATAACTTAAATTTATGCAACGGAGATCACACAAAGCGGGGGTGGGGCGTAGGGCTAAGGAGGATGGAAAGAGGATGTCAAATAAGGAGACTGAGTCACGTTGAACCACCTCAGTATCCACGAGCACATCACCATAAAAGGATGGCAGATATGAAGATCAAGACTGGCGCACGCGTTTTCGCATTGTCCGCCCTGGCAGCAATGATGATTTCCGCACCGGCTCTCGCCAAAATTGAAGAAGGTAAGCTGGTTATCTGGATTAACGGCGATAAAGGCTATAACGGCCTGGCCGAAGTGGGTAAAAAATTCGAAAAAGACACCGGCATTAAGGTAAGCATTGAACACCCGGACAAACTGGAAGAGAAATTCCCGCAGGTTGCCGCTACGGGTGACGGCCCGGACATCATCTTCTGGGCACATGACCGTTTCGGTGGTTACGCGCAATCCGGCCTGCTGGCTGAAGTGACACCAGATAAGGCGTTCCAGGACAAACTCTTCCCGTTCACCTGGGACGCTGTTCGCTATAACGGCAAGCTGATCGCTTACCCAATTGCGGTTGAAGCGCTCTCCCTGATTTACAACAAAGACCTGGTCCCGAACCCACCGAAAACCTGGGAAGAAATTCCTGCGCTGGATAAAGAGTTGAAGGCGAAAGGTAAGAGTGCGCTGATGTTCAACCTGCAAGAACCGTACTTCACCTGGCCGCTGATTGCTGCGGATGGCGGTTACGCCTTCAAGTTTGAAAATGGCAAATATGACGTGAAAGACGTGGGCGTGGACAGCGCAGGCGCGAAAGCGGGTCTGACCTTCCTGGTTGACCTCATTAAGAACAAACACATGAACGCAGATACCGATTACTCCATCGCAGAAGCGGCGTTCAACAAAGGCGAAACCGCGATGACCATCAACGGTCCGTGGGCCTGGACCAATATCGATAAGAGCAAGATCAACTATGGCGTCACACTGCTGCCAACCTTCAAAGGTAAGCCGTCTAAACCGTTCGTTGGTGTGCTGAGTGCCGGTATTAACGCCGCAAGCCCGAACAAAGAGCTGGCAAAAGAGTTCCTCGAAAACTACCTGCTGACCGATCAGGGTCTGGATGAAGTGAACAAGGACAAACCGTTGGGTGCTGTTGCGCTGAAATCCTTCCAGGATACGTTAGCAAAAGATCCACGCATCGCGGCAACTATGGATAACGCCCAGAAAGGCGAAATCATGCCGAACATCCCGCAGATGGCAGCATTCTGGTATGCCACTCGTACAGCGGTCATCAACGCAGCCAGCGGTCGTCAGACTGTCGATGCCGCACTGAAAGATGCGCAGGGCCGTATTACGAAGTAAGCCGTAATTCCCTCTCCCGTGGGGAGAGGGTTAGGGTGAGGCTTGTCGTTATCCGTCCTCATCCCGGCCCTCTCCCTCTGGAGAGGGAGAAAAGATCACACGTTGTAGAGGAAGAACCCCATGGATGTCATTAAAAAGAAACACTGGTGGCAAAGCGACACGCTGAAATGGTCAGTGATTGGTCTGCTGTGCTTACTGGTGGGTTACCTTGTTGTTTTAATGTACGTACAGGGGGAATACCTGTTCGCCATCATGACGCTGATTTTAAGCTCTGCTGGCCTGTATATTTTCGCCAACCGTAAAGCCTATGCCTGGCGCTATGTGTATCCAGGTGTCGCCGGGATGGGGCTGTTCGTCTTGTTCCCACTGATTTGTACTATTGCTATCGCCTTCACTAACTACAGCAGCACCAACCAGCTCGCTCAGGAGCGCGCCCAGCAAGTGCTGATGGATCGGTCTTACCAGGCAGGAAAAACTTTTAACTTTGGCCTGTATCCAGAAGGGAGCGACTGGAAGTTAGCACTCACTGACGAAGAAAGCGGCAAGAACTTTGTTTCTGACGCGTTCAAATTTGGCGGCGCGCAAAAACTGTCCTTAAAAGAGGCCGCGGCCCTGCCAGAAGGTGAACGTGCCAATCTGCGCATTATTACCCAAAATCGTCAGGCGCTGACCCAGTTAACCGCTGTACTGCCCGATGAAAGCAAAGTGACCATGAGCTCACTGCGCCAGTTCTCCGGCACACAACCGCTGTACACACTTGCGAATGACGGTACGCTCACCAACAACCAAAGTGGCGTGAAGTATCGCCCGAACAACGATATTGGCTTCTATCAGTCCATTACAGCCGACGGTAAATGGGGCGATGAAAAACTCAGCCCAGGCTACACCGTGACTATCGGCTGGGACAACTTCACCCGCGTCTTTACCGACGAGGGGATCCAGAAACCATTCTTCGCTATTTTCGTCTGGACGGTGGTCTTCTCGGTACTGACCGTGATTTTGACTGTCGCCGTGGGGATGGTACTGGCCTGTCTGGTGCAATGGGAATCTCTCAAGGGCAAAGCGATTTACCGCGTGCTGTTGATTCTCCCTTATGCCGTCCCGTCGTTTATCTCGATTCTGATTTTCAAAGGCCTGTTCAACCAGAGCTTCGGTGAAATCAACATGATGCTGAGCGCGCTGTTCGGTATCAAACCCGCCTGGTTCAGCGACCCGACGACCGCCCGTTCGATGATTATCATCGTCAACACCTGGCTCGGTTATCCGTACATGATGATCCTGTGCATGGGGCTGCTGAAGGCGATTCCGGACGATCTGTATGAAGCCTCAGCAATGGATGGCGCAGGCCCATTCCAGAACTTCTTTAAGATCACACTCCCGCTGCTCATTAAGCCGCTGACGCCGCTGATGATTGCCAGCTTTGCCTTTAACTTTAACAACTTCGTGCTGATTCAGTTGTTAACCAACGGTGGTCCGGATCGCCTCGGGACAACGACACCAGCAGGCTACACCGACCTGCTCGTAAGCTACACCTACCGTATTGCCTTTGAAGGCGGCGGCGGTCAGGACTTCGGTCTGGCGGCAGCGATTGCCACCCTGATCTTCCTGCTGGTAGGCGCTCTGGCGATTGTGAACCTGAAAGCAACACGCATGAAATTTGACTAAGGAGGGCATCGATCATGGCAATGGTACAACCCAAATCTCAGAAATTGCGCCTCTTCGCGACGCACTTAGGGCTGCTGATTTTTATCGCGGCCATCATGTTCCCGCTGCTGATGGTCATCGCCATCTCCCTGCGTTCGGGTAACTTTGCCACCGGGAGTCTGATCCCGGACGAAATATCCTGGGAGCACTGGAAATTAGCCTTAGGTTTCAGTGTTGAACATGCGGATGGCCGCGTCACGCCACCGCCATTCCCGGTCCTGTTATGGCTGTGGAACTCGGTGAAAATCGCCGGGATCACCGCACTTGGCATCGTGACTCTCTCCACAACCTGTGCTTATGCCTTTGCCCGCATGCGCTTCCCTGGTAAAGCCGCACTGCTGAAAGGGATGCTGATTTTCCAGATGTTCCCTGCGGTTCTGTCGCTGGTTGCCTTGTACGCCTTGTTTGACCGTTTGGGCCAGTATGTACCATTTATCGGCCTGAACACCCACGGCGGCGTGATCTTCGCGTATCTGGGGGGGATCGCCCTGCATGTGTGGACCATTAAAGGGTATTTCGAGACCATTGACGGCTCGCTGGAAGAAGCAGCTGCGCTGGATGGCGCAACGCCGTGGCAGGCATTCCGTCTGGTACTGCTGCCGCTGTCAGTCCCTATCCTGGCGGTAGTGTTTATTCTCTCGTTCATCGCAGCCATTACCGAAGTCCCGGTCGCATCACTGCTGCTGCGTGATGTAAACAGCTACACCCTGGCCGTGGGTATGCAGCAATACCTCAACCCGCAAAACTACCTGTGGGGCGACTTTGCCGCTGCGGCTGTACTCTCTGCCATCCCGATTACCGTGGTATTCCTGCTGGCACAACGCTGGCTGGTCAACGGCCTGACGGCGGGCGGTGTGAAAGGTTAAGTTTCATTGTTCCAAGCCACTGCAACCCTCAACTTTGACGTATTGTATTGACCCAACTTGTGACTGTTGTTAGGCGGCCTCCGGGCCGCCATTTTTTTATTCGCGTTTCAGCCGCTTCGAGTTACACAGCCAGAGGGTGATCACGAGCAACAGAATCGCAGCTGAATAGATCAGCACGTCGAGCGGGGATTTATGATCGACGATGATCAGCCGCACAATTGCGGTGATCCCGATATAGACAAAATAGCGTAGCGGGAAGTGAAATCCGGATTGAAAATACTTCACAATCAGGGCGATAAATTCAAAGTAGAGAAAATAGACCACCAGTCCTTCCACCAGCTCATACTTGCTGGTTTGTTCGGGGGCAAACAGCACATCCGCCAGATGCACCGTTTCTTTACCCAGGAAGACCACCAGTATCAGGCCAAGGCTCAACAGACCGAGGTTTAGCACGGTCTGGAGGATGGTTGAGATAAACTCAACGCGCGGGCGAGTCAGGGATGTCATACAGCACCTCATTCTCCAGGGCGAGATTCCTGTATAACGCAAAAATGTGACAGAGATCTATATTTTTTAATTATGTTTTATGTAGGGAGCAAACTGATGGAGCGTAAACCAACCGGGGTGCGAAACGTAACTTACGGCGACAATGTGACCGTATACGAACCCGCCAATCTTTATGACTGCACGCTTGGCAACGATGTATTCATCGGCCCGTTTGTTGAAATCCAGGGCAATACGCGCATTGGTGACGGTAGCAAGATCCAGTCGCACACCTTCATTTGCGAGTATGTCACTCTCGGCGACCGCTGTTTTATCGGTCATGGGGTGATGTTTGCCAACGATATGTTTCGAGAAGGTAAACCCAATGCGGACCGCAACAGTTGGGGACGGATTACCGTGGGTAATGATGTCTCAATAGGCAGCGGTGCGACCATTCTGTCTGTTTCTATCTGCGACGGGGTAGTGATTGGTGCAGGAAGCGTGGTAACGAAATCGATTGTCGAGAAAGGTGTCTATGCCGGGAACCCGGCAAGGTTGATGCGCCGTTTGTGATTCGCCCGCATGCGCTTACCGGGCCTGTAAAACCACAGGCCGGGCAAACGAAATGCCGCCCGGCCTGGAGTGCTAGCGGAAGTTAATGTTCTTATCGCTGGTCATGTCATACAGCTGGAACTTACGCCCAAGCTGTTGTCCCCCATCACGTGTCAGTGGCGTCCAGCCAATTGCCGCACGACTGCGGGTTGGCCCTGATGAGAAGAGATCCAGTGGAATCGACACATACACACCTTTGGTGAAATCCCCTTCCCCATATTCCTCTGGCGAGACATTGGTGATAGTCGCATAACCGCCAACCACGACACCGCTGTCGAAGTGTTTGGAGATATCCAGTGTGCCGCCTTTGTCACCGGCCAGATACTGTCCAACACTGGCTTTCACCAGCACATCCTGGGCGAATGATGGTGTCCAGTAGGCCGTCAGGTGGCCAGTTTTCACGCTGTAATCAGTGAACTTCATCATATCCTGCGCACTGCGCCAGTCACGCTGCTTAACGTAGTTGGCATCAACCCCGAATGCCCAGTCACTGTCGACCGGACGATACAGCACCTCGGCCCCTGCGCCACCGTACATTGTTTCCAGATACCCCCCGTAGACCTGGCCGTAGAATCCGTTACCGAAGTACTGGAAGTAGTTGGCCTGCAGGTTATTCACATACACATCGTTTTGTACATATTCACGCACACGGGTACGCACGCGCGGCAGCGTCGAGTCATTTGGCGGGTTGGTGTAGTTAAATTTACCGTAGTTGTTAGCCACATTGCCAAACAGACTACCGGTGGTTAGCAGGTGGTCTGTCATCCACAAATCGGCGGTCGCCATCACCCCAAACTGGTACATATAGAAGTTTTCCGGCCCGCCAACGGACTGGTTCAGTACAGGGTCGATATGGAAATCAAAACGCGATTTGTCGATGTACCAGCCCTGTTCGGTTGTTTGTGGAACCACCGGTTCAATGCGTTTTTGCACCAGCTCAGTTTCATGTCCCAACGGCTCGCCTTCAAGATGACGTTTAAGGCTGGCAACATCGGTCTCCGTCGTCACTTGTGGCAGGTTAAGACGATTCTCCGTCACGCGGATCGTGCGGATCCCCTCGGGGAGATCGTTCATGATGATCCGGTTGGCACGTTCGATCCCCTCACGGGAATCACGGTATTTCACCTGCTCCCCTGTGACATACAGGGTGTCACCTTTCGCCTGAATTTTCGGATCGGCAAACCCTGCATTGTATTTCAGCAGCGTCAGCTGATTGGCGACCACGGAATGCTGAATGATCGCATCCTGCGGTTCTGGCTGGTATGTTGGCCGCGTATTGTCGTTGTAATGTGGGCGCATATCGCTGAAGTTAGTCCGCAGCGTGACGCCAAACATGAAGGTGTTGCCACGCTCATAGCTCAGGTTAACGTCAGCCCAGTCGGTGACGCGATAAATCGCCCCAACGTTGAATGCACTCCGCTGTTCAAGCTTACCTGCATAATCCTGGGTATAGTTGTTGCCCTCATATTCCAGCTTCAGCCGCAACGGTTGCCATGGGGTCTGGTACTCAACGCCCCCAAACAGCGAAGCCGGGCCGTGGAACATCTGGTCGCCGTTGATCGACCCCGCTTTTTGATAGCTGTTGTCGCGATAGCAATACTTTTCACTGTAGGAGCAGAACGGGTTTTTCACGTTACCGCGGGTTCCGAGATAACCCCAGCCCATCCCCAGAGAGAAATCGAACGGTCCCCAGGCTTTGTTCGCCACGATGTACTCGGCGTCGAACAGACCCGTACCACCGATATCCCTCGCCCCTACTGATACCTGTGGCATCCAGTAGCTCTCTTCCCACAAACGCACCTTCACATCGAAGGCTTTGTCTTTATAGGTCTGGTTACCGGAGAAGGCTTCAACGCTACTGTATGCTTTGGTGCGTACATCGGTATAGCGCAAGGTAGTTTCGAGCCAGGGGAACAACTGCACTGATGCAGAGTAGTAGCGATATTGGTCGTTATCGCGGTAGTTAAGGCTTAATTCGCCTTCACGCGCCATGCGTGCCGTGGGGGTTTGCAGTAAACCTACGCCGCCAAAATCTGACTGCGAAGGCCCGACTGGCGCAGGGTAAGTTTCGGCATGGCAGGCGGCACTTACGCACAGCGCCAGCATGCTGTAGAGATAAGTTCTTTTCATTAGTCCGGTATCCGCTGCGCGAAGGAGTGAAGGATATCGGCATTCAGCCCGTCATAATCCTTCGTCCAGAAATGGTCGGCAAAACCGACAAAAATCACGCTGCCGGGCATCGGTTCGATATGGCGCTTGTTCCAGTACGCAACCGGGACTTTCTGAGTATGACCATCCGGATACACAACCCAGGCATAGCTGTTTTCCGCACCACTCAGCAGATGCTGTTCATCGAGATAGCCCGCCACATCTCGTCCTGGTGTAAAGGGCTTTTTGCCAGGGCTGCTGATGAGCCCGGCCACCGTGATGGTCGATGGTTGCGCCGGGAGCCACAGCGTGTATTCCCCTTCCAGAGTCGGGTTACCCTTTTCAGCAACACGGACCTTGTCGGGGTCCAGATTCACCTGCTGACGACCCGTGACTTTCAGGGCCTTCAGTTGCTGGCGAACACTGTTAATGGCTGCCGCATCTTCGCCATGCTCTTGTCCTGCCAGTGCTGTCAGCCTGGCTAACAGCGCCTGCTGCTGCTGTTCCGCTCGTGCCGTTGCCTGCCGTTCGCCGATCACCGCACCAGACCACCAGCTGTTGGCCAGCCGGGGTTGCCCAACAAGATCGAGCAGATGCTCTGCATTGGATAATGTTTTGGGTTGCGTGCTGTCAGCGGTGTAGACCTTCACCGTCCCCGCCGACCATGCCAGCGGTGTAAGAAGACTCCCCATCAACACAGCAAAAAAGAGTGTTTTCATGCTTTCGCTGCCTTAATCAGGGTGGTTTTTACCGGGAAGAAGTCTGCGCCAAGATATTGCAATGACTGGCGGATCTGCCCTTCATCATCGATCCAGAAACGGTTATGCCAGGTTGCCTGGTCAGTGACCACCTCTTCATCAAGCACCCGAACCGGGGTGGTGTCGCTTCCTACGCTGACACTGTCCTGGCCATCCCAGCGGAAGGTGGATCGCGCCGTCGCATAACGCACCTGTTTATGCTCGGTCCAGCCAAGCGTGCGTGTCCAGCTTGCTCCGTCCGTGATGTGGTTCGGGTTTATGAGTGGGTCGGCTGCAATATTATTCACCTCCAGCAGGTTGTCGCCTCCGAGCAAGGTTTTCACGATGCGCCCATGCTGCGTCACGA
Source organism: Lelliottia sp. RWM.1 (assembly GCF_016859735.1). NCBI lineage: Bacteria > Pseudomonadati > Pseudomonadota > Gammaproteobacteria > Enterobacterales > Enterobacteriaceae > Lelliottia > Lelliottia sp. RWM.1. The sequence goes on along the minus strand of NZ_WLVC01000009.1, from coordinate 19,582 downwards.
TGGTGGCCTGATCCTGCGTCACCCATTTCTGCTGCCCGTTTTCAGAGAAAGCGAGCACCACAAACAGCTGCGGGCCATCGTTTAACTGCATGTACTGGCTGGCGTACGGCATATTCTGGAGTTCGTCATCGGTCAGATGTACGCCAGGCGTACCAAATACGCTGTCCCACAGTGAGTTTCCCAGCCCTTTCGTGGTGGCTGAACACGCCTGTAAAAGCAGGCAAATCAGAATGATTCCAGGTCGCTTCACGACTCTTCTCCGGGGGGCGGAATAACCACACCGAAGTGTGGTTAGAGTTAATGCACCCGGACTATCGGGTGCTTGTTGTCGTGGTGGTCGTGGTTCCGGTATTGGAGCCATCACCGCCACCGGTTGCCGCGAGCGCGACACCCACGGCTGAACTCACGGTGCTCGTGCTGGCTGCAGTAGAACTTCCCGCAGACGCAGACGTCGCTGCCGAGCCTGCTGCATCCCCGACCTGAACCGGAGCTGCATACACAGACGTCGCCGCAAGCGCAGATATGGCAAAAATGCCATACAGTATTTTCTTCATAACAATTTCCCTTCAATGAATGAATGGAGATTTGCCTGAAATGAAATTCAGGCGGATTCGAGTATACACAACTAAAGCAGCGGGATTGCTGAATGAGGAAATAGGATGGTTGTTTTCGGACTATTGGATAATAAAGAAATTAAAACAAGAATAAATAAATTATAATCAAATGATAATCAATAAGTTACAACATAATCAATATTATTAAATCCTCCGTATATTCCTAAAGTAAACCGCAGTAATTAACGGGTTAACGATGTTTTTCAGATTAAACTCATAATAGATATTTGCGTTAAATAACAGACATCAGGATTTATCTGATAAAAAAAATGCCGGCATTTCGCCGGCATTGCTTACGTATTTGTGATTAAGCGCGCCATGATTTATAGCGGTTAATCAAACCATTCGTCGAGCTGTCGTGAGTGGTAATGGATTGATCATCACCCAGTTCTGGCAGAATGCGGTTTGCCAGCTGTTTACCCAGTTCAACGCCCCACTGGTCGAAGGTGAAGATGTTCAGGATCGCACCCTGAGTGAAGATCTTGTGTTCGTACAGCGCAATCAGCGCACCCAGGCTGAACGGTGTGATTTCGCGCAGCAGGATGGAGTTGGTCGGACGGTTACCTTCGAATACTTTGAACGGAACAACGTGATCAAGCGTTGCCGGGTCTTTACCCTGGTCACGGTATTCTTGCTCAACCACTTCACGGGATTTACCGAACGCCAGCGCTTCAGTCTGGGCAAAGAAGTTAGACAGCAGCTTCGGATGGTGATCGGACAACGGGTTGTGAGTGATGGCTGGCGCGATGAAATCACAGGGAACCATTTTGGTTCCCTGGTGAATCAGCTGGTAGAACGCGTGCTGACCATTCGTACCCGGCTCACCCCAGATGATTGGGCCAGTCTGGTAATCCACCGCGTTGCCGTTACGGTCAACGTATTTACCGTTGGATTCCATGTTGCCCTGCTGGAAATACGCCGCAAAGCGGTGCATATACTGGTCGTACGGCAGAATCGCTTCGGTTTCAGCACCGAAGAAATTGTTGTACCAGATGCCGATCAGCGCCAGCAGTACAGGCAGGTTTTTCTCTGGTGCTGTCGTGGCAAAGTGCTTATCCATCGCGTGTGCGCCGGAAAGCAGCTCAACAAAGTTGTCGAAACCAACGGACAGGATGATCGACAGGCCGATAGCAGACCACAGAGAGTAACGACCGCCAACCCAGTCCCAGAACTCAAACATGTTTGCCGTATCAATACCGAACTCACCCACCGCTTTACCGTTGGTAGACAGCGCAGCGAAGTGTTTCGCCACATGCTTGTTGTCACCTGCGGTTTTGAGGAACCAGTCACGCGCGCTGTGGGCGTTGGTCATGGTTTCTTGCGTAGTGAAGGTTTTGGACGCGACCAGGAACAGCGTTGTCTCTGGGTTTACCTTTTTCAGCACTTCAGCGATGTGCGTACCATCGACGTTGGAAACAAAGTGCATGTTGAGGTGATTTTTATAAGGACGCAGCGCTTCGGTCACCATGAATGGGCCGAGGTCAGAACCGCCGATACCGATGTTAACCACGTCGGTAATTGCTTTGCCGGTATACCCTTTCCACTGACCGGAGATGATCGCTTCAGAGAACGCTTTCATCTTTTCCAGCACCGCATTCACTTCCGGCATCACATCTTTGCCGTCAACGATGATGGGGGTATTGCTACGGTTACGCAACGCCACATGCAGCACGGCACGGTCTTCGGTGCGGTTAATTTTCTCACCAGAGAACATAGACTTAATGGCATCCGCCAGTTCGGTCTCTTTCGCCAGATCCTGCAATTTCGCCAGCGTTTCTTCGGTAATGCGGTTTTTGGAGAAATCCACCAGCATCAGGTCGTCGAAGGTCGCGGAGAATTTAGTGAAACGATCGCCATCTTTCGCGAACAGGTCCGCAATAGTGACATCTTTCATTTCATCAAAGTGTTTTTGTAGTGCCTGCCAGGCAGCGGTCTGCGTTGGGTTGATGTTTTTCATTAGCAATACTCTTCTGATTTGAGAATTGTGACTGCGGTCGATTGTAGCGCCTGCGGGTGAAAATTGTGATGGTTTTTATGCCATTGTCCTGGCCTGCGTCAAACGCAGGCAAAAAGGCACAAAAAGTATAGCTGTTATAAGTCCTGTTACTCAGGGGGGAGACCCCATAAAAAATCCGCATAATCCCAGCGTTGACATGATTCGCCCCGCATTTTATTTATAGGGCGGTATTTTGCGCCTGCACCTGCTTTTGTTTCATTCTTGTGCCAAGGTCGCTTTATTCATTCCCTGACACGAGGAAGTTATGACGAGTTTTGTTGTCGCCAAATTTGGCGGTACAAGCGTGGCTGATTACGATGCCATGAACCGCAGCGCTGATGTAGTGCTGGCCGATCCGAATACCCGACTGGTGGTGCTCTCCGCATCCGCTGGGGTAACCAACCTGTTGGTTGCTCTCTCTGAAGGTCTGGAAGCGACTGAACGCTTCGTTAAGCTTGATGCCCTGCGCAAGATTCAGTTCAATATTCTCGAACGTATGAAGAATCCTCAGGTGATTCGCGAGGAAGTTGAACGCCTGCTTGAGAACATCACCACTCTGGCAGAAGCCGCTTCGCTGGCGACATCCACCGCGCTGACTGACGAACTGGTCAGCCACGGTGAACTGATGTCCACCCTGCTGTTTGTTGAGATCCTGCGTGAGCGCGAGGTTTTGGCGCAGTGGTTTGACGTTCGTAAAGTCATGCGCACCAGCGACCGCTTTGGCCGCGCTGAACCGGACGTAGAGATGCTGGCAGAATTGACCGCCCAGCAACTGACGCCACGCCTGGCCGAAGGTATGGTGATTACTCAGGGCTTTATCGGTAGTGAAGCCAAAGGCCGCACTACCACGTTAGGCCGTGGCGGTAGTGACTACACGGCAGCACTGCTGGGTGAAACGCTGCATGCCTCCCGCGTAGATATCTGGACTGATGTTCCGGGCATTTACACCACGGACCCACGCGTAGTAGCAGCCGCTAAACGTATTGATGTGATTGCCTTTGAAGAAGCTGCCGAAATGGCAACTTTCGGTGCGAAAGTACTGCATCCTGCAACACTGTTGCCTGCCGTACGTAGCGACATTCCGGTCTTCGTTGGCTCCAGTAAAGATCCCAAAGCGGGCGGGACGCTGGTTTGCAAGAAAACGGAAAATCCACCGCTGTTCCGTGCACTGGCGTTACGTCGTAAGCAGACGCTGGTCACGTTGCACAGCCTGAACATGTTGCACTCTCGCGGGTTCCTCGCGGAAGTGTTTGGGATTCTGGCACGCCACAATATCTCCGTGGACCTGATCACCACCTCCGAAGTCAGCGTAGCGTTAACGCTGGACACCACAGGGTCAACCTCGACTGGCGATACGCTACTGACGCAGTCATTGCTGATGGAGCTGTCCGAATTGTGTCGCGTGGAAGTGGAAGAAGATCTGGCACTGGTCGCCATCATCGGCAACAAACTGTCGCGCGCCTGCGGTGTGGGCAAAGAAGTCTTCGGCGTCCTCGATCCGTTCAGCATTCGTATGATTTGCTACGGTGCATCCAGTTACAACCTCTGCTTCCTTGTTCCCGCGGATCAGGCAGAGCAGGTCGTGCAAAAACTTCATCAGAATTTGTTTGAATAAAATTCGTTAGCACGATAAACAATATCTATAAGCCGGGCACAGACCCGGCTTTTTCATAACTAAACAACACAATCGCAAGGAATACCTATGTTATCCGCTATCACGCGGCTGTTCCCGTTATGGGCGCTGCTGCTTTCTGTACTCGCGTATTATACCCCTACAACCTTTATCCCCATCGGCCCCTGGGTTACGACGCTTCTCATGCTGATTATGCTGGGGATGGGCGTACACCTAAAAATTGATGACTTTAAACGTGTGCTGTCACGCCCTGCCCCTGTGGCCGCGGGAATTTTCTTGCACTATCTGGTTATGCCGCTGGCCGCCTGGCTGCTGGCGATGGCGTTTAAGATGCCGCCGGATTTATCTGCCGGAATGGTGCTGGTCGGCAGTGTGGCCAGTGGTACAGCCTCCAACGTGATGATCTATCTGGCGAAAGGCGATGTGGCGCTTTCAGTTACCATTTCGTCCGTCTCCACGCTGGCTGGCGTCATTGCCACACCTTTGCTGACACGCCTGTATGTCGATGCACATATCCAGGTAGATGTGATGGGCATGCTGCTCAGCATCCTGCAAATCGTGGTGATCCCGATTGCGCTTGGTCTGGTGATCCACCACCTTTTCCCCCGGGTGGTGAAAGCCATTGAACCCTATCTTCCGGCATTTTCGATGCTCTGTATTTTGGCAATTATCAGCGCCGTGGTGGCGGGTTCAGCGTCGCATATAGCTTCCGTGGGCTTTGTGGTGATCATCGCTGTCGTGCTGCATAACACCATTGGCCTGTTGGGTGGGTACTGGGGAGGCAAATTATTTGGCTTTGACGAATCCACCTGTCGCACGCTGGCAATTGAAGTGGGGATGCAGAACTCAGGCCTGGCAGCCGCACTCGGCAAAATCTACTTCTCACCACTTGCGGCACTGCCTGGCGCGTTGTTCTCCGTATGGCATAACCTTTCAGGCTCGCTGCTGGCGGGTTACTGGTCCGGTAAACCGATTGAAGAACAACAGAAAAAAGATGTGGTGAAAGAGGGTTAATTCACTTCGCGACACGTCTGACATGCCTTACACTGAAGCCTCTTCCACAGGAGGCTTCAGCGATGGCAATACCGAGACTGACCCAGAAAGACATGACGGAAAGCGAGCAGCGTGAACTCAAAACCCTGCTCGATCGCGCCCGTATCGCACATGGCCGTACGCTGACCAATGCCGAAACCAATCAGGTTAAAAAAGAGTACATCGACAAACTGATGGCTCAACGCGAAGTCGACGCTAAAAAAGCCCGTAAGTTGAAGAAGCAGCAGGCTTATAAGCCAGATACCGAATCCACGTTTTCGTGGTCGGCAAATACTTCAACACGTGGAAGGCGCTAATTAGCGCCCTTTCTTTTTGCGACCTGGTTGAACAAAGCGTTTCCCGGCAGGTTTTCCGCGATCTTTTTCGCTGGATTTAGGTGCGCTCACGACAGGACGTTTGACGCTCTGGGTTTTGGGTTTTGCCTTCGCTTTTGGCTTCGCCTCTGACGACGAATTCTCAATAAGCTTAAATAACTCAATCAGCTCATCACCTGTCAGGTCACGCCATTCTCCCAGCGGAATACCGGAAAGGCTGACGTTCATGATGCGCGTACGCTCCAGCTTCGTCACTTCATAGCCAAAGTGTTCACACATACGACGGATTTGGCGGTTTAGTCCCTGAACCAGGGTAATGCGAAACGCAAACGGCGCTTCTTTTTTCACCTTACACTTTTTCGTGACTGTTCCAAGAATCGGTACACCCGCCCCCATGCCACGGATAAATTCATCGGTGACAGGTTTATTGACCGTAACGATATACTCTTTTTCATGGTCGTTGCCCGCGCGCAGGATTTTGTTCACCAAATCGCCGTGGTTGGTGAGAAAGATCAGCCCTTGCGAGTCTTTATCCAGACGACCAATCGGGAAAATACGGCTACTGTGGTTCACGAAATCAACAATGTTGTCTCGCTCACCCTCTTCCGTGGTACTGACGATACCCACTGGCTTGTTCAACGCGATAAACACCAGGTCTTCTTCATCTCTTGGCTCGATAAGTTGACCATTCACTTTCACCACATCACCAGAAACAACCTGATCGCCAATGGTGGCGCGTTTACCGTTGATAAACACGTTACCCTGCTCGATGTAACGGTCAGCCTCACGGCGCGAGCAAATTCCGCTCTCGCTGATGTATTTGTTTAATCGGGTTGATTGAGTTGGCAGCATAATTTCTCCTGTAGAGGCGAAATATACCTTAGGTTTGGGCAGGTAAAAAGATCAGCCTACGGTAACTAAGACGGGTTTTTTAGTTTGCGAGATGCTTTCCGGATTTAGCGCCCTGTCATTTGCCTGCATGCTCATACCTTTTAGTTTTGCTTTCCAGACACAATCATTTGTAGTTTATAAATTACAGTGAGTAATATGAAGGAGATCGTTCAGACAGAATCCTTCCGCCGCTGGGAGCAAAAACTAACAGATCGGCGAGCAAAGACGATTATCGCTAAAGCCCTGGGCGTTGTCGCGCGAGTCAAAGGAATGTCAAACATTTCACAGCAAACCGGCTTATCACGGGAGCAGCTTTACCGGTCATTCAGTGATAAGGGAAACCCAACGCTTAGAACCACCCTAGCGGTCATGAAAGCATTGGGTTTTGGGCTAACAATCAAACACGCTGGAAATTAATAATCATCCCGCTCATCATCTTCATCGGGCTGTTCCATCACGCTATACGCCACAGAACAGAACAACGAGTTAAGACGTTTCATATCGCCCAGCAACCCCAGATGCAGGGAGCTGGTCTCAATGCTCTGCACGTTTTGCTGATGCAGACGTTCAACGTGCGCATGTGAATAGCGGCGGTTGAGGATCCGGAAACGATGTTTGTTACGGCGCAAGCGTCGTGCACTGGGGACGTCACCCGAGAAGAAGACCGACATTGCCAACTGGAGGTTACTCAACAGTTGTTCATGTAGTGCCTCAAGCTCTTTTAACCCTTCGATGGAAAACGCGCGACGCGCGGCCAGCGACTTATCTGCAATCTCGCTCCCCATGCGTTCGACGATATCCGATGCCTGTTCCAGGTTGAGTGACATCTCGATAATCTCCGCCCAGCGGCGCGACTCTTCCTCAGCCAGCTCATCCTGCGGCATACGCGCCAGATAGAGCTTGATGGCGGTATAAAGCACGTTGATGTCGTCTGCCAGTTTGCGCAGCTCTTTCTCTTCGCGCGGTTCGCCATGCATCACTTTTTGTAAACCTTCGAGCATCTGTTCCATGGCATCACCCATACGCAACGTCTCACGGGCAGCATTGGCAAGCGCAAGTGCCGGTGTATCCAGTGCCGAGGTATCCAGGTGCTTAGGTTTCAGGCGAGGGTCCAGCTCAGGCTCGTCACGGATCATCCGTTTACAGAATCGCGCCATGGGTTCCGCAAAAGGAACCATCGCCAGGCAACGGATGAGGTTGTAGAACACGTGGAAGTAGATAACCAGTTCGGCATCCGGCAACGGTAGCTTGTGCATGACGTCTGCCAGGATATGGACGAACGGCAGGATGATCAGGCTCCCCACCAGCTTAAACAGCAAGCTTCCTAGCGCAACGCGGCGTGCGGCTGCATTAGCCGCGCTGTTATTGAGCATCGCCAGCAGGCCTGAGCCCAGGTTAGCACCGATCACCAGACATAGCGCCACCGGGAAGGAGATCGCCCCTGCACTTGCCAGCGTGGCCGTCAGCAATACAGCGGCCAGACTGGAATAACTGATAATGGCAAAGACTGCGCCGATCAGCGCATCCAGCATAATATCGCCCGTTAACGAGGCGAAAATCACCTGCACGCCATTGGCCTGCGTAATCGGTGTGACTGCCTGGACAATCAGCTCCAGCGCCAGCAGGATCAGACCAAGACCAATGCCCACACGACCAAGCTGCCCTGAGCGTGTCTGCTTGCGACCGAGGAAAAAGATAACGCCGATAAAAATCAGCAGTGGTGACAGCCAGGAGAGATCGAAGGTCAGAATACGCGCCATCAGCGCGGTCCCGACATCCGCACCGAGCACAATCACCAGTGCTGGAGTCAACGCCACCAAATCTTGCGCCACAAACGAGGTGACGAGCATCGTGGTGGCGTTACTGCTTTGAACCAGCGCGGTGACGCCAATACCCGCGCAGAATGCGAGCGGTTTTTTCTCCACACTGCGGCTCAGTACGGTACGTAAACGCGCGCCAAAGACACGCATGACGCCGGTACGGACAATATGCGTGCCCCAGACCAGCAGCGCCACGGCAGAAAGCAGGTGTAACAGAGTCAGCACGGAAGTGGGTTCTCCTTATCGTTATGTGTTCCTTCATCCAGTATAAGGGTTTAAACACAAGAAAGAGACAGGGCGCCCAATGAGCGCCCTGTTTGTTGTAAGGAAAAGTGACGTTAGTCCGCGTCGTAGCCGAGATTTGGCGCTAACCAGCGCTCAACGTCTGACACGCTCATCCCTTTACGCTGCGCGTAGTCTTCCACCTGGTCGCGCTGAAGCTGCGCAACCGCGAAGTATTTGCTGTCAGGGTGACTGAAATACCAGCCAGAAACAGATGCACCTGGCCACATGGCGAAGGATTCCGTCAGCTTCATCCCGGTGTGAGTTTCCACATCCAGCAACTGCCAGATCGTACCTTTCTCGGTATGCTCTGGACATGCCGGATACCCCGGAGCCGGGCGGATCCCCTGATAGTTTTCGCGGATCAGCTCTTCATTACTGAGATTTTCATTGGCAGCATAACCCCAGTGCACTTTGCGCACGCGCTCATGCAGGTATTCTGCGAAGGCTTCCGCCAGACGGTCTGCAATCGCCTTAACCATGATTTTGTTGTAATCATCGTGCTGCGCTTCGAAGGCATCTGCCAGCGCATCTTCTTCCAGGCCGCCGGTCACGGCAAACGCGCCAATATAGTCGGCTTTACCGGAAAGTTTTGGCGCGACAAAATCGGCCAGACAGTAGTTGGCAAAACCCACTTTCTCAGTTTGCTGACGCAGATGGCGGCTCACCGCCAGCACATGGGTTCGCGTTTCATCACGATAGATTTCCACATCATCACCGACACGGTTGGCCGGGAAAAGCCCGACTACGCCACGCGGGTTGAGGGTTTTCGCAGCACTCAACTGGTCGAGCATATCGTTGGCATCCTGGAACAGACGTTTCGCCTCTTCGCCTACCACCTCATCTTCGAGGATGCGTGGGTATTTACCCGCCAGTGACCAGGTCATAAAGAACGGCGTCCAGTCGATGTAGTTGCGCAGAGTTTCGATACTGGCTGAAACCTCCTGCACGCCCAGGCGGTGCGCCACCGGTGGCGTATAGCTGGCCCAGTCGAATGCCAGGTCGTTATCGCGTGCCGCTGCCAACGTCACCGGCGGGGTTCGCGGTTTCTTACGGGCGTGCTGAATGCGGACGGTTTCGTACTCTTTGCGGGTTCTTGCAACAAAATCATCGTGTTGTGTATCAGACAGTAATGCAGAAACCACACCGACGGTACGTGAGGCGTTCTGGACATAAACCGTTGGCCCACTGTAATTCTGCTCGATTTTGACGGCCGTATGCGCTTTTGAGGTCGTCGCCCCGCCAATCAGCAGCGGAATGGTAAAGCCCTGGCGCTCCATCTCCTTCGCAACGTTAACCATTTCATCCAGAGACGGGGTAATAAGGCCAGACAGACCAATCAGGTCGGCGTTAACTTCACGCGCGGTTTTGAGAATTTTGTCCGCCGGGACCATCACGCCCAGATCGATAATTTCGTAGTTATTGCATTGCAATACCACACCCACAATGTTCTTGCCGATGTCATGGACGTCACCCTTCACGGTGGCAATAACCATCTTGCCGTTACTGGAGCCTTTTTCTTTACTGGCTTCAATATACGGTTCCAGATACGCCACGGCCTGTTTCATCACACGCGCGGATTTCACCACCTGCGGCAGGAACATTTTGCCCTCACCGAACAGATCGCCCACCACGTTCATACCATCCATCAGCGGCCCTTCAATGACCTCTATCGGACGCGTGGCCTGCTGGCGAGCTTCTTCAGTATCCAGCTCAATAAACTCGGTAATGCCTTTGACCAGTGAATATTCCAGACGTTTTCTCACATCCCAGGCACGCCATTCGGCCTGCTGGATGTTTACAGCATCATCGGATTTACTGCCGCGATATTTTTCCGCCAGTTCCAGCATGCGCTCGGTGGCGTCATCACGACGGTTAAGGATCACATCTTCTACGCCGTCGCGCAGCTCTGCTGGCAGATCGTCGTAAATCGCCAGTTGCCCGGCATTCACGATCCCCATGTCCATGCCATTACGGATGGCGTAGTACAGGAACACGGCGTGGATGGCTTCACGGACCGGGTCGTTCCCCCTGAATGAGAAGGAGACATTGGAGACACCGCCCGAAATCAACGCGTGCGGCAGCTCGCGTTTAATGTCCTCACATGCCCCGATAAAATCCTGAGCATAATTGTTGTGCTCTTCAATACCCGTTGCCACCGCAAAAATGTTCGGGTCGAAGATAATATCTTCCGGCGGGAAACCAACGTCTTCCGTCAGAATTTTATACGCACGACGGCAAATCTCGATTTTACGTTCGCGGGTATCTGCCTGGCCGATCTCGTCAAAGGCCATCACTACCACTGCAGCACCATAGCGGCGGACCTGCTTCGCATGGTGGATAAAAGGTTCGATCCCCTCTTTCATCGAGATAGAGTTGACGATCCCTTTCCCCTGAATGCACTTCAGTCCCTTCTCGATGACGTCCCATTTTGAGGAGTCGATCATGATCGGCACGCGCGCGATGTCCGGCTCACCGGCAATCAGGTTGAGGAAGCGCACCATTGCCGCTTCAGCGTCGAGCATCCCCTCATCCATGTTGATATCGATAATCTGCGCCCCGCTTTCCACCTGCTGGCGAGCCACGTCTAACGCTTCGTTATACTTCTCTTCTTTAATCAGACGCTTGAACTTAGCAGAACCGGTTACGTTGGTTCGTTCACCGACGTTCACAAACAGGCTGTCATCGCCGATCGTCAGCGGCTCAAGACCGGCAAGACGACAGGCTACCGGCAGTTCAGGCAGCTTGCGCGGCGGTAACCCAGCAACAGCATTGCTCATGGCAGCAATATGTTCCGGCGTCGTACCACAACAGCCCCCGACGATGTTCAGGAAACCAGATTCAGCCCATTCACGGATTTGCGCCGCCATGGTGTCCGCATCAAGATCGTATTCGCCAAACGCGTTCGGCAGGCCTGCATTAGGGTGTGCAGTGACATAACACTCAGCAATGCGGGAAAGTTCCTGCACGTATTGGCGCAGTTCATCTGGCCCCAGCGCACAGTTAAGACCGAAGGTTAGCGCATCGGCATGCCGCAGAGAGTTATAGAAAGCTTCGGTCGTCTGGCCGGAAAGCGTACGTCCTGAGGCATCGGTGATTGTGCCGGAAATCATGATCGGCAGATCAACACCCAGCGCGTCGAACTCTTCTTTTACTGCATATATCGCGGCTTTGGCGTTGAGAGTATCGAACACCGTTTCGATCATAATGAGATCGGAACCCCCCTCCACCAGTGCTTTGGTTGATTCACGGTAAGCGGCCACCAGCTGATCAAACGTAATATTACGGAATGCGGGATCGTTCACATCGGGCGAAATGGACGCCGTCCGGTTCGTCGGCCCGAGAACGCCGGCGACATAGCGTGGTTTTTCCGGCGTGCGAGCGGTCCATTCATCGGCGCAGGCACGAGCCATCTTCGCCGCTTCAACGTTGATTTCCGCCGACAGGGATTCCATCTGGTAATCCGCCATGGCAATGGTTGTCGAGTTGAACGTGTTGGTTTCAACGATATCCGCGCCCGCCTCGAAATAAGCGTTGTGGATAGCCGCAATGACCGACGGTTTACTCAGAACCAGCAGGTCGTTGTTCCCTTTCAGATCGCAAGGCCAGTCGGCAAAGCGCTCTCCACGGAAATCCTCTTCACTCAGACGATAGCTCTGGATCATGGTTCCCATGCCGCCGTCCAGCACCAGAATTCGTTCATTTAACTGCGCACGCAGTTGCTCTACTTTGCTGCTCACACTTGCTCCCGACAACGCTCAACCAGGCCAAAAGGCCAGCAGTCCATACTGGCATAATCTCGCAGGGTGGAAAAGTCACTCAGCGGTAACATGAGACATGTTCACCATCACTCCTCCGATCAGTCAGGATAACGGTTGCAAAATCACCAAATAAAACGAAAATGATTTCCACGATACAGAAAAGGAGTCCGTCATGGTCGCTACCGTTCCCGCTAAACGCGGCAGAAAACCTGCTGCCACCACTGCCACACAACCCGGCGGCCAGGTTCAATCACTGACGCGTGGTCTGAAACTGCTGGAATGGATAGCTGAATCGCACGGCAGTGTTGCGCTGACAGAACTGGCACAACAGGCGGGCTTACCCAACTCCACCACGCACCGTCTGCTGACCACCATGCAACAGCTAGGTTTTGTGCGACAGGTCGGCGAACTGGGCCATTGGGCGATTGGCGCGCATGCATTTATCGTCGGCAGTAGTTTCCTGCAAAGCCGTAATCTGCTGGCGATTGTGCACCCTATTCTGCGCAAGCTGATGGAAGACTCTGGTGAAACGGTGAACCTGGCGGTGCTGGACCAGAGCGATCATCAGGCGATTATCATCGACCAAGTGCAATGTACGCAGCTTATGCGTATGTCTGCGCCAATTGGCGGTAAGCTACCGATGCATGCCTCAGGGGCGGGCAAAGCATTTCTGTCGCAATTAAGCGAAGAGCAAGTGACCGGTTTGCTGCACCGCAAAGGGTTGCATGCCTACACTCACGCCACCCTGGTGTCACCGGTACATCTGAAAGAAGATTTAGCCCTGACCCGCAAACGTGGTTACTCGTTTGATGATGAGGAACATGCGCTGGGTCTGCGTTGTCTGGCGGCCTGTATTTTTGATGAGCACCGCGAACCGTTCGCTGCAATCTCGATTTCAGGCCCGATCTCCCGCATGACCGATGACCGCGTAACCGAGTTGGGTGCGCTGGTGATTAAAGCGGCAAAAGAGGTCACACTGGCCTACGGTGGGATCCGTTAAGATTGAATGCGGCTTGATGTCCTCTCCCACAGGGGGAAAATCAAGCCGCGTACCTCACGCAAAAACGCTGCCGCCGGCGGTAGGCGTACACATCTTCCACATGCCCATTTTTAATCCGCGTTTGCAGGCCACGCCAGTAGCTGGCACGGAACAGGTCGTCATGCATCTCTTCAAATAGGGGTCCGATACGCGGGTCGGCACACAGCCAATGACGGAACTCTTCCGGGAAAACGTCGCCAGGCGAAACGCTGTACCAGGGCTCACCGGACAGTTCATCTTCAGGGTAGCGAGGCTGCGGGATATCGCGGAAATTCACCTCGGTCATATAGCAAATTTCGTCGTAATCGTAGAACACCACGCGTCCATGACGTGTGACCCCGAAGTTTTTGAACAGCATATCGCCAGGAAAAATGTTGGCAGCAGCAAGCTGGCGAATGGCATTGCCATACTCTTCGATCGCATCTCGCAGCGCCTGGCCTTCTGACTTTTCCAGCCAGATATTCAGCGGAACCATACGTCGCTCGATATAAAGATGGCTAATGACAATTTTGTCGCCAAGATCGGTGATCTTGCCGGGAACCTCCTGCAGTAAAAGCGCCATTAATGCGGGATCAATCTGCTGTTTATCCAGCACGAAGTTTTCAAACTCCTGAGTATCCGCCATCCGTCCGACGCGATCGTGCTCTTTGACCAGTTGATAGCAGGCCCGAACGTGTGCGGCAGTCATCTCTTTCTGTGGGGCGAATTTATCCTTTATCACCTTGAATACTCGGTCAAAACCCGGCAGGGTGAAAACCAGCATCACCATACCGCGAATCCCTGGCGCCTCGATAAATTGCTCGTCGGCGCTGGCGATATAATGGAGATATTCCCGGTAGCTTTCTGTCTTGGCGTGTTTCTGGCAACCAATTGCCATATACAATTCAGCGGTGGTTTTTCCCGGCAACAATTCACGCAGCCACTCCACTAACGCGGCGGGCAGTGGGGCATAAACCATAAAATAGGACCGGGCAAAGCCAAAAACAATACTGGCCTCGGCGCTGGTTGTCAGGCAAGTATCGACAAACAATTCCCCATCATCAGTGCGATGGATCGGCAACAGGAAAGGAACCGTGGCGGACGGTGTGACCAGCTTTCCCACCAGCCAGGCCGCTTTATTACGATAAAATAGCTCATTCGCGACCTGCAAATGGCTGAGGTTTAACACTTCATCCCCGAAGGTTTCGCGAAGATGTGCAGTGACATAGCCAATATCCCGGGACTTATTCTGCCAGGGTAAGCGTAACGGTAAATCGGTTAATACACGGTGCAGTAACGTCTCCCAGCCGTGGTCGGGATGAAAATCTTTCGCCAACGGACGTGGGATGGAGCGGAAGCGACGTTCAGGTTGTGAGCTAAAAATAAATAACCGCTCAGGAGATAACGAGCGGTGGTCAAATAACCGACAATAGACGGAGTTGAAAAAGCTCTCCGCAATCTCGAAGCGCGGATAATCCGGTAATAAGTGGGTGTAGTGCTCTTTCACGCGCAGTAAAAATGCCGCCTCCGGACTTTTGCCATCCGTGATACAGCGTAGCTGCTCTACCACCAAACCCACATGGTGATCATAGAGGTGAATACGCTGCTTCATCGCCTGCTGGACAGCATGCCAGTCGGCTTGTTCAAACCGCTGTTGCGCACCAGATGTGACTTCCAGAAAACGGCCATACTGCGCGTCAAAGCCTTGCAGAATGGTTTGTGCAATCAATAATTCCAGACCGCGCGGCATACCTTCCCCCTCACCCAACCCTCTCCCCGAGGGGAGAGGGTGAAAACATCAGAATTGTGCTTCTTCGGTTGATCCCGTTAAGGCGGTGACGGAGGAAGCGCCGCCCTGAATAATGGTGGTGACTTTGTCGAAGTAACCTGTTCCCACTTCCTGCTGGTGAGAAGCAAAGGTGTAACCCTCTTTGCTGGCGGCAAACTCTGGCTGCTGTACTTTTTCAACATAGTGCTTCATGCCTTCGCCCTGCGCGTAGGCATGAGCCAGGTCGAACATGTTGAACCACATGCTGTGAATACCCGCGAGAGTGATGAACTGGTATTTGTAGCCCATCTCTGACAACTGCTGCTGGAAACTGGCGATAGTTTTGTCGTCCAGATTTTTTTGCCAGTTGAACGATGGCGAACAGTTGTACGCCAGCAGTTTGCCAGGATATTTCGCATGAATGGCATCGGCAAAGCGCTTCGCCAGTGCCAGGTCTGGGGTGGAGGTTTCGCACCAGACCAGATCCGCATAAGGTGCATACGCCAGGCCACGGCTGATCGCTTGCTCAATACCGGCGTGCGTACGGTAGAAGCCTTCGCTGGTGCGCTCACCGGTGATGAATTCACTATCGTAGGGGTCGCAATCGGATGTAATCAGATCGGCAGCATCTGCATCAGTACGGGCAATAACCAGCGTCGGTACGCCCAGGACATCGGCTGCCAGACGTGCAGCAACCAGTTTCTGAATTGCTTCCTGAGTCGGGACCAGTACTTTACCGCCCATATGACCGCATTTCTTCACTGACGCCAGCTGATCTTCGAAGTGTACGGCCGCTGCACCGGCCTCAATCATCGATTTCATCAGTTCAAAGGCGTTCAGTACACCACCGAAACCGGCTTCAGCATCAGCAACGATCGGCAGGACGTAATCCACAAAACGCGGATCGTTTGGCTCGATGCCTGCAGACCATTGGATCTGATCCGCACGGCGGAAGGTATTATTGATCCGATCCACAACAGAAGGGACCGAGTTTGCCGGGTAAAGGGACTGATCCGGATACATACTGGAAGCCAGGTTCGCATCTGCCGCAACCTGCCAGCCAGAAAGATAGACGGCTTCAATACCCGCTTTCGCCTGCTGCAAGGCCTGGCCTCCCGTCAGCGCTCCCAGGCTATTGATATACCCTTTTTTGGAACCACCGTGCAGCAGATGCCACATTTTCGCTGCGCCAAGCTGTGCCAGCGTGCATTCCGGATTGACCGAGCCACGTAATTTCACCACGTCCTCTGCGCTGTACGGGCGGCGAATGCCTTCCCAGCGCGGTTGTGTCCACTCTTTCTGTAATTCTTCGATTTGTTGGGTACGGGTTTTCATGTGCAGATGCTCCATATTGTTATGTGGTGGATTACGCCAGCAGGCGGTAGCCAGGCAGGGTGAGGAAATCGATTAATTCATCTGATGTGGTGATTTGCTCCATCAGGCGCGCGGCATCATCAAAACGTCCGCTGCTGAAGCGGTATTCGCCCAGCTCGTTCTGGATAACCAACATCTCTTCGGCCAGCATCTGGCGGAACAGGGATTTCGTTACCGGTTTGCCGTTGCTGAGTGTTTTTTGGTGGTGGATCCACTGCCAGATAGAGGTACGAGAGATCTCCGCCGTGGCCGCGTCTTCCATTAGGCCGTAGATCGGTACGCAACCATTACCGGAAATCCATGCCTCGATGTACTGCACTGCAACGCGAATGTTAGCGCGCATGCCTTCTTCTGTACGCTCGCCCTCACAAGGAGCCAACAGCTGTGCCGCCGCCGTTGGGGCATCAGCTTCACGAGTCACAAACAGCTGGTTTTTATTGTCGCCCAGAATCTGATTGAAAACGTCCATCGCGGTATCCGCAAGGCCGGGGTGAGCAACCCATGTACCATCGTGGCCGTTACGCGCTTCCAGCTCTTTATCCGCTTTCACTTTGTTCAGTACCTGGTTATTTCGCTCAGCGTCTTTACTCGGGATAAACGCCGCCATGCCGCCCATCGCAAATGCACCACGCTTGTGGCAGGTCTTAATCAACAGACGCGAGTAGGCGCTCAGGAACGGTTTATCCATCGTCACAACCTGGCGATCGGGCAGTACGCGGTCGGCATGATTTTTCAGCGTTTTGATGTAGCTGAAGATGTAATCCCAGCGACCACAGTTCAGACCGACAATATGGTCGCGCAGCGCATGCAGGATTTCGTCCATCTGGAATACCGCAGGCAATGTTTCAATCAACAGCGTCGCTTTGATCGTCCCACGTGGCAGATTAAAACGGTCTTCGGCATAGCTGAAGACCTCGCTCCACCAGGCGGCTTCCTGCCATGACTGTGTTTTTGGCAGATAGAAATAGGGGCCGCTTCCTTTTGCCAGCAGGGTTTTGTAGTTGTGGAAGAAATAGAGTGCGAAATCAAAAAGACTGCCGGGGATTGCTTCGCCGCGCCAGGTCACATGCTTTTCAGGCAAATGCAGGCCACGCACGCGGCAAATCAGTACTGCCGGATTCGGTTTGAGCTGATAAATTTTCCCGGCTTCGTTGGTGTAGCTGATCGTACCGTTAACAGCATCACGCAGGTTGATCTGCCCTTCAATCACTTTGCGCCAGTCTGGAGCCAGTGAGTCTTCAAAATCAGCCATAAAGACTTTCACGTTCGCATTCATGGCGTTAATCACCATTTTGCGCTCCACCGGGCCGGTGATCTCGACGCGGCGATCCTGCAAATCCTGGGGAATACCACGAATTTTCCACTCTCCATTTCGAATGGAAGCAGTTTCCGAAATAAAATCAGGCAATTTACCGTCGTCAATTTCCTGTTGTTGCTGAATACGTGCCGCCAGCAGCTTATTACGCTTTGGTGTAAAGCGGGTCACCAGCTCGGTCAGGAATTCGACGGCATCTGGCGTCAAAATTTGTTGTTCTTGTTCGCCATGTGGCTGGTTAAAGGCCAGTTCATCTGCCGTGGTTGCCTGTTGCGTCATTTCTCTGCTCCTCATCAAAGATCCAAAAACACTCTCCCGATGCGAGCGAAAGATCGTTGTGTCATTTTCGCTCAGCAGAATTAAGACTATCCGTTATTTTTTCAAAATCAAAAACAATTTCCATTTTTAATTTAAAATGAAATTAATGCATTGATTATTAAGGAGATAAATATTTATTTACTGTCGGAGATTGTTTCGGAAATAAAAAAAGCACCCGAGGGTGCCTGATTTGGAATGCTGAAACGCTTTAGGATCGCTTAGTGCAGAAGATTACTCCAGTGTTGGATTCATGTGTCGCAGATCGTACGGTGTAATTTGGTACACGTAATAGTTGAGCCAGTTGGTAAACAGCAAATTGCCGTGGCTACGCCAGGAAGCTGGCGGTGTTTTTTGCGGGTCATTTTGGGGGAAATAGTTGTACGGAACATCAGGGTTAAGACCGGCTTCCTGATCGCGGAAAAATTCAGCCGCAAGGGTATGCGCATCATACTCAGGATGCCCGGTAACAAAAGCAATACGTTTATCTTTGCTGGCAAACAGGTAAGCATCACCGTTTTCCGTTTCGGCAAGAATATCCAGATCGGTGTAATCACGGATCAACTGTGCCGGGAAATCGGCATACCGGGAATGCGGGGCCAGGAAGGAATCATCAAAACCACGGGTGAGTAGTGCGTGAGGATGAAGGATATGGTGCTCGTATACGCCAGAAAGCTTCTCGGTGCGTGTTTGCTTAGGAATGCCATAAAGAATATTCAGTGCGGCTTGTACCGCCCAACAGACAAACAGCGTCGAGGTAACGTGATCTTTTGCCCACTCCAGAACCTGCTTGATCTGCGGCCAATATGCTACATCGTTAAATTCAACCAGACCAAGCGGCGCGCCCGTCACGATCAATCCATCGAAGTTCTCATCGCGGATATCGTCGAAGTTACAGTAGAAGTTGTTGAGGTGCTCAGTGGGTGTGTTACGCGACTCTCTGGCATCGATACGCAGCAGCTGGATATCAACCTGCAGTGGCGAATTCGAAAGTAAACGCAGGAACTGATTTTCTGTTTCGATCTTTTTGGGCATCAGGTTGAGAATAAGCACCTTCAGCGGGCGAATTTCCTGACCTGTAGCACGTGATGCCGTCATTACGAAGACATTTTCATCACGCAAGAAATTGACGGCTGGTAGCTCGTCCTGCACCCGAATCGGCATAACCTTATATCCTCACAACATACGTATAAACGTTTAGACATCCAGATAGCTAACGATACCCAGAATTAACCAGAATGTCGAGTCTGCAGGAGTAAGGTGAGAAAGTTTCAGGGTGAGGCTGACGAAAATATGCAGGTACACAGATGCAAAAAACCCCGGACCTTACGGACCGGGGTTTCCTGCTTAATTGATGCCTGGCAGTTCCCTACTCTCACATGGGGAGACCCCACACTACCATCGGCGCTACGGCGTTTCACTTCTGAG
>NZ_WLVC01000099.1:0-3780 GCF_016859735.1 Lelliottia sp. RWM.1 | reverse complement strand
TGACTGGCGAATATCTTTGGCCCAAGGAACCGAAAGCTTAGGGTGTCATTTCGCCCTCAGCCGGAACCGACCCCAAGGAGGTGGGGCTCTCCCGCGCAGCGTTAATCCAGCGCTTCACCAACCGCGATACGCTGCTGGTGAGGATGATGGAGCGCGGCGTCGAGCAGGTGCGGCATTACCTGAATGCGATACCGATAGGCGCAGGGCCGCAAGGGCTCTGGGAATTTTTGCAGGTGCTCGTTCGGAGCATGAACACTCGCAACGACTTCTCGGTGAACTATCTCATCTCCTGGTACGAGCTCCAGGTGCCGGAGCTACGCACGCTTGCGATCCAGCGGAACCGCGCGGTGGTGGAGGGGATCCGCAAGCGACTGCCCCCAGGTGCTCCTGCGGCAGCTGAGTTGCTCCTGCACTCGGTCATCGCTGGCGCGACGATGCAGTGGGCCGTCGATCCGGATGGTGAGCTAGCTGATCATGTGCTGGCTCAGATCGCTGCCATCCTGTGTTTAATGTTTCCCGAACACGACGATTTCCAACTCCTCCAGGCACATGCGTAAACGGAGGTGTGCAGAGTCCCTGCGGCAGGCGACGAACACGACCGTCGTCGATTAGTACCGGTACGGTCGGTGGTATCGAAGTCTTGATCACCACTCAGGTCTACGGCTTACAAATGGTGACCATCCCGATACTTGCGTCAGAGCACCGGGCCGATTCTTTGACAGTGAATCACTCCCGTAAGGTTGTGCCGGTGTGGGTGTCCCGGGTCGAGACGATACTCCGCCAATGCGCCCAGCAAACAACCTGGCCATCGCAGGTGGTGGGGAGCGGTGTGGCGGATGAGTTGGACAAGTTGGTGTAGCAGCACGAGCACGGCGAGATAACATCGCAGGAGTTCGACATGCTCAAGAGACAGCTGATTGCGAATCGCGATGCAGATTCATAACCCGATTGCGGGTTGGCTTCACTCCACCATCACCGAGCAGACTAGCACGGCGGGCTCTGTTGCAAAGATTGGCGGCAGTCAGAGGTAGGCTGTCGCTCTGCGCCGATCAGGCGGCTGCTGCGAAATGGTGGTTGAGCATGCCCATGGCCTCCGTCAGCGCCGAGGGCCCAATGCCAAAAGCTCTCTCCACAAGGCGCACCTCGCCCCTGATGCCGGGCTGCAGGCACCAGGGGCGAGCCTGTCCTTTGCGCAGGGCTCGCATGACTTCGAATCCCTTGATCGTGGCATAGGCCGTGGGGATCGATTTGAAACCGCGCACCGGCTTGATCAGTATCTTGAGCTTTCCGTGATCGGCCTCGATCACGTTATTGAGATACTTCACCTGCCGGTGGGCCGTCTCCCGGTCCAGCTTTCCTTCGCGCTTCAATTCGGTGATCGCTGCACCATAGCTCGGCGCTTTGTCGGTATTGAGCGTGGCAGGCTTTTCCCAGTGCTTCAGGCCTCGCAGGGCCTTGCCCAGGAACCGCTTCGCTGCCTTGGCGCTGCGGGTCGGCGACAGGTAGAAATCGATCGTGTCGCCCCGCTTGTCGACTGCCCGGTACAGGTAGGTCCACTTGCCCCGCACCTTGACGTAGGTTTCATCCAGGCGCCAGCTCGGATCAAAGCCACGCCGCCAGAACCAGCGCAGCCGCTTCTCCATCTCCGGGGCGTAGCACTGGACCCAGCGATAGATCGTCGTATGGTCGACCGAAATGCCGCGTTCCGCCAGCATTTCCTCAAGGTCGCGATAGCTGATCGGATAGCGACAATACCAGCGCACCGCCCACAGGATCACATCACCCTGGAAATGGCGCCACTTGAAATCCGTCATCGTTCCGTCCGTCCAATCTCCGCCAAGCATGCTCAAGCTTCACGATTTTTGCAACAGAGCCCACACGAGTATTGAGCATAGTCGAGATTGGTGCAGATCACTTCTGATATTGAACTGTCAGGAGCTGGCTGCACAACAGCCATTACGCCCAATCAACTGGTGCAGTCGTCTTCTGAAAATGACAATCCAGTTAGGGTATAGCTCAACCTGACATAGAAGCAAAAACTCAACCACCTTCTACCAACTCTCCGAACAGCTCCTTGACCTTTGTTTTCGCATCAGCAAGTGCAGTTCTGCCTTGTTCAGTGATGTCATAAACACGCCGTTCACGTCGCCCGGTGCGTTCGTGGCGTGAGGTCAGATAGCCTTTTTTTTCCAGGCCGTGCAGCATCGGGTACACGGTGCCAGCGCTCATCTCGTAGCCGTGTCGGCGTAGCTCTTCGATGATCCCCAGCCCAAAGACAGGTTCCTCGGCTGCATGGTGAAGGATGTGCAGGCGGATCAAACCGCCGTAGAGGTCTTTGTCAGTCATTTTTTGTGCCTCACAGAGCGACGCTCAACAGCCACCCAGCTGCACCGCTACCGAGGACAACCAGCCACGGCGGGAGCTTCCAGAACATAAGTGCGACAAGGGCAACTAATGCCAAGCCGAAGTCTTGCGGCTGAAAGATGGCGCTAGTCCATACAGGCTGATACAGCGCGGCCAGCAGCAAGCCGACTACAGCGGCATTGATCCCGGCCAGCGCAGCTTGGATGCCTGTATTGCGGCGCAAACGCTCCCAAAATGGCATTGATCCGACGACCAGCAAGAACGAGGGCGCGAAGATAGCCAGCAGACACACAATGCCGCCGATCCAGCCCGACGGGGCGGTGTTCATCGAGGCACCAAGAAACGCGGCGAACGTGAACAAAGGGCCGGGCACCGCTTGAGCTGCCCCGTACCCCGCGAGAAAGGATTCATTGTTGACCCAGCCGGAGGGCACCACTTCGGCTTGCAGTAATGGCAGCACAACGTGACCACCGCCGAACACCAGTGATCCGACACGATAGAAGGAATCCACCATTGCCATGGTTTGACTTGGCATCAGTTCGGCCAACACCGGCAGGCCAATCAGCAAGACAAAGAACAGCGAGAGCCAAAGCACGCCGGCCCGGTGACTGACCGTGATAGGTAGGGGGTCATGCTCAACAACTTTCGCTGGCTTGAACAATAACCGGCCTGCGATGCCTGCGATAGCAATCACGCCAACCTGTCCCCACGCGGACGGCACAAGTAAAACGACGCAGGTAGCAATTGCCATGATGGTGACTCGCAGCCCATCCGTGCATAGGTTACGCGCCATGCCCCATACTGCTTGAGCGACCACGGCCACAGCCACCACTTTTAAGCCATGCAACGCGCCCTGCGAGACGTAATCGCCATAGCTGGAGATGCCGAGCGCAAAAAGGATCAAGGCTATGG
This sequence comes from Lelliottia sp. RWM.1, assembly GCF_016859735.1. NCBI lineage: Bacteria > Pseudomonadati > Pseudomonadota > Gammaproteobacteria > Enterobacterales > Enterobacteriaceae > Lelliottia > Lelliottia sp. RWM.1. Next base: position 504 of record NZ_WLVC01000099.1, on the reverse strand, counting down.
CAGACGGCAGCGTGAAGCCAGCCCAAGCAGCCAGCGCCCCGCTGTATCCAGCCCGAGACAGTCCTACCGCTATGCCGACCTGGCTGCTTGCAGGCCCTGGCAAGAACTGACAAAGCGCGACCAAGTCAGCATAGCTCCGTTCGGAGAGCCAGCGCCGCCGTGTGACAAATTCGGCGCGGAAGTAGCCCAAGTGCGCAATGGGGCCGCCAAAAGATGTCAATCCAAGCCGCAGAAAAATAAGAAAGACCGACCATGGTCTGCTGTCATCGGTAGGGTTATTCGTCATACTTTCGCCTTCATGATCTGCAACGAGTTGATCAATAATAAGCGAAATTCGATAACGAAATTCGATATAAATCTAGAAAAAAATACCTCTATGTGTACTACGCAGTTTTAGCTGTGGCTTTCACAGGAGCACGCTTACTTACGGCTTAGCGTGCTTTATTTAATGAGATGGTCACTCCCTCCTTCCCGGTATTATGCTGAGGACAGGCTTTCATTCGG
>NZ_WLVC01000098.1:0-4095 GCF_016859735.1 Lelliottia sp. RWM.1 | reverse complement strand
AAGGGGTTTTAATAACTGGCTTAAAGCTGAAAGCTTTCCGGAACCCCCAGCCTAGCTGGGGGTTTTCTGTGCACAAAAAGCCCTCTCCACTGGAGAGGGCTCGCTCTGTTCTGCCTTTAAGCTTATTCGCCCTTTTTCGCAGCCTGGATATAGAGCATTTCCAGCGCCAGGGTCGCTGCAGCCAGGGCGGTAATTTCAGACTGGTCGTAAGCCGGAGCGACTTCCACCACATCCATTCCCACGATGTTCAGATCTTTCAGACCACGAACCAACTTGATCGCGCGATCGGAAGTCAGTCCACCGATCACTGGCGTACCCGTACCCGGTGCAAACGCAGGATCAAGGCAGTCGATGTCGAAGGTCAGGTAAACAGGCATATCGCCAACAATCTGCTTCACCTGAGCAATAATATCGTCCACACCACGATCGTTCACCTGACATGCGTCCAGTACGGTGAAGCCGTTATCTTTGTCAAACTCGGTACGGATCCCAATTTGCACAGAGTGGTTAGGATCGATCAGCCCTTCTTTTGGCGCAGTAAAGAACATCGTACCGTGGTCGAATTCACAGCCATTCGCATAAGTGTCGGTATGTGCATCGAAGTGCACCAGTGCCATTTTACCGAAGTGCTTCGCGTGAGCGCGCAGCAGTGGCAGAGTGACAAAGTGGTCACCACCGAAAGAGAGCATACGCTTGCCGGCGGCCAGCAGTTTCTCAGCGTGCGCCTGCAGTTTTTCACTCATTTCACGCGCATCACCGAAGGCATAAACCAGGTCACCGCAGTCCACCACATTCAGGCGCTCGCGCATGTCGAAGTTCCACGGGAAGCGGTTGTGCTCCCAGGCCAGGTTTGTCGACACCTGACGAATGGCAGCCGGGCCGTGACGCCCACCCGCGCGGCCAGAGGTGGCCATATCAAATGGAACGCCGGTGATCACCCAGTCTGCGTCGCTGTCATACGGCTGGAAGTTCATTGGAAGGCGTAAAAAACCAAACGCGTTAGATACCAGAGAGTTATCGTACTGATGACCTAAAGTGCTCATGTCCTGACCTCGTTTAGAGTCGATGCATTAAAAAATGATGAAAAAAAATCCCCTCCGCGTCGTTAAACCCGACGAGGAAGGGATTGATTCGTTAATCGCTTATTGGGGCGAATTATCGCCGTTAATTCATACGGGTTCAAGAGAGTATAGGGCATTGTGCAGTCTTTGCCCTGCATCCTAATCCTCTCCCCTGAGGGGAGAGGGAAAAGGAATTACTCATCTTCCAGTACTGGCTACTCATCTTCTAAAGTGGTCAGTACTGAATTCTCGCACTCAAGATTTGGCAAGTAACCTAAAATATCAATAAGTTATAATCATCAGCAGACTTGCATAGCTAGTTTGTTGTACATGATTTCTACATGATTTTACCATACATAACCTGAATCACTCATCGCGTGGACGGAAATATTCAGTACTGAACCAGTACTGCCAGCGTAAGGGCATAGTATCGATGAGGATGCAGCAGGTTAAAGCAGGGGGATGAGACGGGATGAACTGCTTGGCAGTGTTACAATAGATACTATCAGTACTGACAGCGTAAGGGACATCGTATCGCCAAGCTTCAAGCAGGGTTTCGCGGGGGAAGAGTGTTATAAAAAAGGCCTTCCCTGTGTGGGGAAGGCCTTTCTAAGCATAATCACTCATTACGTTACGGTCCGGTTTGCAACCCCTTGAGCAGTAGATCCAGCAACAGGCTCTGAATTCGGTTAGCCGCATCCGGTCGGGATAGATAGTCCAGCGACATTCCGTTCTGTGTATCCATGCGTTCTATAACGGCAGCATCGACAGCTTTCGGGAAGTCCCCCAGCATAATGGCATCGCGGGAGTTGTTGCGTACCTGCTCCATTAAAGGCTGATTCTCAGAAATTTTACTCGCCATACCCTGCAACCAGTCCAGCTTGTCACCATCGGTAACTTCTGTACCGAACAGATCGTTAAGTTGTTCCAGAATATGTGAGAGAAAGTCTTTCTTTTCCTCACGGGCTTTCGCACTACCCACTGCCGATATGCCCTGTAGGCCATAGCCCTGGGCATCTTCTTTCAGTTTGAGGTCCTGAGTTCGCTTGGCACGGAGGCTGTAATGACTCAGCATCACAGCAGAGAGATCAATTTCATCTTCTTCAAGCACTTCCTGTCGAAGCATTGGTAACAGGTGACGGGCGAATACACAGAGGCGTTCCAGGTTCTGGTCATCAAATGACGTGATCTGAGACACAAACTCGTAGAACCGGATATAGCTGTTCAGGTCCTTCTTGACCAAATCCAGTTCAGCCCTAGCTTCAGCGGCTTCGGTTACACGTCGTTCGGCATTCACTTTATCGGTTTTTGAACCACCTTCGAGCTCAATGACTTTGAGCATCCTGCGGGATTCACGTATCGCTTCACTGGCGAGCTTGTAGCGTTTACTGAACCGATCCACGGCGGGTTTAATGTACCCGGGTAAAGACTCCCCCCCACGCTTAGGGTCAAAGTACGCATCAGTGAATGACTCGACCTCACTCCAGGTAAAAATGCCTGTCCCTTTGAGCTTATGAAAAAGGTCATAAACCAGATTTGGGTCAGAAACAGTTTCGAGCTTCGCCGTCTCGAAGTACTTCTGAAACTCTTCAAGTACATCCTGAGGATCATTTACAAAATCCAGGACATAAGTACTGTCCTTACCCGGATATGTGCGGTTCAATCGAGAAAGAGTCTGAATACAGTCAACACCAGTGAGTTTCTTATCGACATACATGGCACAGAGTTTCGGCTGGTCAAATCCCGTCTGGAATTTGTTTGCCACTAGCATCACCTGATAGTCCTGGGTATCAAATGCTTTTCGCATATCGCGTCCATGCAAATCAGGGTTCATGTTTCGTTCATTGAATGTCTGGTCTTCTTCCTCTACATCACCTGAGAAAGCCACCATCGCCTGAATTGCCCCGTATCCCTGTTCTTTTACGTACTTATCGAAAGCCAGTTTGTACCGGACAGCTTCAAGGCGGCTGCTGGTGACAATCATTGCTTTTGCCTGGCCTGCCAGCAGGTTCATGATATTGGAACGGAAGTGCTCAACAATGATTGCGACTTTCTGTCCGATATTATGCGGATGTAGGCGTACCCACTTAGACAAACGGGTACGGGCTTTTTTAGAATCCACCTCGCTGTCAGTTTCGGTCTGCATGGCGAGCTTATAGGCGAGTGAATAGTTGGTGTAGTTCTTCAGCACATCGAGAATGAAGCCCTCTTCGATGGCCTGTCGCATGGAATACACGTGAAAAGGTTTGGGTTTGTTCTCGGGGCCAAGCGGCATATTGGGCTTATCAGGACGACCAAACAGTTCGAGTGTTTTACCTTTAGGTGTAGCCGTGAAAGCAAAAAAGCTGATATTGGTACTACCGCCGCGAGCTGCCAGCGTCAGGTTCATCATGTCCTCTGCTGACATTTCCTCTTCCACCTGCTCAGCCATAAGAACTTCACGTAACTGCCGGGCAGTACTGCCACTTTGACTGGAATGGGCTTCATCAGCGACAACCGCAAAGCGTGAGCTTTTAAGTGTCGTGGATTCCTGAATAGCCTTCAGTACATGCGGGAAGGTCTGGATAGTGACGATGATGATCGGAGTGCCTTTTGCCAGAGCTTCAGTGAGTTGCGAGGACTTGCTGCCATCCCCTTCATCACTATTAATGCGGCTCACTACACCGGAGGCATGGTCGAACTGACCGATTGTCTCCTGGAGCTGGCTGTCCAGTACTGTACGGTCTGTAACCACGATAACCGAATCAAACAGTTTATCTCCGCCCTGACTGAGTGAGGCGAGCTGGTGTGTCAGCCAGGCAATGGAGTTGGATTTACCTGAACCTGCCGAGTGCTGGATAAGGTATTTCTGCCCAGGCCCTTCGAGTTGAACAGTGCTGAGTAGCTTCTGCACCACTGCCCACTGATGGTAGCGAGGGAAAATCATCGTCTCTTTCTTTTTCTGCCGTCCCAGTGGGTCTGAATCGCCACGGGTTTAACAGACACCTCAGAGTCATTTAAGATGACTTAAAGAGAGGTGCCCATGAGCGGTAAG
>NZ_WLVC01000097.1:0-4634 GCF_016859735.1 Lelliottia sp. RWM.1 | reverse complement strand
ATGAGATAAAATCTGGCCTAACTCATCGCCATTAATCCAGCCAAAAGCCTCACAGAACCAACAAGTCCGGGAATCACGGGTATCAGAATTTCATACCAAACGAGACTCACCCATAAAACACTCATCACAAGCCGTCAGACGCACTGTAAGGCGATGAGTAAAAGATTCACACCCAAACCCACACGCACACCTTAGAGGCTCTCAAAATGCGATTCATGACGTTATTCAGGCAGGCACTCATAGCAGCTGCGACGGCATTCCTTGCAGCCATCATCGACGGGCTGTCCGGCACTATCTAACCCGTTCATTATGGGTATACCTCAGCTATAGCGGCCTGCCCACCTAAAAAACCGGTACATTTAGACCCCGCCGATAACTCAAAATGCACCACTACCATAGTGATACACCAAACTGACACAGAGGATTACATGAGAACGTACGCCTACCTCCGGGCATCCACAGTCGAACAAGACGCTGCCCGTGCATCACAATCACTGCACACCTTTGCGGAAGAACATGGGCTCACCATTGCGGCAAGCTTCATCGAGAACGTCTCTGGGGCATCGCTACAGCGTCCAGAACTGTTCCGGCTTCTGGCAGTAGCTCAGGCTGGTGACATTCTGCTGGTTGAACAAATAGACCGCCTGAGTCGCCTCGATGCTGATGATTGGGAACGCCTCCGTGGTGTCATTCAGAGCAAGGGAATCAGGATAGTCGCTCTAGATCTGCCAACCAGCTACCTGCAACTGCAATCCGGGAACGATGAGTTCATGCTTTCGATGATGAATGCCATCAATGGGATGATGTTGGACATGCTCGCCGCCATAGCCCGCAAGGACTACACCGACCGCCGCCGCCGTCAGACTCAGGGCATTGAGAAGGCAAAAGAAATGGGACTCTACAAAGGCCGACAACCTGACCTAGAAAAACATGAGCATATCCGAACGCTGATTGCTCAGGGAAACTCACAAAGAAAGGTGGCTAAGATGCTGGGCTGTGCAGTGGGAACGGTAAGGAATGCACTGAATGCTGAGAAAACAATGGGATGATCAAACCCCAAATGTACAAAAGCCCCGTGACAGAATCACAGGGCTTCGGTACTCTAATTCTTGCAGATGCCTGCCAGGATCAGACCTCGACAATCTAATCCTAGCAGGGCTGGCTAGCGATGTCACTACCAGCTTAATACCATTCAACGACATTAAACCCACATCTGCACCCTTGAAACTCAGGTCTACGCCCCGGACTCCGGCAGGATAAACAGGCGAATGGTGGGATCCTAACCAGCTCGGGAAAGAAGCTGGCTCTGCCCCGTCTCGCTGTACGATAACAAGCACCTGATAAAGTGAGAATCAAGGAAGTAGTTGCGGTGACGTGATATTGCTACGGTCTGGCTCGCCACCCACACAATTAGAATGTTAAGAACGGCCAGACGCTGGTCGCTCCGCTCCCGTTTTCTGATATACCCACCACGGGGGCATTAGGCAGTTTATTGCCATACGCTACCGTTGAGCTCTTGAAACAACCAATCAGATACCAACATCCACAAAGAAAGAGGATTTCAAAATGTCGGCAAAAGACTCGTTTTTCCAGAAAATAGAAGATAATGCGAGTAAAAAAAAGGCAGCAGACGATGCATTCAAGCAAGAAGTAAGTGCATTTCAGCGAGAAACATATGTTCTTCTTACAGAAATAAAAGGTTGGTTTGACGGCACCCCAGTACAAGCAACAACCTCAACAACGCAGATAACAGAAAGTAATAAAAGCATTGAAGTAACAACGCTAACATTACATAACGGTGATAAAACACTATCTATTATTCCAGATGGTTTTTACTTCTACGGAGTAACAGGCAGCTTGGCTGTGGCGATTGAGAACCCGAACAGTTCACCTCGCACCTATAATTTCTCGATTCACTGGAAAGACACGATAAGCGAAATCACTGGATGGGTTATTGTTTATGGCAAAAGTACTAATAGCCCAGCTAAACGCATCGAATTCAACGAAGAAAACTTCTTCAACATGATTTCTTCATTTGCCTAATCGACTAAGCCAAGGGCTGACTCTCAGCCCTTCATCTTCCGCCGCTCACTAACCCACTCAAAGACACTCTGTTCAGTCTTTCTAGGAGATGGTAGGGCAAGTTGTCCTTGAAGCTCATCAACCTTACTCGTCAACGTACTAATCTGCTCCCGAAGTTGTGACATCTCAGCCAACAAAAGTGTGACATATTCAGGCTGATTTTCGTGTGATCCAGTGGATACCACCTCAGGTTCAGGCTGTGACAACACGCCATAAACACGGAGTAATTCGCTGGTTTCAATAACCGTATTGTCACTGCTTGTCACACTAGCGGAAAGCTTGCCAGCCTTAATGTGCCGATAGATTGTCCGTCGCGTGACACCCGCTAACTTTGCAGCCTCAGTGACACTATGACTCGCCATGTGACACCACCTGAATTAATAGTGTGATCGTAAGTGACATGATCACACTATGTCACACCGCTATATCTCCAGCAAATACGGCTAATATCAATCCATAGAGACAACTAAAACCAGATAGCAGGAGGTCAAATGTACGAGAATTACACCAGAGCACTGCAAGTGTTAGATGTGCTGGAAAAAACGTGTAGATGTATCCGGGCAAATCGCGGAATCATACTGACAAAAACTCTCAACCGAAAAGGACTCATGACAGAACCATCAATCGCCTATTTAATGGACTCACTACGCCCGAAAGAGGCCAAAAGGTTCTGCGAAGCCATGTTATTCATTGAGGGGCATATGTCTCGCCTGAACACCGAAGATAAAGCCTTTGTCAGAACAGAAGCACCCGCAACGAAAGGCTTCTACATGGCATACCTGCAAGACCACCCAACGGTCATCGAGCTGGCTCGCAGAATGATGATCGGCGAACGGCGGTTTACTGACGTTGACCCGCAACTGATAGACGTAGCGTCAAACCTGGCTAGCAGCCCAACGTGGTGCGTAAAAGTGCTAATCCCCAGCATCGACCCACGAAAAGCGGCAATCATCATCAGCAACTTGACGGCGTGGATTTATCAAGCTCTAGAACGGTTGGAAGGGAAACCAGCACCTTGGCAATACGTAAATCAACTTAAGAAAATGAGCTACGAATTACAGCAAATGAGATGCTAAAACACGTACCAGCCGTTAGGGCTATGTTTGAGATGACCACTAACGACCAGTTCATCTAACGCTGGTCGATAGTCCTCCCATTCAGCATTGCCGTCATCGACATACTGAGTCCAGAACACTCGTGAAAATGTTTGCTGCGGTGGGAAAAGTCCATCACGGCAAAATGGCTCTAACGCTCCAGATTGTATGTCTTGCCAAATATCATTACTTATACTCATAAAATTCTCCTTAAGGGGTTGTTGTTATTATATTTATGAAAAAATACAGGAGGATACTTGTTACTAAAACCAACGGCACTAAGAACAAATGGTCGGACATACGAAGTATTCCTGCCATATCTCATCGACAAACTCCCAGAACGACAGAGGAAAAGACCCGCCCAATGGTTCCAAGCTGCACTGACGAATCTTCTGGGGGCCCCAACCGAACAGCAAGAAACCTGCACACCAGAGCTAATTTCAGGGGAATGGGATCACCATACAGACTGGATTTCGGCATTTGACGCACTGGCATTGCTATCAAACAGCCCTGATAGCTACCAGAACGGTGACCTCATCAACGAAATCGAAGATAAAACCGGGGTAAAACTCCCGGTTATATCCGGAAGAAGTAAGCATGAAGCCGTATTCGGCAGATTGCTCATCGGAGTTCTTAAAACCAGTGGCAGACCCTTCACCGTCACCCCGCAGAAGCATTTCAACGGCAGGAGATACCGCGTAGATTTCCTTGTGACGATCGAAGGAATGACGCGTAACGGCGAGCCAAAATCATACGTGATTGAGTTTGATGAATTGTTCCATGCAGAGAAACGACAGCGAGAAAGGGATGAAGAACGTGACAGATGGTTCAGAAAGCATGAAAAGACGCTGACACTCATCCGTGTGAAGCACAAACACCAAGACGACTGGCTTAAATGTCTTGAAGGCATCGGCGAACCACGCTCAATCGAACACTATTATGCCCACTGCATCCGGGTTGCCAGCAAGATCAGGTCAACAACGGAGCGGGTAATTACAGGGGAATCATCAAAAGCGGCCTACGACCCGGCAAAAAATGGCTGTTCCTGTCTGCTAAAACGAGAAAAACAACGTCTAAAAGAGCTGTCTGACATAATGACAACACTGAATATCCCATTCACGGCAACCGATCGACTGTTCGTAACCCGTCGCAGCCCCAGCAAATACGGCCTATAACGCTAAAAGTTACATGAAAAGTTACAACGAAATGTTGATGCACTACGGTTTTTGGGGTGCTCAAACGTTGTAACCTTTCAAACGTCCCCTCAAGCCCCTTATATAGATATTTACCCCTTATTAATTATTAACTTGCCTTCTATCTTCTTAGGTGGTTTCTCTTCATCGTATTTACCTAGACGGTAAGCAAATCAACAATTCCAGCCATGAGATAAAATCTGGCCTAACTCATCGCCATTAATCCAGCCAAAAGCCTCACAGAACCAACAAGTCCGGGAATCAC
>NZ_WLVC01000096.1:0-4731 GCF_016859735.1 Lelliottia sp. RWM.1 | reverse complement strand
GTATAATACGTTTTCCTCATTCAGAGTCAAGCGTTTATTTTCGCTTTTCTCTGCCGGCGTTCATCTCTGAACCCCGCCAACCCGGCGGCCTGTAAGCCGTTGTTCCGTGTCAGTGGAGGCGCATTATAGGGAGTTCTCAGACGTTGACAACCCCTCTTTGAAAAAAAACGTTCAACCGTCTCTTTTTTGCTCAAAACCGTGCTATAGCGCGAGTTTTTCGAGCGTTTCGAAGCCGTAGCGACGCAAAACGGGTAAAAGTTGTTCAGTCTCTTTCGTCAGCGCCATAGCAAAAGCAATATTCGCATCGGAAGACTTAGCATCTGGCGCTTCGTGTTCAAGCAACCAGGAAGTTCGCCGCGCAATGGCCGCGCCAGAATCCACCAGCCGAGTCCCTTCTGGCAGAACCTGTAAAAGCTCTTCCTGTAATAGAGGGAAATGCGTGCATCCCAGCACAACGGTATCCGGTGGTTCCGGCATACGCAGCCAGGGGCGAAGGATACGACGCAGCTCTTCCAGGGGAACGACGTGTCCATGGAGTTTCGCTTCAGCCATCTCAACCAGCTCAGCCGAACCCAGCATCGCAATCTGGCATTCATTAGCAAAACGGTCGATCAGTTCACGCGTATAAGGCCGTTTTACTGTTCCACGTGTCGCCAGTAAACCGACGATACCGTTCGCCGTCAAACGAGCCGCAGGCTTAATCGCAGGGACGACGCCCACGACCGGAAACTGGAACTTTTCACGTAATGCTGGAAGGGATACCGTACTCGCCGTGTTACAGGCTATAACTGCCAGCGCCAGGGGATAACGCTTTTGCACAGCAGTCACAATTTCAACCACACGCTCGACAATAAAGTCTTCGCTCTTTTCCCCATAAGGAAACGCGACGTTATCGAAAGCGTAGATATAGTGGAGATTCGGCAGGAGATGCCGAATCTCATCATAGACCGAAAGCCCACCGACGCCGGAATCAAACACCAGCACGGTGGGACGCGGATCAGAAGGTGTAGCTGCCAGACAAGGTGTATTCCCGTCCTGCAGTTTGGTAGCCATAAACTGTCTCGTAATCTTTATCGAACAGGTTGGCTATTTTACCACGAACTGTAAGGTGTGAGGTGACAGGATATGAAACTGCGACATCCCACAGGCTGACTCCCCCCAGTTTAACTTCACGAGACGGGTATGAACTGAAGTCGTCGTCATAGCGAGTCCCCAGATAGCGGTATGCGAGATCCCAGTCAAGATCCCAAACCTGCCAGTCCAGTTGGTACTTCACCTGCTGTTTAGAGCGACGCTTAAGCACTTCGTTGGTTTTCGCATTACGCGGATCAACATAATCGTAAGAGATCTGGTGCGCCAATGGGCCTGTATCGAATTGAGCAGTAGCTTCAATCCCTTCAATGCGCGCTTTATCGACGTTGTAGTAGCGATAATTGGCATCATATCCAATCAGGTTATCGACATCATTACGATACGCGGAGACACGCCAGTTTACGGGTCCCGTCAGGCCCTCAAAGCCTCCTTCCCACTGTTTACTCTCTTCTGGTTTAAGATCCGGGTTACCATAGGTTGCGCTGTGGATCTGGCTCATTGTGGGTGCTTTGTACGCCGTTCCGTAAGAACCGACGATGCGATAACCCTCAACGAATTCCCAGGCGGCGCTGGTTTGCCAGGTACTATGGTCACCGAAGTTAGAGTTATCATCATGACGGGCGGCCGCTTCCAGCGTGACGCTATCAAACTGTTGCATCGCCGATAAGAAAACACCGGTGTTACGCTGTTCGTAGCCCTGGTCCAGGTAACCTGTACCTGCCTGTGTTTTTTGTTTCTGCCAGTCGATACCCGCACCGATATTACCGTGGCCTACCTCGAAGTTGTTCAGCCACTGCGTGGTATATTGCTTCACATCATCCATCGTTGCAGATGCTGCGTAGCGGCCTTTGCTTGGGTCGTAGTTGATATCCTTACTGCGGCCATAACCAGCTACCAGTTGAGACTGATAAATACCCTGCTTAAATCGCAGCCCGGTATCCCAGTTTTGGCTATAAAGCTGGCGCGTATCCGGCGTACCATCCGCAGTAAATGAAGCATAACCGTCATAGGCTGTGCGGTTATCATAGCCAAACCCACGCACAAAGCCGCTCAGGCTATCAGTCAGTTGCTGCTCAACGGAACCAAACAGCGACTTACTCATAAAACCATCGCGATCCGGTTGACGCGGAGCATCATTTGCCCCGATATCAAAACCTCGGGTGTAGGTATAGTTCCCGCCCATCGTGATTTTGGTTTTATCCAAGACCTGCTGGAAGGAGCCGTCATAAGACTGGTAGCCTTTGGAGCCAACGCCCGCAGAAATTTCCGCCCCTGGCTTATCACGTCCGGTAATAATGTTAATTACACCGCCGATAGCGTCAGAGCCATACAGCGCCGAACGCGGCCCACGAATGTATTCAATACGCTGAATAAGAGAGGTCGGAATCTGGCTGAGATCGGCGGCATTACTGATACCGGCATTGTTTAACGGGATGCCATCAATCAGAACCAAAACATGCCGAGATTCAGTGCCGCGAATAAAGGTAGACGCGTTCGCCCCCATGCCACCGCTTTGCGCGATATCCACACCCGGTAAACGAGACATCACCTCAACAACACTTTTTGCCTGCCAGCGTTCAATATCTTCACGCGTCACAACGGACGTTGGGGCCAGAACGGTGTTGATTGGTTGTTCAAAACGGTTTGCTGTCACCACCATCGAGTCCGCGCTATCCTGCGCCCAGCCCGAAAATGCTGTGACGGAAAGCACCGTCAGCAGCGATACTTTTTTAATCATTGTTAAAGCATCCACAATATAATAAGGATGCCGCAGGCCTCATCTATAGCACGCGATGATGAAACCAAGTGCGACGTGATCCCGGCAGGTCTTCGGGCTAGGTGGCGTATTGTGGATGAAGACTTCCCGCTCACGTCACCCTTCAAGCTGCTTCTGCGGCGGCTGAACTCGCTGGCCACCTTGATGCAACTTGAATAATGTTGTGTATACAAAGCAGTGTCTACAACTCTCATCCCGCCAGTCTTTACCGCTGCGCGTCAGCTCCAGATTTACACTGGATTCCCTTTTCACTCACAGGAGACCGGAAACAGAATGCTACAATTAGAAACGTATGGATGTCCAGACAGCTAAGCATCATTAAATGTGGACATCCCCTGTACAGTGCTTACAATCCCCGCGAAATTCTTTATTACTCAGGACGCATCATGACCCCCGAACACCTCCCGACAGAACAATACGACGCGCAGCTGGCAGAGAAAGTTGTCCGCCTGCAAAGTATGATGACGCCTTTCAACGCGCCCGTTCCCGAGGTGTTCCGCTCCCCGGTCAGCCATTACCGTATGCGTGCCGAGTTCCGTATCTGGCATGATGGTGACGACCTGTATCACATCATCTTTGATCAACAGACGAAATCACGAATTCGTGTAGACAGCTTCCCTGCCGCCAGCGAATTAATTAATCAGTTGATGACGTTGATGATCGACAGAGTCCGCAACAACCCGGTGTTGCGACACAAGCTGTTCCAGATTGATTACCTGACGACCCAAAGCAACCAGGCCATTGTGTCGCTGCTGTATCACAAAAAGCTGGACGATGAGTGGCGTGCACAAGCAGAAACCCTGCGTGATGCCCTGCGAGCACAGAACATCAATGTCCACCTGATTGGCCGCGCCACAAAAACCAAAATCATGCTGGATCAGGACTATATCGACGAGCGCCTGCCGGTGGCCGGAAAAGAGATGATCTACCGCCAGGTAGAAAACAGCTTTACCCAGCCAAACGCCGCCATGAACGTACAGATGCTGGAGTGGGCGCTGAGTGCCACCGAGGGCTCAACAGGTGATTTGCTGGAGCTTTACTGTGGTAACGGCAACTTCTCGCTGGCGCTGGCGCGCAATTTTGAACGCGTGCTGGCAACGGAAATCGCCAAACCATCCGTTGCCGCTGCACAATACAATATTGCAGCCAACCACATCGACAACGTCCAGATTATTCGTATGGCGGCAGAAGAGTTTACTCAGGCGATGAACGGTGTACGTGAATTCAATCGATTGCAGGGAATTGACCTGAAGAGCTACCAGTGTGAGACGATTTTTGTCGATCCACCGCGTAGTGGGCTCGACAGTGAAACCGAGAAAATGGTGCAGGCGTACCCGCGTATTTTGTACATCTCCTGTAACCCGGAGACACTGTGTAAAAATCTGGAAACCTTGAGCCAGACGCATAAGGTTGAACGCCTGGCCCTGTTCGATCAGTTCCCGTACACGCACCATATGGAGTGTGGTGTGTTACTTACCATTAAAAATCAACAGAATAAATAACAAATAAGAACACATAGATTTTACAGGGTACATTTTGGGGGCATTTTATTTTTCTATGCCCTCTGCATTTATCTTATTTCCCCGCCTTCCCATTTTAGTAACTGCACACATCACCTCATCGTGACCTTAATGTTATCAGGTAACGCGTCGTTATCAGGAAACAACGCTTCCACCGTTATCAGATAACCAAGGGTCAAGTATGGCAACTACACTCCGAGAACGTCAGGCAAAGCACCGAAAAAATATTAAAAATCAAGGAAAAACCCGCTTCAGCGCAACGCTGGATTGAATCGCCACGGGTTTAACAGACACCTCAGAGTCATTTAAGATGACTTAAAGAGAGGTGCCCATGAGCGGTAA
>NZ_WLVC01000095.1:0-4985 GCF_016859735.1 Lelliottia sp. RWM.1 | reverse complement strand
AAGCAAGCCAACTTGTCGTCAAAATCGGTGTTGCAAAAACGGGAGTGACCATAGATTCGTTTTCCAAGCGGACCCCTTAATGACTAGCAGCCTGGAAGTACGCTGTGTGCCAAATCCAAAAATAGTCATTCACACCCTGAATCACTTTAAAGTGATTCAGGGTATGCGCTTATAGCTGCCATTCAAGGCGTTAATAATTTTTGTAGATTTTCTATTCCATATAATATGTTTTCAACGAATCTGGAGAAATGAAGTGCCATGTGTGTATGGCACTTCATCTCTTATTTACTCATTGACTCCGTTACCGTCTGCCAGGTTATGAAACCACCACTCAGATTATATGTCCGGAAGCCGTGAGCCTGCAGAATACGGTATGCCACATGCCCGCGCAGGCCACTCTGACATCCTATAAAAATTTCTTTATCTTTAGGCAATTTTCCAAGGTTTTCCCGCAGGGAATCAAGAGGGATGGATAGCGCGTCAGGATATTCACCAAATTGTTTCAGTTCGGCAGGAGAGCGAATATCAAGTAAACAATAACTGCCCGGTTCCCGTTGTAACACATCGCTGACATGACATATGACCGTATCTCCTTTCATTACATTTGTCGCCACCATACCAGCCTGGTTAACGACGTCCCTTGCACTGTTAAAAGGTGGAGCATAAGTCAGCTCAAGATGTTCGAGATCGTTGACGGTAAGCCCCGCGCGCTGTGCGACAGACAGGACATCGATGCGTTTATCAACCCCTTTTTTCCCTGATGCCTGAGCCCCGAGAATTTTACCGGTATCGGGGCTGAACAGCAGTTTCAGACTGATCATCGTTGCCCCCGGGTAGTAACCGGCATGATCAGCGGCATGGACGTAAACCTTCTCGTATCGGGTGCCATGAACTTTCAGCTGCTTTTCATTCGCACCGACGCTGCCAATACTCAGCGAAAATACCTTACAAATGGATGTCCCCTGACTGCCATGGTAAAGGCTGTGACGATCTAGCATGTTATCAGCAGCAATGCGTCCCTGGCGGTTGGCGGGCCCTGCCAGAGGAAAATTAGCGGGTTCCTGAAAGACAAAGTCTGGGGTTTCAACGGCATCCCCCACGGCGTAGATGTCAGGGATACTGGTCTGCATACAGGCATTGACGCTTATGCCTCCCCGTTTACCCACTGCGAGCCCGGCTCCTGTGGCAAGGCTGTTCTCAGGTTTTACCCCGATGGCGAGAATAACCATGTCGGTCTGCAGAAACCCACCCTCAGACAGTGCAACGCGGAATCCCGTCTCTGTCCGCAGTACCTCGGTGAGCGCCGTTCTGAGACGCAGATCCACGCCATGACTCCGGATTTCCTGATGCAGGGCAGATGCCATTTCAGGATCAACCGGAGCCATAACCTGTTCCCCCATCTCCAGCAGGGTCACATTGATCCCCCGTTCGCTCAGAGCCTCCATCACTTCAAGTCCGATAAATCCCCCCCCGACAAGCGTGGTGTGAGCTACGTGATGTTGCTCAATCCACCCCAGGATAGCATCCATGTCAGTAAGATTTCGCAGCGTAAAGACACCCTCTTCCTGTAGCCCGGGCAAAGGAGGGACAACCGGAGCGGCGCCGGTACTGAGGAGCAGACGATCCCATTCTTCGCTATAGACCTCCCCTGAGGTCAGATTTTTAACCGTCACCGTTTTATTAACCGGATCCACTGACGTCACTTCATGACAGATACGGACGTCTATGTTAAAGCGGGATTTAAAATCCTCCGGGGTTTTCAGAATCAGTGACTGCCTTAAAGGAATTTTTCCGCCTATATGATAAGGTAATCCACAGTTGGCGAAAGAGACATCGCTTCCCCGTTCAAACACAACAATACTGACATCCTCTGATAACCGACGAGCTCTGGCTGCAGCGGATGCCCCGCCGGCAACACCACCAACAATCACTATTTTCATTACATCCTCTCTGTTCACCCGGGGCAAAAATGCCTGCCAGATATAATCGTTTCCCCGGGCCGGCAGGACGCTGCAGACCTGACGAACACGATGGCAAAATTACGATACCGTCAGTATACTAAATTATATTATATAAAAACACATAGTATGAGAAATCAGCAATGCTCATGAATGAAGACACAAAACGTCAGACAGATATGAAGAATGCGGCCCTGAGGGCAGCAGATGTCTTACGGGGACTGGCCAACAGCGACCGGTTGCTGTTGATGTGTCAGTTAAGCCTGGGGGAAGCGAATGTGGCCGGGCTGGAAGCGGCGGTCGGTATCACTCAGCCGACCCTGTCCCAGCAGCTGGGTGTCATGCGCCGCCTGAAGCTGGTCGAGACCCGACGGGCAGGTAAAATGGTATATTACCGTATTGAGGATAACCGTATCATGACGTTGTTAAATACCTTATATGATCTCTACTGCCCGCAGGCAGGCACCGGTAAAGGAAGCCATAACAACGAATAATATGATCCTGCTTTCCCCGTAAACCGTTTTATCCGTGCATCATTAACCCTGTTCAGGCTGTGAAATGCCAGACCGGAACCTGCGATACCTTAACGGGAAAACAACAGTGGTCCGGATATACCAGCCGATGATGCCCGTCACGGACTGTATTTCTCGTTCACGCATTCACTGATTAACCCACTGATTCAATGGTGTTTAATACTGTGACGGTCAGAAAAAACAGCCACAGGAACACGGATGATTCTGCACTGTCAGTAATAGCCTGTGGCTGACAAACCGTTTTTTCTGCTGCCACGTGGTGACATTATTCAAGCAGGCTACGCAACATCCAGGCAGTTTTCTCATGTAACTGGATACGTTGTGTAAGCAGATCTGCTGTGGCTTCATCATTCGCATTATTAACGAGCGGGAACAGGGAGCGTGCAGTTTTAACCACGGTCTCCTGGCCCTGGACAAGATTTTCAATCATGTTTTTTGCTGCCGGAATATCCTTATCTTCATTAACCGCTGTTAGACGTGAAAATTCATGATATGTGCCGGGCGCGAAGCATCCGAGCGAGCGTATACGTTCAGCGATATCATCAACGGCAGTGGCCAGCTCATTGTATTGATTTTCAAACATTAAATGTAAGCTGTTAAACATGGGGCCAGTTACATTCCAGTGATAGTAATGTGTTTTTATATACAGGGTATAGGTGTCAGCAAGAAGCCGGGACAGGCCGTCTGCAATCTCCACCCGGGATGATTCAGCAATACCAATATCAATGATTTGTTTACTCATAACTACCTCTTACACGGTTTCAGTGGAATATACGATATGCGATTATTCTTTCCGGTCTGAGCAAAACACGCCTCAAATTTTTATAATAACCAGGTACACCTGTCGTCTGTCACACTAGCGATGCGCCAGAGCAATATCCTGCGACGGAACAATGAATTTCGCCGTGGCACGTGCCACTGTCTGCTGTCCTTTTGTCAGCCATGCTTCAAGCAGGTAAATCCCCCTGCGTTGCCCAAGCAGTCTGGCACATACCATCAGTTTGTCTCCGGTACAAACGGGTGAAATGAATCTTACCGTCAGTTCAGCCGTCAGGGCTTGCACACCCTGCATGAACAAACAATGAGTCATTGCTGCATCCAGCAGGGTACTCGTCATTCCGCCATGTAAAAGACCCGTATACCCCTGATGCCTGTGATTGGCCGTGTAGTCCGCACATACAGAGCCATCCGGGTGCTCTGAAAACATTAAGTTCACCGTATCAGGGTTGTTGTCGCGGGAACTACAGACCATACAACAGGTATGGGCCTTTCTGGCATCAAGATAACAATTCATCTGTTTCTGCTCAGCGTCCGGTTGTACTGACGGGAGGCATCCGGAATTCAGTCAGCTGAGGGGCTCCCCCGGCATCATTACTGCCTCCTCCACACATTCCGGCTCCTGGTTTATACACAATACGGGTCTGATAAAAATCACCGCCCGTGATGAAATAAACTCATGAATGGCAACAGCGCCCGTTTCCGTGATGATGCTGACGCCCACCCTGGCACGCATTTTCTGCTGTGTTCCCGTCAGAGTGACAGCATTTTTTCCCTTTCGCCTCATGATGAAAGGACTGGCGTCCCTGCTCCGGCTTATTCAGTTCAGTCAGAACACGGGTATCCGGATCACACAGTTCAGTGAACAAACGACGACCACAGTCAGTCTGGTACACCGCGATCTGATGCCCCAGTAATTTACCCAGCATCCGTTCCCCGATGTTACGGACCACAACGCGGCTGACTTGCTGTTGAACCAGCAGGTCAACCAGCTTCCGTTTACCTGAACAATCTGCGCCCAGCGCGGGATTTTCTGTCCGGCTGAGCTCCACACCGCGCTCATCCACCAGGACAAGGTGACTCGCTTTGGTAAAATGATTTGCTACCCGGTCGTCATTCACTGGAATGGCTGTGATCATCTTGTGTAACTCCTTCCCTTTCAGAGTGCATTATTAAGGCCTTGCCCTGAGTGAGACAGTCCACAACCTTAAAACGGGCTGCTTTCAGGACATTGGCCAGTGTCTGCCTTGAAACCCCCATTGCAACAGCCGCTTCCTGCTGTTGCATGCCCAGTAAATCGACCAGCCGTAACGCTTCAAACTCATCTTCTTTTAAATGAACATGTTCAAGCTGGCTCATCGGTCGCGCATTGGGCTTAAAACAGGTATCCGCAGGGCGGCCACAGATGTTACGGGGAATTCTGGGTCTTGGCATGAAGGCTCCTTATTGGCATATGCTATATATACACTCATAAACTGGCATATGCAATATACTCTGCTCACCGGTGGAGAATTTTTTGCTTTACCCTGGAGTCTGTAAGTGGGCAGCAGGTCATGAGAGATGAAGAGAAAGAAAACAGATACTGTATGAGACTCAATTTAAAGTGCTGCCATAAGGGGGTCGTCTCAGAAAACGAATCTATGGTCACTCCCTCCTTCCCAGTACTATGCTGAGGACAGGCTTTCATTCGGAGAACCATCATGGAAAACATTGCGCT
>NZ_WLVC01000094.1:0-5272 GCF_016859735.1 Lelliottia sp. RWM.1 | reverse complement strand
TGGTGCCCGGACTCGGAATCGAACCAAGGATTCGTTTCTATAGCAACGAAATCACCTAATAACAGTAAGTTACCTTTATGCTTCGATTCCGAATGTACCACTACTCCGTACCACATTCAAGAGCACTAAAGCTGACGATCTTACTACTTATCCTTGTTGGATTCAGCAGCCTTCAGTTTGTCATACATATCTTTGGCCTTGAATATGGTTGAAGGATCCACCTTATCCATAACCTTATCTGCGAATGCATCAATATGTTTATCTAACTCACCATCAAGCTTAAGTTTATCATTAACCATTTTCTTCACTTCGTGCTTAATGATTTTCTCTTTTACTGTCTCAGGTAATAGTTTATCTCGTATGTCAGTCAAAAAGCTCATCAACCTTCTCCTTTGCTTTCCCTTTAACTGCATCGTCTATACAACCTGCCACTGCTACAAGAGCTGCGGCGATTACAGCCATGTCATCGGTATACCCGAGTATCGGGGTTAAGTCGGGGATAATATCTATCGGTGACACTAAGTAAGCCAGCGCGCCGTAGATGGTTGCTCTGTGTGTAGTTGTGCAGTTGTCACTTTCTAAGCCGTAATACAAACGGAATACCTGCTCAAGTGAATCTTTTCCGATAGTTTTACAGTATTTCTTTACTTTCGACCAAAAACCGCTCTCGTTGTAGTCACCAATATCGATCTTGCCTGTATCATCCATTAACATTTCCTCAAAGTAGTGTTCTCATATCACTTATCTAACAGGTCAGGGCGCTCGTTCCGAACAATCCGGTAAATACTAGTGATGCCGATACCTAACTGGCGGGATATCTCCGGTTTACTCATACCGTTTTCGACCAAATCTATAACTTCTTGAGTTTTACTTGTGGCGGTCGCTCTCCGTCCTTTGTACTTGCCTTTTAGTTTTGCCAATGCGATGCCTTCGGCCTGACGCTCCAGCATCAGCTCACGTTCGAACGTGGCGATAGCGCCGATCATGGTCAGCATTAACTTTCCGGTCGGAGTGGCTGTGTTGATACCAATATTAAGGATGTTTAACGCCACGCCTTTGCCTTGCAGGTACTCCGAAATTTCAAGCAAATGTCGAGTGTTACGGGCGAGTCTGTCAAGTTTTGTTACACATACTATATCGCCTTCGCGAACAAACTCCAGTAAAGCCTGTAGTTCTGGGCGGTCATCTTTTGCCCCGCTGATCTTTTCCCTGAATACCTTCTCGCAACCGGATAACGCTGCGATTTGTGCATCGAGACTCTGCTCGGTAGTTGATACACGGGCGTAACCGAGTGTAGCCATGTGGACTCCTTACCCTGCCAATAGACTCACCGCCCTGCAAAGACCTGCCAGAATACCAAACCGACCCTGTAGCAGGGGCGAGTGCGGCATTCCACCGTTGCGGCGGTGGCAGGTCTTTGGGGCATGGGCTATTGGTATGGGTCTAGCGGTAGTAGGGGATTAGAGGAAATCTTCTTCTGAGGCGTAGCGTGCTGCCATTCCCCGGAAGAAGACGGTTGCAAAGGTTGTCAGAGCCATTATCAGGGCTTCAACAAGTAAGGATTTCCAGTTCATAGCCAGCCCCTGTCTGCGAATGAAACTGTTTGACCACCGCCCACGACGATGTGATCTACCAGTCGGACTTCGATTAGCTCCATAACTTTCTGAATATTGAGCGTTATCGCTTTATCCTGAGCGGATGGCTCGGCGTTGTCAGATGGGTGATTATGGGAACAGATAACACCTGCGGCGTTGAGCTTAAGCGCCTGCCGGGCAATCTCGCGGGGGTAGACTGGCGTTGTCGCTATGCTGCCGTGGAACATTTCCTGATAGTTCAGGACGTGATTCCGGTTGTCGAGGAATATCACACTGAACACTTCCTGCTCCCGATCGCCAAGCTGTAAAGCCAGATAGCTCGCAGTGTCCTGCGGTGATGCCAGTGTGTCGGTACGGTAGAGCCGTTGAGTGAGAATTTCGCGGGCCTGATTGATGATTTCATCATGCATGATTCATCCTCCTGTGGTGATCTGCATATTTCTTGTACCTGCGGAGCGGGGAATCTTGGAAAGGAGGTTTGGGCGAGTGGCTTTAGATGCCTGCCTGACGATCTGTACGGGCCTGTGAGCTGCGTTCAGGAGTGATTCATACCTAGAATGCAGAAAGGCCGTGAGAGGCCTACACGGCGTCTGGTGACTTCTGACGTGAAAAGAACTTTTGGGGAGTTGAGGCTACAAAATCATTAAGCTGTCGCTCAGTTCGACGTATTGATACGGCGGGAACTTTGCACTTTTGGTAAATGCGAGTTAGCGTTGATAGCTTAAGGATTATTATCTGTAGGATGCTATGAGTAAGATGAATTTGAGTAATAAAAATTGATAGAACCCTATAAATCTATATAAGTGTCTTGGGGTTAGGTTTCAAAGGTTGCAACGTTTGGACAGGTAGAAAAGCCTAATCCCTTAGGCTTTTGTTGTAACTTTTGATGCAACTTTTCGGTTTATATGCCGTATGACCTCAATTTCGCACGTTGGAAGTATATGTCCCTGCGTTTATCAAAGGGGATTGTCAGCCTGTCCAGCAGTTTACCCATCTCACTTAGAGGCTGCCGTGGGCTTTTTAGCAGGAAAATGCATTCGTTATGGGCTGCATCATAGGCTTTTCGGGCTGACTCGCTGCTTATCTTTAGCGTGGAGTCTGAAAGGCTGATACAGGCCATTCGCAGGCAGTGGGAATAGCAATCCTCCAGACTGACGAACCGCTTTAGCTGGCGGACCGCTTCCAGCCATACTTCCTGTTCTGCATGTCTGACCCTGATTAGCTTTGTACCGTGTAGATTTTTCCGTAACCACCGATCCCGTCGTTTATCGTTGAACTGATAACGTGTCGTTCTATGAGCCTCCTCATCAAATTCAATGATGAACTGGCGTTTAGCGGTTTTTCCTTTTGCCATATCGGTGTACCACTGCTCAGTGAGGAAGAAATCTACTCTGTAGGGACCGATCTGCTTTTGCCGTTCGAGTTCATAGCTTGTGAATCGTGGTTGTTGCCTTAGTTCGACGATCAAATCGTGTAATTTGACGCCAAATTGCCCTTCAAGACGGCTTTCACCGGACCTAACTGGCAGTTTCAAACCAGATTTAAGCTCAATTGCATCAATGAGAAGTCCGTTCTGGCTGGAGTGGATGCTGTAAGTCAGCAGGGCAAGGGCATCGCCAGCGGGAATCCAGCCGTTTTTGTCGGGAATTTCACCGTCAATCAGGCCGGATGTGCAGCACGACAGGACATTTTCGGGAGCCTTGAGCAATTTGGCATGTGTCCGCTGTGCCCATTGAGTAAATCTTGTTGCCTGAGGCGTCATTTTCCGCAAGAAAGCAACGGAAAGCTGGGGGACCCCGTCAACGGTCTGCCAGTCTGAGTCAGGAATTCTTAACATTTTGATAATCTCCAGTAAGTTACTGTGCCTTATACCGCTGAAAGTCAGTTTTCCAGCCGCTTTAGCTCCAGTCTGGGGATCCTCTCAATGAGCACCCGGCTTGTTTCAATCAGATAGCTGCCATAACGCCGTGGAACGGAGCCGGGAACATGTCCGAGAATGTTGTTCTGCGTGTCTTCGCGGACGTCCAGAGCACGGCATTGCGTAATGAAATAGTGACGGAAGCTGTGGGAGGGTTTAACTTCCTTACGGATGCCGTGCTTACGGATCAACCGGCCCCACCAGCGGCCATAGTTGTAGGCGTATTTATCGTTAACGACAGATTTCTCAGCAAAGAGCTGGCCTTCTCTGGTATTGACGAAATCCATAAAACCCAGCTCCAGTATATGGCTGTGTATCGGGACGTAACGCACGGAGCCAGCCGTTTTGACTGATTGCTCTTTCCCCATCTGGATTTTGAAGCAGGGAACACCGAAAGCATCCACGATATCGGCCCTGCGTAGCTGTCCGATTTCCTCAACGCGAGCCCCGGTGTAGTAAAGGATTATCGGCATCCAGTAGGCCATTTCGCCATAGAGAGATTGCTCCCCGTGGAACAGTGGTAGCCGGAACATCACCCTGATTTCGTCGTCGGTGAACGGGATATCCTCATTGATCGTCTGCACTTTTTTACGCATTTTGAAACTATCGAAGGGATGTTCATCCACGAGGTCGTCTTGGAGTGCAACAGTGAACATGGCCGAGAGGTGCATGAAGTTGTTTCGCACGGTGTTGGCGCTGAGTTTCTTGCCCTGAGCTTTGGCCTGATTCTCCAGCGACAGCAAGTTGACGGCCTTACTGCGGTTAGCCGGGGTCAGCTCCAGGAGCGTACGGAACGCCGCGAGGTCACTCTTCGAGATGTCCCGGATGGGTTTATCACCGATGAATTTGATGAATCGGTTAGCCGATGGTGTGTAATCCCGTATACGTGACTCAGCTCTGTCCTTGTCGGTTAGCCGGATATGTGCTTTGTAATGCTCGAAAAGACTGGCGAAAGTCATGCTTTTCTTTTGTTGCGTGGCGTTGATGGCGGTGTAGACAGGTAGTTCATCAATAATATACATTTCTGCCGTACTGAGCCTGTACTCCGCCAGACGCCATGCGAGCTTTTGTCTCCATGCGGGCGTCAGTACTGCTGGCGTCCACCGAAGAGCCTCTTCGAGTTCAGGCTGCATAAGTTGGGTGACAAGCTGCAAATCTGCCTCGTCTGCCTGCTCTCCCTTACGCAGACATTCGCTTAATTGCACGTTATCTGCGGTCAGGCCATAACCATAATCGTCTTGCCGTACATAACGTGCTTTGATGGTTTCTGGCTGCTGGAGGATTCTGGTCATCCATACCGAAGCGATCACCTCTGTATCGTCCTGCGTTACGGAGCGCTCTGCTTTGGCGTTCTGGATGATAGCGTTAATTTTTGCCAGAGCGACAGGGGCTTTGAGCTTGGCTTGTCCGAGGTCTTTCGTCTCAAGGGAACGTTTTAGTTCGCCTTTGCCGATGGCTGAACGCAGCTCCAGAGGAACCGCTTTGCGGATGTAGTAGGTGCCGTTTCGGTCTTTGGTAGGCTTTATCATAATGCCCATTTTGTACCACCTTTCTGTACCACCGGGAAGCGGGGCCGGAGGAAATTAAAAAGAGGTAACTACCGATAAACCAACAAGTTGTTGACTCAGAAAGCAAAAACCCCCGCCGAAGCGAGGGTTATAAATGAGTGGTGCCCGGACTCGGAATCGAACCAAGGACACGGGGATTTTCAATCCCCTGCTCTACCGACTGAGCTATCCGGGCAACGGGGCGCATTAAA
>NZ_WLVC01000093.1:0-5298 GCF_016859735.1 Lelliottia sp. RWM.1 | reverse complement strand
ATATACGGTGCCTCGCTCACGGTCGCCGGGATCGACTGACAAGCGAATGGCGCGAACTGGTCGCTTACGTGAGTATACGCTTTGAGGCCGGGAACAGAACCATATTTGGCATTGACCATGTTCATGGCTTCGCCATGCCGCGCTGTCGGGAAAAACTGACCATCGCTCGATGCTGACGTGCCCATCCCCCAGACGCGTGACATCGGCAGTTTACCCTGCGCGGCCACCACAATTGCCAATGCCTGGTTCATGGCTTCGCTTTCAACATGCCAGCGGGCAAGGCGTGAGAGCTGCCAGTAATCATGCGTGTTTGTAGCTTCCGCCATCTTACGCAGGCCCAGATTGAGCCCTTCAGCGAGCAGGACGTTGAGCAGACCGATCCGGTCGCGACATGGAGCCCCGGTTCTCAGATGGGTAAACGCATCTGTGAAACCAAGGGCTGCATCAACTTCAAGCAGCATGTCGGTAATCCGAACGGACGGCATTCGGCGATACAGATCCAGTATGAGTGCCTCGGCACCATCCGGCACGTCTGCTGTCAACCTGTCGATCCGCAACGTTCCATCTTCTATGCTACCGTGCGGAATAGTGCCGTTACGGGCAGCCCGGGCCAGCCGCTTAAGAGCGATCGTGAGTCGCGCCTTTCTGTCTGCCAGCCAATCCTGTGGGTTGGAAGGCACGGCCAGTTTTGCATTTTCCTGCGCCGCGATCATCGGCACCAGTACCTGCTTGAGGTCACCATAGCGGCGCGAATGAGCGAGCCAGACATCTCCGGAACGAAAAGCATCCCGGAGGTGAAAGAGTACCGCCACTTCCCAAAGACGGGTATCTCCTTTTTCCTGAGCTCGTAAATGACGGTTCCATTTGGAGCTGGGCCGCAGGAAACGCCTTTCTGGCGATGCAACACCTTTCATCTCTCCGATCGACAAAGCTGCTGCTACCAATGGTCCGGCGACCGGCGCGGCTTCGAGCTTCAGACAGCGCAACATGCGGGGCGCATAACGACGAAAGCGATGGTATCCCTGCCCGACATATGCAAGAGGCTCATCGGCTAGCGTGTTGCTGAGTTGAGTCCCTGTCGCTACCAGTTGAGCGAGCCGGTCCCATGCAACCGAACTGGCGACAGCCATCTCCAGCGGGGTTCCGTCACTGCGGGCCTCAAGCAACGAAGCTCCCAGCGCGGTGAAGGTACGGATCGTATCCGTGAGTGTGGCTTTAGAGCCGGAAATTGTTTCGTCATGCTGGCGCTTCGCTTCCCGCCAGGTTTTTCCTACGATCCTGTCATGGGTTTCGACTATGGCATCAGCAATCGCCGCTTCCCACTCCACAACACAGACGGCAAGGATCGCCCAGCGGCGGTCCGAAGTGATGTCACGCAAACCGTCGGTGAAGTAGCGTTCACCCTGCCGACGCAGCCGGGCAATGCGATGGGCAGGTATGCTGGCCAAAGCACTATGATTGATATTCAGGGTACGCAGAAATTCGAGCCTGTCGAGCAAACGGTTAGCAGCAGCCGAGTTGTTACCAACCTCGAAGTTGCGAAGCCAGATGAAACGACTGATATTGCCGGCGAGCATTTCACTCAGAAGTTTGTCCAGGTGATCGCGAACATCCGCTGTTAAATTTTCCGCAATCCGCGTTTCAATCCGCCGCTCAGCGGCGACCAGAGCATCCGCGCACAAGCGCTCGATTGTCGATACTGCGGGCAGAATGGTGGAAGTTTCCCGACACCGCACAATAAAACGATGAGCAAGATCCTCGTTTGATCTGGCATCTTCGGCCTGGCCGAAAGTCCACTCCCGCAGATCACGGGCACCACGGCCCGTGAAGGTCTTGTAGCCGTAAATTTCGCGCAGCGTGTCCATGTGCTGCTGACGGGTTTGGCGCCGTGTGGCATAAGTGAGAAGCGCATCAGCCGGAACTCCAAGCTGAGCACCGACGAAGGAAAGGACTTCACGCGGGATCATCTCACCAGGAGCCAGTGCACGGCCCGGATATCGTAAGGCACAAAGTTGCAGGGCAAAGCCAATCCTGTTTTCCGGTCTGCGGCGCTGCCTAATGTTTTCCAGGTCATCATCGCCCAGCGTGTAGAACTTCAGTAGCGACAGTTCGTCCGTGGGCAGATCGAACAGCGCTGCTCGCTGCCGTTCGGTGAAAATATGGCGTCGTGACATACAAATTCGTCCCTTTTGAAGTATAGTCTGTTTTGGACAACAGCCAGCCCATATAAATCAGGGCGTTCCGATACAAAAATCCAGGAGGGTTCAATTGGGACATCGTGCCGCCATTTACTGCCGGGTTTCAACAGCGGATCAGTCTTGTGAACGCCAGGAATTTGATCTGCGAGCCTTCGCCGGCCGTGCCGGCTACGACGTGGTGGGAATATTTAAGGAAACAGGTTCAGGAACTAAACTCGACCGGGCCGAGCGAAAGAAAGTCCTGGCGCTTGCCCAGTCCAGACAAATTGATGCAATCCTGGTCACTGAGCTTTCCCGGTGGGGGCGCTCGACGCTCGATCTGCTCAATACGCTACGTGAACTGGAGAACTGGAAGGTTTCCGTGATAGCCATGAATGGAATGGCGTTCGATCTTTCGTCGCCGTATGGACGAATGCTGGCGACGTTTCTTTCCGGCATTGCGGAGTTTGAGCGGGATCTCATCAGCGAGCGGGTCAAGTCAGGCCTTGCTGTTGCGAAGGCACGTGGTAAGAGGCTTGGTCGTCAGGCCGGAGTGCGACCAAAATCAGACCGACTTTTGCCTAAGGTGGTTGCGATGAGGGCCGAGGGACGCAGCTATCGCTGGATCGCACGCGAGCTCGGTATCAGCAAGAATACCGTCGCTGACATCGTGCAACGACACAGAGCTAACGCTTAGGGTGTCATTTCGCCCTCAGCCGGAACCGACCCCTCCTTTGCTACTCCGCTGAGCGTGAACTCTATGGGACCGCAACGCTTCAGCACTACGGTGGCGGCCTCGAGTACCTCGTCATCGGACTTGAGCTTGGGGCGGGGCATCAGTGTTCACCTTCTGTATGGGTTGGGGCGGAGGCTGTGGCTGCCGCCGCCATTGTAGCAAATTGAAGACGGAGCGAGAGTAGAGCCACGAGCCCCGCAAACACGGCCGATACAACGAGGCCAGGGAGCGGACCAGCAAGGTCGACAAACGCGCCGGCCGCAAGCATAACCATGGGCGAGGCTGACAGCATCACCGCCGAGACCGTGCCGAGTACCCGGCCGAGAAGTTCTGGCGGCGTGCGGTTGTAGATGGCAGCGTTGAGAATGGGAGAGACTGAGCCGGTCAGCAGTCCCACGAGCGCGCCCAACAACATCAGCACCGGCACGCCTGGCAACTGTGAAAGCAGAAGCGAGCCCACCGCAGAGCCACAAAATGCCACCGCCAGCCAGTTCTGCGCTGATATCCGGGCGCCGACCGACGCATGAATGGCAATGCCAAGGAGACCACCAGCCCCCATCATTGAGGAGAACAGCCCGAGCTCTGCTACTTGGCGTCCTGCATCTACAAACAGCGCAGGCATGATGACGCTGCCGTTGGCGCCAACGATGCCCACGAAGATCATCACTATACCAAAGAGAGGGCGCAGCAGGGGTTCGCTCCAGAGAAAAGCGACGCCGGCGCGCATGGAGAGAGTCGCCGTCGTGGTCATCGTCCGAGCGGCACGCGCGGGAAGCACCCACGCGCCGAGCAGACCTGCAAGGACGGAGCAGAACGCCGTCAGCCCGAGCGTTGGCGCAGCGCCAAGCAGGCCGATTGCGGCCCCCCCAAGGGCCGGGCCACCTAGAATCGCGACGTTCCCGATCACCGCTTTCAGTGACGAGACGCGCTCAACGGAGAGCCCGGCGACGTGGCCGAGTTTGGGCAGCTCACTGTCCTGCGCGGCCATACCGGGTGCGTCGAACGCGGCACCGAGCACCACGCAAGCGATCAGCCCAGTGTTCGAGAGGGCGCCAACGGCATCGAGCAGTGGGATGCTCGCCATGGCCACGCCGCCCACCACACCCGAGATCAATGCGACGGGCGCGCGCCCGAACCGATCGACGAGGCCACCACCAACCCACGCGCCGATGATGGTCGCGATGACGCTGCTAGCGGCCGTGGCGCCCGCCCAGGCCGCGCTCTTTGTATGAGACAGGACGAACCATGGAAGCGCGAGGGCCGCCACCGCGTTGCCGATCCGGAAGAGAAAGGTCGCCGCGAACAGCGTCGCGAGCGGGCTATATCGACGTTCGCTCATTCCGCTGCGGCGAGCTGCGCCTTCGCCGCAGCGAGGTACTCTTCGTTACCCGAGTCGAGGGCGAAGAGTGCGTAGGTGACCGCCCCGAACGCAAGGCGCTCCGCGATGTGGTGGGCGAGCCGCGGCCACACCCGGCCACCGGCCGCTTCATACGTGAGGAGGAGCTTCGCGAGCCCCTCTTCACCAAAGACCATAAGGTGCGCGGCCATGTCGATGGCAGGGTCATCAACGCGGGCCTCGCTCCAGTCGATCATCCCGCTGACGCGCTCCGTGTTGTCGATGAGCACATGGCCCACGTAGAGATCGCCATGCACCACCACGGAGAAATCTGGCCACGACGAATCGTCGTCGAGCCAGCGCTGCCACCGGTGGAGGCGCTTGTCGTTCACCACGAACTCGCGTCGGACGCGGTCAACGTCGTCGGCCACCTTCTGACGGGCCTGCGTCGGTGTACGGATGAGCATCCCCGCATCCACGGCGGCGGAAATGGGGACGGCATGCAGGGCGGCGAGCGCGGTCGCGAAGCTCTCCGCGAAGACCTCCGAGTCCTGCGGCACGACCCAGTCGGGCGTGGACGAACCAGGCTGGATGACCATCGCAGTCGAGTCTTCGAGCATGGGATAGGCAACGAGCTCGGCGTTGGCCACGCGCCAGTCCGGCACCGCGAACGGCAGGCGATTCTTGAGCATTGCCAGCACCCGCGCCTCTGGTTCGACCTTCGCGCTTACCTCGGCTCGGCGCGGGATGCGCAGCACCCACCGACGTCCATCGTCGACGGTGGCGATCACGATCCTATAGTCGAGCCCAAGCTCATTGACAGTCAGCGGGCCATGGAGCTTGAGCCCATGTCGGGCTGCAAGTGCGTACAGTTGGGAGGTATCGGCGGTCGTGACTACGGTCATGATTCACTCCTGAGGGCTTGACGGGTTTAGCCACCTAAATGTAACAGTCACGTCGGTTATATTCAATCCGGCACTGTTGCAAAGTTAGCGATGAGGCAGCCTTTTGTCTTATTCAAAGGCCTTACATTTCAAAAACTCTGCTTA
>NZ_WLVC01000092.1:0-5395 GCF_016859735.1 Lelliottia sp. RWM.1 | reverse complement strand
AAAGGTAACTTACTGTTATTAGGTGATTTCGTTGCTATAGAAACGAATCCTTGGTTCGATTCCGAGTCCGGGCACCAAATTCATATCAACGGACCTCCACGGAGGTCCGTTTTTGCATTCAAAGCCCGCCGAAATCAACACCTTTATAATATTTTAACTCCATCCAACTCAATCAACTTCAACCCACATCAAGTCCCTTGCGAGGGTACAACTGAGGGTATAGTCTGATTCGATAAAATTTATACCCCTTTTACTATCAGGAGACCTCACCAATGGCGCTCACAGACGCTAAAATCCGTGCAGCTAAACCGGATGAAAAACCTTATAAACTTGCCGACAGCGGCAACATGTTTTTACTCGTTCACCCTAACGGCTCCCGCTACTGGCGCCTCCGCTATCGCTTCCTTGGCAAAGAGAAAACTTTCGCCCTTGGCGTGTATCCTGACGTCTCGTTATCTGAAGCAAGAGAGAGACGGGATAGTGCCAGGAAGCAAATAGCAGAAGGTGTTGACCCCTGCGAACAAAAGCGAGCAAAGAAGTCTGTACCCGATATCACCCATACTTTTGAAACTATCGCCCGGCAATGGCACAGCAGCAATAAAAAATGGTCTGAATCGCACAGTGAGAAAACCCTTAAGAGCCTTGAAACCCATGTATTTCCCTTCATAGGTTCGCGGGATATCACCACGCTGAAAACACCCGACCTTTTGGTTCCGGTTAAAGCCGCAGAGGCTAAAGAGATTTATGAAATTGCTTCCCGCCTGCAACAGCGTATCTCTGCGATCATGCGATATGCCGCACAGTCAGGCATTATCAGCTACAACCCGGCAACAGACATGGCGGGTGCGCTGACTACTGTAAAACGACAGCACCGCCCTGCCCTTGCCCTGAACCGGACCACTGAACTTATCAACCGCATTGAGTCCTACAGAGGTCAGCCCCTGACCAGACTGGCGACAAAACTGACATTGCTGATTTTTATTCGTTCCAGTGAACTGCGTTTTGCCCGGTGGTCTGAAATTGATTTTGACAAATCCATGTGGACAATCCCTCCTGAACGCGACCCTCTCCCCGGGGTTAAGCACTCACACAGGGGGGCTAAAATGCATACCCCTCACCTCGTTCCACTGTCCCGACAGGCGCTGGAGATTTTGCAGCAAATCCATACTGTCAGCGGCGAGCATACGCTGGTCTTTACGGGTGACCATAGTCCCTGGAAACCAATGAGCGAAAATACCGTCAATAATGCATTACGGCTGATGGGCTATGATACAAAAGTGGACGTCTGCGGCCATGGCTTCCGAGCCATGGCCTGCAGTTCGCTGATTGAATCTGGTTTGTGGTCTAAAGATGCCGTTGAACGCCAGATGAGCCATCAGGAACGTAATGGCGTTCGTGCCGCCTACATTCATAAAGCCGAGCACCTTGACGAACGAAGGCTGATGCTACAATGGTGGGCTGATTTTCTGGATGCCAACAGAGAAGAAACCGTATCAGCGTTTGATTACGCGAAGCTCAACAACCCGATGCGGTAATTTGTGCCAGCCATTGACTGGATGTTTTTATCATATATTTGTTTTTTCCTTCCGGCGTATCAGTTTTAAGCGCTGGTAATGACTCCAACTTACTGATAGTGTTTTATGTTCAGATAATGCCCGATGACCTTGTCATGCAGCTCCACCGATTTTGAGAACGACAGTGACTTCCGTCCCAGCCTTGCCAGATGTTGTCTCAGATTCAGGTTATGTCGCTCAATGCGCTGAGTGTAACGCTTGCTGATAACGTGCAGCTTTCCCTTCAGGCGGGGTTCATACAGCGGCCAGCCATCCGTCATCCATACCACGACCTCAAAGGCCGACAGCAGGCTCAGAAGACGCTCCAGTGTGGCCAGAGTGCGTTCACCGAAGACGTGCGCCACAACCGTCCTCCGTATCCTGTCATACGCGTAAAACAGCCAGCGCTGACGTGATTTAGCACCGACGTAGCCCCACTGTTCGTCCATTTCAGCGCAGACAATCACATCACTGCCCGGTTGTATGCGCGAGGTTACCGACTGCGGCCTGAGTTTTTTAAGTGTCGTAAAATCGTGTTGAGGCCAACGCCCATAATGCGTGCACTGGCGCGACATCCGACGCCATTCATGGCCATATCAATGATTTTCTGGTGCGTACCGGGCTGAGAGGCGGTGTAAGTGAACTGTAGTTGCCATGTTTTACGGCAATGAGAGCAGAGATAGCGCTGATGTCCGGCAGTGCTTTTGCCGTTACGCACCACGCCTTCAGTAGCGGAGCAGGAAGGACATCTGAAGGAAATGGAAGCCACGCAAGCACCTTAAAATCACCATCATACACTAAATCAGTAAGTTGGCAGCATTACCCCAGTGATGAATCCTATTGGTCGGGAATGGTGATGTCGCATCTTCCCGGTTTCTTTGTGCCCCGAGTTGTGCTCCAGATCAAACTAATCGCCAGTTTTGCATGTTATAAGCATAGAAAGGTTAAATTTCAAAAAATTATAATGCTGACCTGGAGACCTGAATATGTATTCATTTATTGCGCGACAGCCTATTTTTGACAGGAAAATGCAGACCGTCGCATATGAATTGCTTTTCAGGGTCGGAATGAAGAATTCTTTTCCCGATGTTTCGCCTGAATATGCAACTTCCAGGATGATTTCCGACCAGTTTTTATGCATTCCGATTCCCCGCATCGCTGACAATCACAGCTCATTTATCAATGTTCCGCACCGGATGATAATCAGCGGGCTTGGCGATACCTTGCCGAATGATAAAGTGGTTATAGAGATCCTTGAGGATGCCATTCCTGATGACGAGCTTTTCCTGGCGGTCAGGGAACTTCACGACAATGGCTATCAGCTTGCACTTGATGATTTCACGCTGGACAGCGCCTGGGACCGGTTTATGAGATATATTTCGGTCATTAAATTTGATGTTCGGGAAAAAACTTACCATGAGATTGATCGCTATCTCACCGAGAAAAAGCACTTGCTTCACGGCATAAAATTTCTGGCTGAAAAAGTTGAAACAAGAGAAGAGTTTGAGCTTTACAGCCAGGCCGGATTTGTTCTTTTTCAGGGGTTTTTCTTCAGCAGACCGGAGATCATCCGAAACAAATGCCTTTCTCAGAATCCGATGGCGCTTTCCAGCCTGATGATGGAAGTTAACAGGGAAAGCCCGGACTTTACCGTGCTTGAGCGATTACTGAAAAATGACCTGACTTTATCATATAAAATAATGCGTTATGTAAAAAACATGCTGTTCAAATCACACGGTATTACTCCGTCAGGGGAACTTACTCTGAAAGAAATGCTGATGTATCTGGGGTATAACGAAATCCGCCGTTTTGTTTCGGTGGCTGCTCTTTCCAGCATCGGGGTTTCGGGTGTCAGCGAACTTTATCATCTGAGTATGGTTCGTGGAAAATTTTGTGAATTAATTGCCGGGAAATTAAACCTCGCTTCATTATCCTATAACGCGTTTGTTTGTGGTTTGTTTTCTTTGCTGGATGTTATTCTCGAGCAGCCCATGGATGATTTAATTCAACAGATATCGGTTCCCGGAAATGTCGCCGATGCTCTTTGCCTGCATAAAGGCGAGCTTTTTGACATACTTAATCTTTCTTTGTGTTATGAGAAGCTTAGCTGGGAAGAGACGGCTGAAATATGCAGAACACTGAATATCTCTGAGTTCTCTGTTATAGAAACAATGCAGAAAGCCACTAAATGGGCTGATGAGCTCGCTGTATGTTAGCTATTTGACTCATATGGTTAAAGATTTATTTTTCTGTATCGTTTTAGATTAAAGAAATCCTGACAAAAGTCGTTATATCAGCCATCCCAACAGAACGAGACAATACTATTATGACGTGGAAAACCACACAGGGGCGGGTTACCCTCCTTCTTATCAGCTTTTTCGTTGTTTTAATTATGGTTACTTATTTCGTTATCAAAATATTTGTTTCTCCGAAAATCATTGATACCGAGGTAATGACTCCAACTTACTGATAGTGTTTTATGTTCAGATAATGCCCGATGACCTTGTCATGCAGCTCCACCGATTTTGAGAACGACAGTGACTTCCGTCCCAGCCTTGCCAGGGCTTTGTTGAATAAATCAGATTTCGGGTAAGTCTCCCCCGTAGCGGGTTGTGTTTTCAGGCAATACGCACGCTTTCAGGCATACCTGCTTTCGTCATTTTGTTCAGCGCTCGTACCAGGGCCATAGCCTCCGCAACCTGACCATCGTAGTCACGCAGCGTCAGTGAACCCCCGAACAGCTGTTTTACCCGGTACATCGCCGTTTCCGCTATCGAGCGACGGTTGTAATCTGTTGTCCATTTCCACCGCGCATTACTCCCGGTCATTCGCTGATTAGCCACTGCACGGTTACGGTCTGCATATTCACCGGGCCAGTAACCCGCACCTTTTCGGGGCGGGATAAGCGCGCTGATTTTCTTACGCCGCAGTTCATCGTGACAGAGCCGGGTGTCGTAAGCGCCGTCTGCCGATGCTGCCCTGATTTTTCTGTGAGTCTGCCGGATAAGATCCGGGAAGGCTTCTGAGTCCGTCACATTGTTCAGCGACAGGTCTGCACAGATGATTTCATGTGTTTTGCTGTCAACTGCCAGATGCAACTTTCGCCATATACGACGGCGTTCTTTGCCGTGTTTTTTGACTTTCCATTCGCCTTCACCAAAGACCTTCAGCCCGGTGGAATCAACCACCAGATGCGCGATTTCACCTCGGGTGAACGTTTTGAAACTGACATTAACCGACTTTGCGCGCTTGCTGACGCTGGTGTAATCCGGGCAGCGCAACGGAACATTCATCAGTGTAAAAATGGAATCAATAAAACCCTGTGCAGCCCGCAGGGTCAACCTGAACACGCGTTTAATGACCAGAACGGTGGTGATGGCGAGATCAGAATAGCGCTGAGGTCTTCCCCGTGATGATGTAAGTATCCCGGCAAAACGGCCCATTCACTTTTAGAGATCTTCCGACATACTGATAATGTCCCCTGAGGAGATCGCTATGCGTAAGATCCGATTCACTGAACACCAGATCATCGCTGTATTGAAGTCCGTCGAAGCCGGACGTACCGTTAAGGATGTGTGCCGTGAGGCCGCTATTTCGGAAGCCAGCTATTACAACTGGAAGGCAAAATATGGCGGGATGGAAGCGGCCGATATTAAAAAAATAAAAGATCTGGAAGACGAGAATCGGAGGCTTAAACAGATGTTTGCTGATCTCAGCCTTGAGTGCCGGGCACTTAAAGACGTCATCGAAAAAAAGCTTTAAAACCAGCGATAAAGCGTGAACTTGTCAGCTATCTGACGGCACAATTTGCCATGAGTTTACGCCAGGCCTGCAGGACGTTA
>NZ_WLVC01000091.1:0-5707 GCF_016859735.1 Lelliottia sp. RWM.1 | reverse complement strand
GATTATAACGAATGCCGCCCGCACTCCACGCTGAATTATCAGACACCGTCTGAATTTGCAGCGGGCTGGAGAAAGGGGCATTCTGAGAATGAAGATTCCGACGTTACTAACTGAGTGTTGTATCTAATCGTGGGGGCAGGTCAAGTCCATTATTCATCACACAGCCAAAGTAACAATTTTGGTGAGGCAACAGTGCGTATTGGGTAACAAAAATGCTGAGTCAATGCGGCGAAATACTTGCTGGCACTGGAGGCGCGAAAGTCGCCCTTACTGAAGCCATAAAAAGCTTGTCGAATGTCTCAGGGCGTGAAGCGGACATTTCACACCTCTATCTCAGTCCATAGACCTGTGGGCACGCTCCATATGCCCCTATCATGATGACTCAGCCTGCAGCGACCAGAGCTTCCTTAGCTAAGCGTTGCATGTTTAACGATCGGGTGCTCAAACCGGCCTTGGTAAACCGATAGCGCATATAGGAGGAAATGTCATCCTCGTGTGAGGAAACGATCAACTGACGATTGCTGAACTCGCAGCGAAGAAGATCAGTCAAAGAGGCAATATTCACCTCATCCAGCGACTGGGATGGGTCATCGATCAGGATCAGCGGTACGTTTGAGTAAACTCTATTCAGCGAGAGGAAAAATCCCAGGCTGAGCGCCGATACCTGCCCGGAACTCATCGACAGAATTGCGTCATATTCAGATTTCTCGGCTGTAAGAAACCTGAGCTCTTTACCATCTTTGCTTTCAATAAACAGACCCAAACCACGCTGATAGTTTTGGATAAGCCTTCCGCTATAAATATGGAAAATCAACTCAATTTCAGCAATCGTTTGTTCCGAGTAGCGGCGTTCTGTTTTCTCCAATGTAGCCTTTAGGTTAGTAACCTTACCTTTAGCAATCTGCGCTGCTTTGGTTTCACGCTGAATAACCTGTAGCTCATCAAGGCACTGCTTGAGTCTTACGCTCTGGGCCTCGTTTGCTTTAGCTGCGATATACAGCTCTTTGTCTTTCAGATTCTGAAGTTCAACGATATAAAAGTCCTGCAACTCTTTAAAAGCAAAGGTGATGACATTTCTCCAATCTTGCGGCAAAGGCTCTGTCTCTGCTATTTTCTGGTTTCTGATGAACGCTATCAAAGACTGAGTTCGAGTATCCACTTCTTCATCATTTTCGGAGAACGAATGGTTTAGCTCTCCCCCTAAGGCTTGAAGTCGGGAGGCTAGTTGGTTAATTGCTGGTAACCGTGTTTTATCACGGAGCAGAAAGCTGTGTAGGGCTTGGTTATAACCAACGGATAGTTGCGTTATCCGGCCTTGTATCTGAGAGCCAATTTGAGCCAGCTCCGCAGCCATCAGCCCAGTGAGATTTATCAGGGTCTGACCATCGGTGTTTAGCACGTCATTAATCTGCGTGGTTCGGATCTCAATCTTTTGCAGCATAATATCATGGGAATGCCATTCTGCCCCACACAGTGGGCAATGCTGATCATTGGGATAGAGTTTAGCGTGCTCAGTCACCAGCTCTTTTTTTAGACGATTCAGCTCGGCTGCAGCGTTGGTATTAGAAGCGCTCTTTTGCTGAAGCAAATCACGAGTAACTATTTGTTCAAGAAACAATTTTAAGCGCTCTTGGGGCCATCCAATAAGGCTCTTGGCCTCATCGGCCTTGATGACTGTAGCGCCACGTTTGATAATCCCTCCTTGCTTGAACAGCTGGTTCAATTCTTTTTTGGTGGATTCGAGACCATCCAGTTTGTTCAAATCGTTGCCAAAACGCGCCAGGCTTTTTATGGAGTCCTTGTTAAGTTCAATAAAATTTTCGATCGAGTCATTTTTATCTCTGGTCTGTATTGCACTCTTTAGCAGAACCAATCTTTGAAGACTCTGGATATTCTCAATGTATTCTCTATGAATTTCCGCAGAATAGGTGGGAAATGGGCTCTCTTTATCCCAGCCAGGTTGTAGCACTGCGGTAGAAATTTTTTTATATTCAATTGCTCCCAGGTCAGCTTGAATCATTTCCTTGAGTGAACTGGCCTCTGTTTCTAACCTTGATAAATCTGCAGCACGCTTTGGATCACCAATGAACTTTGTAAGCCGCAAAGCAATAGCTTTACAGCTATCAGTTTCTGCTTTTACATCACTAATATTGAAGAGGTTGTTTAATGCCTCTTTACGTTTGTCTACTCGTGTGTGCAGGAGCTGGTTTTGGCCTTGTTCCAAATAATTCAAATAAGAAAAATTTTCTTTGAAGTTTTTGCCAAAAATCTCCTCAATGATGTTTTCGTTGCGAAGGTTTTCTGCTATATAATCGTTGGACGCGAATTCGGGCAACTCGTAAAGCTTAAGGTGGATAAATTGGTCTGCTCGATTGTTTGATTTCTCGTCAAAGTTTGCTGCAGGAGTATGTCTGGCTAGGGTAAGCTTGTGCAAGCCACTAATAAACTCTATTTTTATAGTCAGGTCATTATTGCCTGAACGGTTATTCCAAAGCAAGTTGTCTTCATAATTCGTTCTTTTACCCATCATTAAAGTTGTAAATAGGTGACAAATTCTTTTTATTCTACCGGTTAGCAATAGTTCAATAGCATCGAATATGCTAGTTTTGCCAAATCCATTGGGTCCATCTAATGTCAAAAGTGATGAATCACCGAAATCCAGATGAATTTTTTTGAAAGCTTTAAAGCTTGAAATCTCAATTTTAGAAATTTGCCAGTTCATCATTAATCAGTTCCTTGATCAAATCCTCTGCATTTAATTGGCCGTTTTTTTTTACCGTTTCATACGTCTTAGTAAGGTCTGCTTCTGCCACAGCCTCTTCAATTTGTAAACGGAGTGGAACTAGTTCCGCTTTGTTAATACTAAGCTCCAAAAAAGGCAGCTTAATGAATATCTTAGCAGCCGCACTGTACTTAGTCGCTGATGTGGGTTCTTTTTTGTAAGCATCGAATTGTTTTTTATCTGAAATCAATTCGTTTAACTTGGTGAAGTTTAGTCCTTTAATGGCTTCAACTTCTGCATCACTATAGTAAAGTACGTATTTTTTGTAGAAATGTGGGTCTTCTTCGATTTCAAAAATCTGCTCTTCATAATTTTTGAATTCTGCCAGCTTGTCAAGGTGATGAATGCAGATTAAATCGCAATTCTTTTTAAATGCTGGATCAGATGTAAATACCACTGGCGCGGACTGGTTGATTGTTGCGTTAAGATCGCCAGGCTTCATCAAATTATCCAACCTGTGCAAGACTGCAAATCGTACAGCCGTACCGTTCTCTCTAACATAGAAGCTGGTTGTGTCATTCTCGTGTATTTTGGAGAAATTGTGTGCATCCAGAGCTTGATGTATGAGGTCAATAATCATTTAAGTCGAGCCTCTGCGTCGTCTTTCGTTAAAATGCTGATGCATAAACTTTTGGTGATGTTGCTGTCGATGCGATTTTGATCGTCAGTGGAGATTATATCGAAGCAGTTTGTATACTTGGTGTCAATTATGAAACTCTCATTAGCCTTGGCTGCAATGAGATTGTTAAATTCGAACAACAGCCTGCCTAGATCATCATTATTTTTTATTTCAGCGATAATTTCGGAGGTACAGTATTTTTTGTCTGTTGGTTCTGGTAAATACAATGCCGTCGGTGCGTAAAACTTATTGTTGCTGTCTAAATAGTGCGGTAGTCGTTTTAAAATTGGTTCGACATTAATGGTGTACACGAGGTCCGTGTACCGACGTATATCAGAGTTCTGAATGCGTGAAAACTTTTCTGAGGGCTTCATCAGTTGGCAGAGTGTTTTGAAATCGCCACCCTCAGAGCCTCTTATAAGCTCGTAGATATGTCTTGCTCTTTCGTAGGCCGCGTCCGACATACCTGGAAGTGATTCAGCTAGCCTTTCTTCCAGGTGAGTGTATAGGCGCGCTTTTAGCTCGATCGCGTAGTAGTCCTTTCTTTCGTATGGACTCGAATCCGTTATGTCTGCAAGAATACTTTCTGCCGATATACGGTATTCATAAGCTGCTTTACGTTGAGCATCACCATCATTTTGTATTTTTTTGTGAATGGCTAGCGCATGTGAGCTAATTTTATCTGATAGTAGACAGTAGTTTGCATCTATAAGGCTATCATCAAAAAATATGGCCTGACGGAAATATATTTCTTTAATAAAATCTTTCGTTAGATCTTCTATCCTGTCAAGTTCACAGTGCCGGTGTTCACCATATGGATAGAATTCAACTCGTTCGCGATTCGCATCTATGTAATCACTATGGTCGTTTATGGGTTGTGATATATGAAAATATCTTTTGATCCCTGCTATTCTATCCAGTTCTATTGCGGCCGATTTTTCTAAAGCATCCTTATAGTTACTGCGATAATCACCAATTTTTGCTTTAACCTGATGGGCGCTGATGAGTTTATCATCTTTGTAAATTGCGAAATCATCTGTACTATCCAGTTGTAACTCGAATCCACTATCACCTGCACTAATTA
Source organism: Lelliottia sp. RWM.1 (assembly GCF_016859735.1). Taxonomy (NCBI): domain Bacteria; kingdom Pseudomonadati; phylum Pseudomonadota; class Gammaproteobacteria; order Enterobacterales; family Enterobacteriaceae; genus Lelliottia; species Lelliottia sp. RWM.1. The sequence continues at coordinate 1,222 of NZ_WLVC01000091.1, read as the reverse complement.
ATTTGAGACAATGATAGAGCGCCACTTTACCCTGGTAGACAAATCCGCTCCAGGTGGAAATAGCGCTATGCGGATACTTGCTTACTTCCTCGTCGCTCATGTTGACTCCTTTCACCATACTGTTTGCTGTATTTGGTACAGAAATGATATCACAGCGATATTAATTTTTGGGTTGTCGATAATCGTGCGTCAATGTTCAGCCATGCTAAGTTGATGCCACTAATTCTATAAATTCTTTTACCGACATCAGTTCCTGATGAACATCATGGGGATAGGTTTCCCATAATGGAAAGGGGACTATGAGATTTAGGTGTTTATCTCTCATTTCAGTCAGTTGGGCTTTACTTATGCCGGGTTGTATTGTCACCAGATACTTCGTCTTAAGACGGTCGCCTTCAGCCAGTACCTGACGCCAGCGATCTTTACATGTTGTTTTGGCACCAAGCAGAATTAATTTTTCTGCATCATAATTTTTATCGTGATATGCATCGAACGAAGGAAAAAGAAAATCTGGTTTTGACTTATTCTCAGTTGTCTTTTTCGATGAACCTTTCTCAAACTTAAGTCCATGTAAATTAAAAAGATGTCCAAGGTGGTTTTCAAATGAGAACCCCATGCGTGATTTTCTGCGATTGTGTACACTTAACGAAAAATCGATGAAGGTATCGACATCACTGCCATCATCTCCAAATCCATGACGCAGACGGTTACTGACGAGATAGCGCTCGTAGGTTCGAAAAATATGTTCTTCTTCGGTGAGCCATTCCATAAGAGCTTCGTCTGGATCCTTCCTGGGATTTGCAGGTTTACGTTTCCGCGCAAGTTCGGAGAATACATGGGATTTAGGGAGACCTTCAGGGTAGTGCTCAAGAAGAAACGCCAACAGTTCCTTGTCGGTTTTTTGTTCAGACTCGAAGCTTATTCCCAATTGTTCAAACAGAGTCTGCACAGGCAGGAGAAGTTTTTTATCGCCTGTGTCAGCCCGGTGGAATGTTTCGTCAAGCTGGCCCGACAATCCAAACAGTTCGCGTAGTTGCGCTTCAATGACAGAGTCAGCCGGAGTGAAACACATCAGGAGTGAGCCGTTAGCCAGCCTTGTGATGAGGAGAAAATCACCTTCATTGATGGATTCAGTAACTGAATTCTTGAATCGCCACGGGTTTAACAGACACCTCAGAGTCATTTAAGATGACTTAAAGAGAGGTGCCCATGAGCGGTAAGC
>NZ_WLVC01000090.1:0-5756 GCF_016859735.1 Lelliottia sp. RWM.1 | reverse complement strand
ACTTTTGCTTTGCCACGGAACGGTCTGCGTTGTCGGGAAGATACGTGATCTGATCCTTCAACTCAGCAAAAGTTCGATTTATTCAACAAAGCCTGTCCGGCCTGAGCATCAGTGATTATCTTAAGCAGAACGGCACGGGCCATAACGCCTGAAAGAAATTTGCGTTATTTGTAAAATTAAATACTAGGGACGCCTCAGGATATAAAAAACTAATGACGAAACAGGAATGGATTTTACGACTACGGCGCTGTACATCGAAGGAAACCCTGGAAAGGGTAATAGAAAAAAATAAATATTCTCTGTCAGATGATGAGCTTGAGCATTTCAATGCCGCGGTTGATCACCGGCTGGCGGAGATGACGATGGGAAAGTTGTATGACCGGGTACCGCCAGGTGTCTGGAAATTTGTGAAATAGAACAGGTGACCTTATGAGTTACGGCTGGCTCTTCGAAAATTCGGATGATGACATTTCGGGTTATAATCATATCAATCTGGAACACCTCCCTCCGGAGCTAAAACAGGTTGCTCTCCAGATAGTACAAAATCAGTTTGATCGTGATACTGCAGAGAAAAAACTGGCAGAATTAATCCAGCAACTCGAGTTTGATATAACTGCAGCAGAACTGTCAGCATATCTTTTTAAACCGGGCCATGCCTGACGGCTAACCCGGTAGCGATAATAGTGGAGACCGACGGAGGGCTTCACTTTGGCCGCGGGATCAGCGTCCTGCGGATGGTTTCCATCAGAAGTTGATAGTGCACAGACGGGCTTTTATCCAGCCGCAGACCGTTCTTCCAGCATTCATCCGAAAATTGTTCCGCTTCATTACAGGTACGATCTTCAGGCTGCCGGCTCTCAAGCCAGCGAGTCTGTACTTCTTAATCTGTTCTGTTCATTAACTTAGTCCTTGCCTCGTTAGGGGATGACATCCCTGATTGTGCTGTCATGACACGACAAACACATCAACTTATGTTACGAAATCTATTCAAGTAACTGATATTTAACATAAAACGCATTATCGGTACTTTGAAGTGTATAGCATTTGCTATACGTTCGTGTTGTGTTATTCTTGTATATCAATTGCTATACAAGAGAGGTGTGTATGAAATCAGATGTTCAACTCAACCTAAGAGCTAAAGAGTCTCAGAGAGCACTCATCGATGCTGCTGCAGAGATCCTTCATAAATCGCGAACCGACTTTATCCTGGAGATGGCCTGCAAGGCTGCGGAGAATGTGATCCTTGATCGCCGTGTTTTCAATTTTAACGACGAACAGTATGCAGAGTTCATCGATATGCTCGATGCACCAGTCGAGGATGAGCCCGCCATTAATAAACTACTGGCAAGGAAACCTCAGTGGGACGTATAACCACGCCCGAGCCGTTATCCAGCTCTCATCAGCTGGCTGAGTTCGTCAGTGGAGAGACAGTCCTCGATGAATGGCTAAAACAGAGAGGTTTAAAAAATCAAGCTCTTGGCGCTGCCCGAACGTTCGTTGTTTGCAAGACGGGTACGAAGCAAGTAGCTGGTTTTTACTCTTTGGCCACCGGTAGCGTTAACCATACGGAAGCGACAGGTAGTCTTCGGCGTAACATGCCAGATCCTATACCGGTGATTATACTCGCTCGCCTGGCGGTAGATGTCTCATTGCACGGAAAAGGGGTTGGCGCCGATTTACTCCACGATGCAGTGCTACGGTGTTATCGCGTAGCTGAGAACATTGGGGTTCGTGCGATAATGGTTCATGCGCTTACTGAAGAAGCCAAAGGTTTCTATGCTCACCATGGATTTAAGGCATCACAAACTCATGAGAGGACTCTGTTTCTAAAGCTTCCATGACTGGTTGCTGGAATGGGAAAGTAGCTGGTTACCTTCTTAACATATTGATTTTTATGTTATTTGTTTTAATATTTAACATAATCTTTGTTATGCGCACCAAGATTGTAGCTCCAATATTCTAATGTCACTTTCTACCCATTTAGAGATGTCACTTTTTCTGGCATAAAGGATTAAACCTTGTTGCCGTGGAGATATCAGGATGCTTGTGACCATGTCAGATAAAGAGCTAAACCGGATAAACGTTATTCAGGCAGTTATCGATAAACGTATGCGTCGTCGTGATGCAGCCCATCAACTTAACCTCACCGAACGACAGGTTCAGCGCCTGATGAATCGTTATCGTGAGTCTGGCGTTTCAGGATTAGCCAGCCTTCGCCGTGGCCAGCCAGGTAATCACAGGATTCCTGAATCGCTTAAACTGCGGATTCTGGCGCTGCTACGCGAAAAATATAGTGATTTTGGACCAACTCTCGCCGCAGAAAAACTCAGTGAACGACACGATATTTCAGTATCCGTCGACACGTTGCGTAACTGGATGACTGCCGATGGATTGTGGATACCATACTCACGCCGTAAACCACGAGTGTACCAGCCACGTTATCGCCGAGACTGCCTTGGTGAGCTGGTACAAATAGATGGTTCACCTCACGACTGGTTTGAAGGACGCGCTCCTAAATGCTGTCTTCTAGTATTTGTCGATGATGCCACTGGTCGCATAATGCATCTTCGTTTTGGTGAAACCGAATCAGCCTTTGACTACATGCTTGCTACCCGTGAATATGTTGAGAAACATGGTAAGCCGCTGGCATTTTACAGCGACAAACACGGTATTTTTCGAGTAAATCATGCCGCCGGAAGCAAATCTGGAACTCAATTTGGTCGAGTCCTGCACGATATTGGTGTTGAGCTTATCTGTGCGAACAGCCCTCAGGCAAAAGGTCGTGTTGAGCGTGCCAACAAAACACTTCAGGACAGGCTCATCAAAGAAATGCGCCTCAATAAAATAAGCAGTATCGAAGAAGCCAATGCTTGGCTGGAAACGTTTATCGTAAACTTCAACCAGCGCTTCGCCAAAACGCCCAAATATCCAAAAAACCTTCATCGCCCTGTGGCAGAAACGATTGTGGATCTGGATGATATTTTCTCATGGCAGGAAACCCGTAAACTCTCGAAATCATTAACATTCCGTTATGATAAGATGATATATCTGGTTGAACCCACAGAAGAAAACACCCGAATTGCCGGGGAGAATATTAAGGTCTTTGATTACCCTGATGGCACCCTCGCCTTCAAATACGGCCACCACGCCCTCTCCTATCAGGTATTCGATAAACTGGACTGTATCGATCAGGGGCAAATTGTCGATAATAAGCGACTCGGTGCAGTGCTCCGATTGGCTCAGGATAAAATGGATGAATTGGATCGTAACGGCAAACGTGAGCGAAGCACAAAGATGCCGAAGCGGCGTGCTCAGGCTCGTATACAGGAACAGTTACGAGCAATTAATCCAGTTCTGGTTAATCCAAAAGAATTTCGTGCGAGCTTGAAAAGATAATCTTATCTAAATTTATAAAGGCATTATTATATTACAATGCCTTTATAAAAAGATAGAAACTCCAATCTAATTATATTTTATTCGCATGGATAACATCCATAATAAATACAACTAAGGTGTGAGATGCATTGACTGCGAGTCTAGCTTCGGCAACTACGATCTGCGGAGGGTTTTGACCACGCCCATGAGCACTCCCTATATGTGATCTGAATGCACCAATACCGTCAATTATTGATGAAATTCCTTTTAAAATTTTGTGCTGATCATCCGCTAACGTAGCGTCGGCATTAAGGTTCAAGCTCGGCTGCACGGCAGCCCAAAGAGGTGCTACATTCAATTTTTGTGGCATAGGTAAATCGAATTTTTCTATGTAGCATTTTAATGCAGATTCAATTATCGCACATGCTGCGGTGACTGATGCATGCGGATCGGTTTGAATATTCTCTACTGCACGAAGAAACTCATTTTCAATAGATGAGTAGTCGCCAGACTTCAGATAATCCTCTAGCGTTTTAGAAATCGGAGTCGAACCTGATTTAGTGATAAATCCATTGAGTCTGTAGACTAATTGGTTCTTAGATAAAGCATCGATTATTCTTTTTTGCCCATATTCGACAGTAGATCCAGCTCCAGCCCTAGAGTATGAATTCGGAGGTAAATCCATGTAATTCTGGATGATACTGCCTAATACTGAAATTGCATCTATCGAGTCGTCTTCATTGCAAATTTTCAGCCAATTACTGCATTTGGTTTCACAGTTTCCCATTGGCACCTCACCAGGTGCGCCTGATTCCATAAACAGCGAATTTAAAGACGTATGGCTAAAATAATGTTCACTAAGTACTGAAGACACCGCGCCAATGACATTGTTAGGTATTTTATTATTCATTTTATTCCTTAGTTATTATTCGATTGCTGATTTTTAATGTATTTTTTTAACCGAAAGTAAGTGGCCCGCGAAATGCCTGTTTTTTCCATAACCACTCTGGCTGGTTGTTTCTGATCAATAAGCGCCATGGCCGAGTCCGATTTCAGGTGGGGCTTACGTCCGAATTTCACACCGGACGCCATAGCAATCAACCGTCCCTCGTTGGTACGTTCCAGAATACGCTCCCGTTCAGCCTCAGCCACAGCAGCCAAAATCTGAATCACCATTTTCCCCATTGTCCCTTCGGTACTCAGGCCATTTTCAAGAAAACGGATGGCAATCCCCTTTTTATAGCAGGCATCAACGATATGGATCATATCTGCGGTATTGCGCCCTAGCCGGTCCATTTTGGTACAAATGATAATGTCGTCTTTTTCCGCCCGGGCAAGCAGCTGCTGCAACCCTGCGCGGTCGTCCGTGGCTCCCGACATCATGTCAGTAAAAATTCTGTCATCTCTAACGCCAATTGATTTCAGCTCTGTAATTTGCACTGTCAGCTTCTGATGGCTGGTTGATACCCTTGCATATCCCAGTAATGCCATAATGGTCTCACAAATCGATATTGATACTATGAAGTATCATTAGACATAAATCACGATTTCTGATACTACATTTGAAGTCGTTTTGAGGAGTCTCACAATTTATAACATTTGAGACGAAGGTATTGTTCGAAAATGAGCATGAAGCCGGTGCGTAGCAAGAAGATGGCTAAAAGACGAGCGCAAGCCGGGCTCAGGAACAACTCAGGGCCATTAACCAAGTGCTGGTGAATCCGGCAGAGTTCAAGGCCAGCCTGAAACGTTAACAACCCCCTATCCTACTTATCCTGTTAGAAATGGCTCTGACAGGCATAGCAATATTTGCTGCCGAAATGGGCATTAATCCCTGTGGCTTGCATCACTGAGGAAAGTTTTTTGGGAGAGCCTTCGTAGCACTTAGGACAGAAAGGACCATTTGGCTTTCCATCAACAGATGTAGTTCTGTAATAAAAACCATCCCGGAATTCTAATTCATCAACTGTACTGAGTTGGGCTTTGAGAGATGAGATTTCCCCCTGCAGAGAACTTATCTCCTGTTGAGCTTCAGCGAGATTCATTCTGGCATCGCTCAGGCTTAAGTATAACTCGCTGAGTTTTAATCGAAACTCTGCTTCATTGAACGCTGCGGTTGCATCCTTAAGGTCTTTTGCAATATTGAAAGCCAGCTTTACTGCATTTAGCCCTGCTGTAATTGAAGCCATATCAGCCATTTATCTTTCCTTTTGATTAAATTCACAGCACCAATTATGCAAACTAAGTGCTCAAAGAACCGTAAGCGTCAAGTCACTGCCGCCTGTGATTCCAGTCCCGGGATCGCTAAATAGCTGCGCCTAATACCGCTACACTTTTGCCTGACCATGTTTTCCTCCGGGGAATGGGCTGGCGGTTTCCAT
>NZ_WLVC01000008.1:0-154103 GCF_016859735.1 Lelliottia sp. RWM.1 | reverse complement strand
CTCAGAAGTGAAACGCCGTAGCGCCGATGGTAGTGTGGGGTCTCCCCATGTGAGAGTAGGGAACTGCCAGGCATCAAATAAGCAGGAAACCCCGGTCCGTAAGGTCCGGGGTTTTTTGCGTCTGTGCACCTGCATATTTTCGTCAGCCTCACCCTGAAACTGCATTGTTGCTTCTGCCATCTCCTCCTGATTCCTTATCATGCTAATTAAATATGTGATCGTTCTCTCGATATTATAAGTAACAAAATTATAACATTTGATCATCAAATAACTGAGTCACCGAGAGAACGCCAGGCCGGTATTTATGGCAGGAGCATCACGACAATGACAGAGAGCATCACATCGCAAGAGGTGCTGGCGAGCAGTGATACCCGACGAAGGGTATGGGCAATCATCAGTGCTTCTTCTGGAAATCTGGTTGAATGGTTTGATTTTTACGTCTACTCATTTTGTTCGCTTTATTTCGCCCATATATTTTTCCCATCTGGAAATACCACAACACAGTTATTGCAGACGGCAGGGGTATTTGCCGCAGGTTTCTTAATGCGTCCTATTGGTGGTTGGCTGTTTGGGCGAATTGCTGATCGCCAGGGACGAAAAACCTCAATGTTAATCTCAGTTTGTATGATGTGTCTGGGGTCATTAGTCATCGCCTGCTTACCGGGTTATGACGCTATTGGCACATGGGCTCCAGTATTGTTGTTAGTGGCCCGATTATTTCAGGGACTGTCTGTTGGTGGCGAATACGGTACTAGCGCAACATACATGAGTGAAATCGCGCTTGAGGGGCGTAAAGGTTTTTATGCTTCCTTCCAGTATGTCACGCTTATTGGTGGTCAGCTCCTGGCAATCCTGGTGGTGGTGATCTTGCAGCAGATACTGACCGATGAACAACTCCATAGCTGGGGATGGCGAATTCCCTTTGCTATGGGAGCGATACTGGCAGTTGTTGCCCTTTGGTTACGTCGTCAGTTAGATGAAACCTCACGAAAAGAAGTAATGTCATTGAAGGAAGCAGGGACATTCAAGGGACTCTGGCGAAATCGCAAAGCGTTTCTGATGGTTTTAGGATTCACCGCTGGCGGTTCGCTCAGTTTCTACACCTTTACGACGTACATGCAAAAGTACCTGGTAAACACGACGGGAATGCATGCAAATGTCGCCAGTGTTGTGATGACCGTGGCGCTATTCATTTTTATGTTGATACAACCCTTGATTGGTGCGCTTTCAGATAAAATAGGACGCCGCGCATCGATGCTGATTTTTGGCGCAATGTCAGTACTCTGCACTGTTCCCATTTTAACTGCGCTTCAGCGCGTTTCCTCACCATACGCGGCATTTGCACTCGTGATGTTGGCGATGGTGATTGCCAGTTTTTATACCTCTATTAGTGGAATATTGAAGGCTGAGATGTTTCCTGCGCAAGTTCGAGCTCTGGGGGTTGGGCTCTCTTATGCTGTCGCGAACGCCCTGTTTGGTGGTTCTGCCGAGTATCTTGCGCTATTGCTGAAGTCATTGGGGAGTGAATCGGCCTTCTTCTGGTATGTCACAGCAATGGGAGCGCTGGCTTTCATTGTTTCCTTGATGTTACATCGTAAAGATAAGGGGATTCGCCTTTAATAATGCGCCAGTTGCCACACGGCATAGCCGGTCGTTGCACCGGCTACATCCCAGGCAAAATCTTTCCAGCTCCAGCCACTTCCTGCAGTACGGCTGTCCCAAAGCTCTTTTGACGCACCAAGGCTTACTGAGAACATGAAGCCGATAGCTGCGCTATGATCCCGGCTATAGCCCTGATGTTGAGCATACTCGTTACCTGCGGCAGACAGCATGGCAGATGCAATAAAATGTTGAGCTTTATCCTGACCTTGCCAGTTATCATTAGCCATATGGCTACAGCCTGTCAGGCACAGTAGGGTGATAGGGAAAATAATGCGCATGCGAGCTCCATAAAAAAGCCCTGTTGGATAACAGGGCTTGAGTATTACAGAATGCGGCTAATAAGACGGTCAATTCGGATTCGGCGCAAACGGCGAATGAGTTTGCGGACTTTAATCGGATAATCTGCAATGCTTTGCAGATCCCGATAATGTCGAACTACCGTTGTATGAGTACGAATCATATTCAGCTCATGTTCACGTTTCTCTGCGAGCTCATGCTGAGGATCGTGAATTAAAATGGCATTTTCCAGGTCCAGACGCCAGGCACGAGGGTTCAGGTTATTGCCAGTCAGTAGCATCCATTCATCGTCCACCCACATACCTTTGAGATGGTAGGTATTGTCTTCATCTTTCCACAAACGCACAACCAGTTGGTCGGTGTTCACGTAGTACTGTAAACGGCTCAGGAAGCGACGAAGGTTGATCTCATAGAGATAGGGCAATGCACCGATGATTTTGAACGGCTGATCTTCCGGGATAAAAAAATCGTTCGCGGTTTTATCGCCAACAATAATTTCCACTTTCTTACCATCGCGCAGTAACTGGATAATATTGCGAACCAGCACGGCAGGAAGATTGAAGTAAGGTGTGCAGATAGTGAGTTTATGATCGGCACAGGGCATCAGGTGGAAAATAGTTTTATTCAGCAGGCTTGATTTACCTAAACCAACCAGAGGTGTTACAGATAGTTGCTCGTTGTTAGCATCACCCTGGAAATGATAAACCGCATCACGCAATTCCTGGCGGAAGAGGCGAACGTCATTTTTAATTTCCGGGCTTTTTGGACGGTGCGGATCATCAAGACGATTTACACCACGACCATGTACCAGATTTGTATCAACCCAGTTAAACATGATATCGGCCATCTGCTGATTACGAATCAGGTGATAACGATCATATCGATACTTATCAAGTTGATGCAGGTAAACATCATTCAGGCTAGCACCGCTATACAATACGCTGTCATCAATAATGAAACCCTTGAAATGAAGCACTCCAAGTGCTTCCCGCGTATTGACGGGTACACCATAGACCGGGACTTCAATGCCTGGGTTTTCATGTGAGGTACGGCAATACCAGTCGGCATTTGTGTTAGAAGCCGCTGCGCCGATACGGCCGCGCTGTGCACGATGCCAGTCAACCAGAACGCGGATATCCAGTTCAGGACGCAGACGTTTAGCTTCATAGAGCGCATTCAGGATCGTACGCCCGCCTTCATCTTGTTCAAGATACAGTGCCACGATGCAAATACGCTGTGTGGCACTGGCGATCTTTTCCAGAAGCGTCTCCCGAAAATGAGCGGGAGCGTAAAAGAACTCTACATCATCAACTGACTGAGAAATCTTCGGTAGTAGAGCAAGGTGTTGTTGATGTTTATTACGCTTAAATTTTGACAACATCACAGTGCGTTTCTTCTCTGTTCATTGAAGGGTTGTCTGTACCAGGCAAACAACATAAGCGGACAATGATACCACCAGTACCGTCCAAAGTGGTCAACATTTCCAGTAGGTTACTCTTGGTTATCTGCGGATGTCAGGTCAAGAGTCAGAGCGACAATACCTTCGTCCAGTTGAATATCAACGTCAAATCCAAGTTTTCGCGCCAGGGTCACCATGCCACGATTGTTAGGCATAGTAATGCCATTCAACCGCAACAGTCCGTGATCGCGCGTATAACTGATGAGTTTTTCCAGTAGTCGTCTGCCCAGACCAAGGCCCTTCAGGTCTGAACGCACTAATACCGCAAATTCAGCATCGATATTATCAGGATCTGAAATGGCCCGGGTGACACCCAGGATTTCATCGCCTATATCAGTGCGGCGAACGGCAACAAATGCCATTTCACGATCGTAGTCGATCTGGGTCATATTGGCTAAATCATCATGGGTAAATTCATTGATTTCGCTAAAGTAGCGATAATAAAGATCCTCTTTAGTGACCTGGGCTATGAACTGCCGTAGTTGAGGCTCATCCTCTGGCAGGATAGGGCGAAATAGCGATCGTTCACCGTTTTTCAGTTTTACCCACTCTTCGAGTTGCAAAGGGTATGGGCGTATAGCGAGGCGGCTTTCCCGATCGCCTTCAAACGGCGCAATCTCAAGTGTCACATCCAGCGCGGTAAATTCCTTGCCAGAGGCTAAGAGCGGATGAATATCCAGTCGCTTGATCTCTGCGCAATCGACGATCAGATTGGATACCTGCACCAAAAACTGGCTTAACCCGGCAATATCGAGAGGACGCAGGGCGCTCCTGCCACGAATTTTTTTACTTTTAACCGCCTGAATCACCAGATAGCGAGCCAGATTCATGTTCAAAGGCGGAAGTGCGACAACCGCTTGTTCCTCTGGACGCCATTCCACACCGCCTTCGCCCAGCATGATCAACGGGCCAAAGACCGGATCGTATTCAACAACAACGCGTAATTCCTGTGCTCCGGCACGGTTGGCCATACTTTGAACCAGTAGCCCATGGATCCTCGCTTGCGGCCAGGCCATTTTTACCCGGTCGATAATAGCGTCTGCAGCCTGCTGCACTTCAGCCGCTGTACGTAGATACAACATCACGCCCTGAACGTCTGATTTGTGCGGGATATCCGGTGAGCGCAGTTTAAGTGCGACCGGATAACCAATCTGTTCAGCAATGTGTACAGCTTCAGCACTATCACTGGCGATCCAGGTCGGCAGCGTTTGCATACCGTAGCTGCCAAGGATAGGTTGCACTTCATGAGTATCCAGTGAAGTCGCTCCGTCTTTGATAGCCTGCTGTAACAACACGTGGGCATCAACCGAGTTTGCTGTTAAATTGCCCGGCAATGTGGGTGTTTCCCGCAACTGTTTTTGGTTCCGGCGATATTCAACCATATGCATGAAAGCGGTGATTGTGCCCTCTGGCGTCCGGTAAGTTGGAAGTCCTGCCTCACTGAAAAGACGGCGAGCCTCCTGAGAGGAAAACTCACCACACCAGTTGGTGAGCAAGGTGACGTATTTTCCTCGTGGATGATTTCTGACCGCCTCGATCAGTGCTCGTGCGCTTTCACTTCCGGGCGCTGCCGCACTTGGTGAATGGATTATCATCAGCGCATCAAAATCCTGACTATCCAGCAGGATGGTTATTGCCTTGATATAACGATCGCAACTGGCATCATCACGCAAGTCCAGCGGATTTCCTGGAGACACACTCAGTGGCAGGTCGTTGCGTAAACGTTGGAGAGTTTCCTCCCCCAAAGTGGCCAGTTTTCCATTGCGTAGCCACAGTTCATCCAGTGCCAGTGCGGCAGGCGCTGCGCCATTACTTACAATCATTAATTTTTCGCCACGCAGGGGACGCATATGGCTAAGCGTTTCGACGGCAGAGAAAAGCTCATGCGTATCTTGTACGCGCAACAGGCCTGCGCGTTGAATGGCCGCATCCCATGCGGGGTCCATTCCTGAGTGCGAGTGCAGCAAACGTTGAGCGGCTGGGCTACGACCGCTTTTGATCACCAGAATGGGTTTATTGCGTGATGCGCTGCGCGCAGCAGAAACAAAACGTCTGGCATCACTTAAGTGCTCAAGGTAGAGCAGTATGGCGCTGGTTTTGCTATCTCTGGCCAGAAAATCCAGTAACTCGTCTACGTCGATATCCAGGCTATCACCCAGAGCGATGAAGTAAGAGAATCCCATTTCACGTTGCCGCGCCCAGTCAAGGATCGTGTTTGACACGGCAGCAGACTGTGAAATGAAAGCCAGCTTGCCTTTGCGGATAGGAACAGGAGAGAAGCTGGCATTCAACCCTTGCCAGGGAGCCAGTAATCCCAAGCTGTTTGGGCCAAGAATACGCATCTGATAACGGCCGGCGCAGGTGAGAAGTTCAGCCTGCTGTTCAGGAGGAGAAGAGAGAATAATACAGGTTTTACACCCTCGTTTACCCAGTAATTCCAGTAAATCCAGATTGCGCTTCGCATGGGTACAAAGTATGGCAAGATCAGGTACGAAAGGCAGGCTCTGAATGTCAGGCCAGGCAAGTACCCCCTGCACTGCTTTATAAGCTGGGGTAACTGGCATAACGGGTCCATTAAATCCACCGGCCAACAAGCTGCGCATCATCAGATATCCTGCGCGGTCCGGTTTCATTGATGCGCCTATAACGGCTATGGATTTAGGGCGTAGTAACGCTTCCAACCCTCGCTGACTCATGCAAGTCTCCTGTATATGCGAGTGACTTGATGATTTTAAACGCTTTCTGACTCCGCTGCTGTGATACTGCCCTTATGAATGGTTTTTCCTGCCAGATAGCGCTCGCGAAAACAGGAAAAATGGCTCCCCAATGCACTCGCCGCCAGCGTATCCCCGGCAAGATCCAGCAAGGCAATTGCCACTTCCGCAGTACAATATTGGTCGTCAGCATGGGCTTCGCGTAAGCGATAAGCTGAGACCCGTGACAAATCCACTGAAATCACCGGAAGTGCATCAAGATAAGGGCTCTTACGAAACATTTTCCGTGCTTCGGTCCAGGTGCCATCCAGCATAATAAAGAGTGGTGGCTTACCTGTTGATGGCGCGGCAATGACCTGACGATCCTCACCAGCATACGATGCGGGAAACACCACCATTGGCTGATAGTCAGGGCTGGAAACCAGGTCTAGCAGCGCCTGCGGTGGCTCTGTGCGGGACCACTGAAATGCGGCGGTATCAGGCAGAATGTCGGCAATCAAACGCCCGGTATTACTGGGCTTCATCGGTTCAGTATCGAACATAACCAGACAAAAGCGGCTTTGCGCCTGGCTGGGCTGCAATGTTTCACACAGACATTGTTTCAGAGGGAGCAAACAGCGCTGGCAGCGCCGCACACGATTACCACGAGCCAGAAAAGGGCGGGTTGCGCGCGCGAGGCGTTCGGCGCGTAATTGAAGTACGGCGTTATCAGTCATGAGAGAAGTGCTGGAAAAAGGCTATTTTCGCAGAGGAGGGAGCGGGGCACAAGATGCGCCCCGCGAATGTTACAGTGATTCGTTAAGCCAACTCTCAAAAGGGGCTTTGGGTACGGCGCCGTTGAGCATGTCAATCACTTCACCATTTTTGAAAATCATAATGGTGGGGATGCTGCGAATGCGAAAACGGGCACTGAGTTCGCGCTCAGCTTCGGTGTTCACTTTTACGAAACGCATTTTGCCGTTTCGTTCTTCTGCGACATCTTCGAAGATCGGCGCAAAGTTCCGGCAAGGACCGCACCATGGAGCCCAGAAATCGACAACCACAGGTAAGTCATCCTTGAGGAATTTGTCCAGCGTCGCGCCCGTTGCGTTAATTACATCGCCATCAAACAATTCATGGCCGCAACGTCCGCATTTTGCACCATCATCAATCCGGTCATCGGGAATGCGGTTAAGAGCCTGACAGTTGGCACATACGGTATTCATAACTAACCTCTGATAGAGCGGTGGGACAGAGCGCTAATACGCCATTTTTGTTTCTAATATGTTACATATTATCAATTAGCCTGTTTGAAACGACAATGCGTTTTATTCAATGAGTACAATAGTCGCAGGCTTTTGTACGAAATTATGGCTATGAGCTTACACATCGGGTAATCTGCGCGCTTCGCGCAGCGCTGGTGGAGAAAAGCATGAACGACGAATTAAAGAATAAAAGCGGCAAGGTCAAAGTGATGTATGTCCGCAGTGATGATGACTCTGATAAACGCACCCAAAATCCGCGTACCGGAAAAGGTGGCGGGCGTCCGGCGTCTTCTCGTGCTGACGGTGGCCGTCGCCCCGCCCGCGATGACAGAAATAACCGCAGTGATGACCGCAAACGTGATGACCGTAAGCGTGACGATCGCAAACGTGACGATCGTCCGCGTGATGATTTCCAGCGTGATGTATCCCCATGGCGTACCGTTTCGCGCGCGCCAGGTGTGGAAGCGCCAGAAAAAGCCGATCACGGTGGTATCAGTGGTAAAAGCTTTATTGATCCGGAGGTTCTTCGCCGTCAGCGTGCGGAAGAAACCCGCGTCTATGGTGAGAATGCGTGCCAGGCTCTGTTCCAGAGTCGCCCTGAATGCATCGTTCGCGCATGGTTTATCCAGAGCGTAACGCCGCGTTTTAAAGAAGCATTGCGCTGGATGGCTGCAAACCGCAAAGCCTATCATGTGGTCGATGATGCCGAACTGACGAAAGCTTCGGGTACAGAACACCACGGCGGTGTCTGTTTCCTGATTAAAAAGCGTAACGGCACGACAGTTCAGCAGTGGGTAAGCCAGGCTGATGCTGATGATTGTGTACTGGCGCTGGAAGATGTGGGCAACCCACATAATCTGGGGGCTATGATGCGTAGCTGTGCACACTTTGGTGTGAAGGGTGTGTTGTTGCAGGATGCGGCGCTGCTGGAATCCGGAGCGGCGATCCGTACTGCGGAAGGCGGGGCTGAACATGTGCAACCAATTACCGGTGACAGCGTTCTGGATGCCATCGAACAATTCCGCAAAGCAGGCTATTCCATCGTAACCACCTCCAGCCACGAAGGCACACCGCTGTTTAAAGCAACACTGCCACGTAAAATGGTGCTGGTGCTTGGGCAGGAACGTGATGGTCTGTCTGATGCTGCATTATCCAGCTCCGATTTGAGCGTATCGATTGACGGCACTGGTAATGTAGAAAGCCTCAACGTTTCCGTTGCAACGGGCGTATTGCTGGCTGAATGGTGGCGTCAGAATAAGGCGTAAACTGCCTTTTATCAGTAGGTATACCCGGTGACGCTTACGCTAGCCGGGTGTTATACAAAATCACTCAATCTTATTCGCTCTCTGCCGGTAATACAGGCATCCAGTCAATCGGCGTTTCGCCACGTTTCTTCAGCCATTCATTCGCCAGAACAAAGTGATTCGAACCAAAAAAGCCGCGGTGTGCTGACAGCGGTGAAGGGTGAGGTGCTTTCAGAACATGGTGACGTTGTGAATCAATAATTGCCCCTTTCTTCTGTGCGTGTGAACCCCACAGTAAAAACACCACGCCTTCACGATGTTCGTTGATAAGGCTAATAACCTTGTCTGTAAAGGTTTCCCAGCCGAGGCTGGCATGGGAATGCGCCTGCCCAGCCCGCACGGTCAATACGGTGTTCAGCAGCAGAACGCCCTGATGTGCCCAACTTTCGAGATATCCATGTGCTGGGCGCGTAAACCCAGGGATTGTCCCTTCGAGTTCTTTATACATGTTCAGCAGAGAAGGGGGAGTCGCAATTCCGGGACGTACGGAAAAAGCTAAACCGTGCGCCTGCCCTGGGCCGTGATAAGGGTCTTGCCCCAGAATAACCACTTTTACATCGTTCAACTCGGTATAGCGAAAGGCGTTAAACACATCTTTCTGTGGCGGATAAATCGTTTGGCCAGATTGCCGCTCTGCTGCAACAGTGCTTAAAGTATTAATGAAATAAGGCTGCTGTTTCTCATCGGCCAGTACATCATGCCATGTTAAAGGCGTTGTCATGTCGCTCTCCTGCGATTCTCATCTGAGCCTAGCTTACCCGTTTACGCGCAGTGCGCAAAATCCCTCGCGGAAATTACCGCTAAGTCTTTCAATTTAATTTGAAAACACACAAAAATGATTGAGTTCCTGTGTGAAGTAAATTGATCTAAAACAATAAATCCTAACCACACTCTTTATGTGGTTAGTGTTTTTGTTGATTTAAATCAAAGAATCACGCGTGCCTGACTGATATATATACACACAAGCAACAATGGTTTTACCAATTGGCCGCGAGAGGCCGACACCAGTTAATGTAGCCTAAGGGAGGCATCACATGATTACAGGTATCCAGATTACTAAAGCTGCAAATGACGACCTGCTGAATTCTTTCTGGCTGCTGGACAGCGAGAAAGGTGAAGCGCGCTGTGTAGTGGCTAAAGCGGGTTTTGCTGAAGACGAAATTGTTCCGGTAACCAAACTGGGTGAAATCGAATATCGCGAAATCCCGATGGAAGTAAAACCGGAAGTGCGCGTGGAAGGTGGTCAACACCTGAACGTTAACGTTTTGCGTCGTGAAACCCTGGAAGATGCTGTTAAGCACCCGGAAAAATACCCGCAGCTGACCATCCGTGTTTCTGGTTATGCCGTTCGCTTCAACTCTTTGACCCCAGAGCAGCAACGCGATGTTATTGCGCGTACCTTTACTGAAAGCCTGTAAGGTCTTTGGTCAGAAGTAACCGAAATAAAAAAGCCGGGTCTTCACCCGGCTTTTTTTACTCTTCAGTTTGTGATGTTGGCGTCGTGCCACTGGGCTTACGGCGTTTTCCAATGTTTTTGGCATCACGGTGGCGTTTCTTCACACGCGGCTTCTCTTTATCTTTCTCTTTCTGCTCAGCGCGTTTAGCCAAAACTTTCTTCGACGGTTTACCCGTCATCTTCTCACTAGGCGGACGTGTGGTTGGACGCAGTTCATCGATCACTCGGGCTTTTACCGGTTCCTCGATGTAACGGCCTATTTTCATCAGCAGCAGATAATCATGGGCTTCCACCAGAGAAATTGCCGTCCCTTTGCGGCCCGCACGGCCGGTACGACCAATACGGTGCAGGTAGGTATCCCCGCTGCGCGGCATGTCGAAGTTAATCACGTGGCTGACATCAGGTATGTCAATACCGCGTGCTGCGACATCGGTAGCAACCAGCACGTTTACGCGCCCCTCAGTAAGACGTTTAATCCCTTCGGTACGTTTTACTTGTGCCATCTCGCCCTCAAGATAGCAGTTGTTAATCCCTACTGAGCGGAGTTTGTCAGCCAGTTCATGCACACGCTCGCGTTTACGAACAAACACGATGGTTCGTGTGGCATCATCTTGCTTGAGCAGATGGGTCAGGATGGCAAATTTATGATCAAAATTATCCGCGCGGTAGTACCACTGGTGGATCTTTTTACGTTCACGGGTGGACGGTGTGGCAGACACTTCTACTGGATCTTCCAGCAGGCGTTCAGCAAAGTCCTTGATCGCATCACCTTCGAGCGTTGCGGAGAACAGCATTGTCTGTTTGCGCCAGCGCGTTTCACCAGCAATGTGCTCGATATCCTGGGCAAAGCCCATATCCAGCATGCGATCGGCTTCGTCAAGGATCAACGTTTCAACTGCGCGGCAGTCGAAGTTTTCTTCTTTAATGTATTGCAGCAAGCGGCCGGTCGTCGCAACGACGATATCCTGGTTTTCGCTGAAGACTTCAGCGTGGTTCATATACGCAACGCCGCCAGTGATCGTGGCGATATCCAGATGGGTATTAGCTGCAAGTTCACGCGCATGCTCGGCAACCTGCACCGCCAGTTCACGCGTTGGCGTTAAAATCAAAATACGCGGCGGGCCTGATTTTTTACGCGGGAAATCGAGCAGATGCTGCAACACAGGCAGCAAGTAGGCTGCTGTTTTCCCCGTGCCGGTTGGCGCAGAACCGAGCACATCGCGGCCCTCAAGCGCAGGCGGAATGGCCGCGGCCTGAATGGCGGTCGGGCGTGTAAAACCTTTGCTCTCAAGTGCATTGAGCAGGCTTTCATCGAGTTCAAGTTCGGAAAAAGTCGTTACAGTCATGTTCTACCTCTGTGTGGGGCGCTGATTATAGACGTTACGGCTGTAATCTTCATCTGTTTGTATGGATATCCCTTTTCGGCAACTTCGCTTTCCCCTATGCTACTCCAGTTTCACTTAGAAGGTTGCTTTGACATGTCTCAACCCAAAGCGCTGTTGCGCCGCGATGGTTTCACTTTTAAACAGTTTTTTATTGCTCACGATCGCTGTGCGATGAAAGTCGGTACAGATGGTATCTTACTGGGTGCATGGGCTCCGGTCGCGGGTGTTAAGCGTATTCTGGATATTGGTTCCGGAAGTGGGCTTTTAGCACTGATGCTGGCACAGCGAACCGAAAACCACGTCACGATCGATGCAGTTGAGCTTGATGCGCAAGCGGCGGAGCAGGCTCGTGAAAATGCGATGGAATCCCCCTGGTCTGACCGTGTTCAGGTCGAGTGCGCGGATATCGTTGCCTGGACACCAGAACAAACCGCCCGTTACGATCTTATTGTCAGTAATCCACCTTATTATGAACCGGGTGTTGAATGCGCTACGCCAGAACGTGCGCAAGCACGTTATACCGACTCGCTCGATCATCAGGCGTTGCTAACCTGTGCGGCAAACCTGATTTCGGAGGAGGGCTTTTTCTGCGTTGTGCTGCCTGAAAATACGGGTAACACGTTTATTAACTATGCGCGAGAGATTGGCTGGTATTTACGTTTACGAACCGATATTGCTGATACCGAAGGGCGGATGCCGCATCGTGTATTGTTGGCACTTTCACCGAAAGAGGGTGAGTGCTTCAACGACAGAATGGTCATTCGTGGGCCAGACCAGCGTTATTCCGAAGATTACACTGCTCTGACCCAGGCATTTTACTTGTTCATGTGAGAAAGCGGCGACAGCACGGATGGGCCGGATTCAACCAGTGTGTCGGGATAATCCAGCGTATAGTGCAGACCGCGACTTTCTTTACGCATCATGGCGCAGCGAACAATCAGCTCGGCAACCTGTACAAGGTTACGCAACTCCAGCAGATTGTTGGACACGCGGAAATTCGCGTAATACTCATCAATTTCCTGTTGCAGCATCGTGATACGGCGAAGTGCGCGCTCAAGCCGTTTCGTCGTACGTACAATGCCCACGTAATCCCACATAAAGAGTCGTAGCTCATGCCAGTTGTGCTGAATAACGACAAGCTCATCGGGATTCTCTACGCGGCTTTCGTCCCAGGCGGGTAAATGCGCTGCCTGACGGGCATAAGGTATACGTTTGGTAATATCTTCCGCGGCAGACCACCCGTAGACCAGACACTCAAGCAGCGAGTTTGACGCCATGCGGTTAGCGCCATGCAAACCGGTGTAGCTCACCTCGCCGATGGCGTACAGTCCATCAACATCCGTACGACCATGGTCATCAACCATCACGCCACCGCAGGTATAGTGTGCGGCAGGGACGATCGGAACCGGATCGCGGGTGAGGTCAATTCCCAGATTCAGCAGTTTTTCGTAAATCATTGGGAAGTGCTGACGAACGAATTCTGCCGGTTTGTGGCTGATATCCAGGTACATACAATCCACGCCAAGGCGTTTCATCTCGTGGTCTATTGCACGGGCGACGATATCGCGAGGGGCAAGCTCGCCTCTGGCGTCTATATCTGGCATGAAACGAGAGCCATCAGGACGTTTCAGGTAAGCACCTTCTCCGCGCAGGGCCTCAGTTAGTAGGAAATTACGTGCCTGCGGGTGGAATAATGCAGTGGGATGAAACTGGTTGAATTCAAGGTTCGCCACGCGGCAGCCTGCGCGCCAGGCCATGGCGATCCCGTCCCCGGAGGCAATATCTGGGTTCGTTGTGTATTGATAGACTTTAGATGCGCCGCCGGTAGCCAGTACCACAGCTTTTGCCTGACACGTCTCCACCTTCTCTTTATTACGATTCCAGACCCACGCACCGACCACGCGGCGTGTCCCGGGGAGACCAATTTTATCGGAAATAATCAGATCAACCGCATTGCTGCGCTCCAGTACCTGAATATTTGGGTGGCTCAACGCTTTGCTGACCAGCGTTGTTTCAACCTCTTTCCCTGTTGCGTCTGCAGCATGCAGGATACGTCGATGACTGTGTCCTCCCTCACGGGTGAGGTGATAACACTCTTCCCCGTTTGGCTGGACCTGCGTATCAAATAAAACGCCCTGATCGATGAGCCATTGCACGCAGTGACGCGCATTACTGGCGACAAATTCAGCCGCATGCTCATCAACAATCCCTGCTCCGGCAATCAGCGTATCTTCAACGTGTGAGGCAATGCTGTCCGTTTCATCAAACACGGCAGCAATCCCGCCTTGTGCGTAAAAGGTTGAGCCTTCACTCATAGGACCTTTACTGAGCACGATGACACGTTGGTGTTCAGCCAGACGAAGAGCCAGTGAGAGCCCGGCAGCACCGCTACCGATGATTAGGACATCACAGTTAAGTTCTGGAGTTGTGTTCATGATGTTTGTTTAATTTACTAAACAGTGTTTGGCCAGAATAGCACCTGACTGGGAGATATCGCACGTTTTTTTTGAGTGGTGTTGAGGTGACTAAACGCGATAGCAAAAGTAAAAAAGGGGTAAATGAACGAAAATATTTTGCGAAGCAGATCGTTAGCTTCAGATTTTGTGATGAAATAAAGCCTGTGTTGCGTTACTCTGCTGGCGGTATATGAGTTGTGTCTTAAGAGAAAGTGGGTACGTATCGTGAACAGACTTATAATGAGAGAAAATGAACAGTCTGCGGCACGGTTAACAAAAACAAATGCGTGGCGGAA
The DNA here is from genome assembly GCF_016859735.1 of Lelliottia sp. RWM.1. Taxonomy (NCBI): domain Bacteria; kingdom Pseudomonadati; phylum Pseudomonadota; class Gammaproteobacteria; order Enterobacterales; family Enterobacteriaceae; genus Lelliottia; species Lelliottia sp. RWM.1. Next base: position 139,830 of record NZ_WLVC01000008.1, on the reverse strand, counting down.
CTTATTGAAGAACAGACACTCTAAGTCGGTGCTTGCTCAAAGTGCAATGTTTTTAGAGTGGCGTTTCGATAACGCGTGGAATTTAGGTTTGGGGAGACTTTACCTCGGATGAGCGAGCAGTTAACGGACCAGGTCCTGGTTGAACGGGTCCAGAAGGGAGATCAGAAAGCCTTTAACTTACTGGTGGTACGCTACCAGCATAAAGTGGCGAGTCTGGTATCCCGTTATGTACCATCAGGGGATGTCCCTGATGTCGTACAAGAGTCTTTTATTAAGGCCTATCGTGCGCTGGATTCGTTCCGGGGAGATAGTGCTTTTTATACCTGGCTGTATCGCATTGCGGTAAATACAGCAAAGAATTATCTGGTCGCTCAGGGGCGTCGTCCACCGTCAAGTGATGTGGATGCAATCGAAGCCGAAAACTTCGAAAGTGGCGGTGCACTGAAAGAAATTTCGAACCCTGAGAACTTAATGTTGTCAGAAGAACTGAGACAAATAGTTTTTCGCACGATCGAGTCGCTCCCGGAAGATTTACGCATGGCAATTACGTTACGGGAGCTTGATGGCCTGAGCTATGAAGAGATAGCCGCTATCATGGATTGTCCGGTCGGTACGGTTCGTTCGCGAATTTTCCGTGCGCGCGAGGCTATTGATAATAAAGTTCAACCGCTTATCAGGCGTTGACGATAGCGGGATACTGGAAAAGGTATTAGGCATGCAGAAAGAAAAACTTTCCGCTTTAATGGATGGTGAAACGCTGGACAGTGAGCTGCTCAATGAGTTGTCTCATTCTCCCGAAATGCAAGAGACCTGGGAGAGCTATCATCTCATCCGTGACACCTTACGGGGTGATACCGGCGAGGTTCTCCATTTCGATATCTCAGCACGCGTAATGGCGGCGATTGAGAATGAGCCTGTTCATCAGACCTCTTCGCTGATTCCTGAAGCTCAACCCGCACCTCACCAGTGGCAGAAAATGCCGTTCTGGAAGAAAATGCGTCCGTGGGCAAGTCAACTCACCCAAATGGGGGTCGCTGCATGCGTATCGCTTGCAGTTATCGTTGGCGTCCAGCACTATAATACTCAGTCTGAAGTTAATCAGCAGCCTGAAGCGCCGGTGTTTAATACACTGCCGATGATGGGCAAAGCCAGCCCGGTAAGCCTGGGTGTACCAGCAGATGCGTCGGCAAGCGGCGGTCAACAACAGCAGGTACAAGAGCAGCGCCGTCGCATTAATGCGATGTTGCAGGATTATGAGTTGCAGCGTCGCCTGCACTCGGAACAGCTTCAGTTTGAGCAGGCACAGACTCAGCAAGCTGCAGTGCAAGTGCCCGGAAACCAAACTTTAGGAACGCAATCGCAGTAATGAAGCAACTTTGGTTCGCCATGTCTCTGATGGCGGGTAGCCTGTTCTTCTCTGTCAACGCCTCGGCTGATGTTTCGTCCGGGGCGTTGTTGCAGCAAATGAATCAGGCCAGCCAGTCACTCAATTACGAATTGGCTTTTATCAGCATCAACAAGCAGGGTGTAGAGTCGTTACGCTACCGCCATGCCCGTCTTGATAATCAGCCACTAGCCCAGCTGTTACAGATGGATGGCCCACGCCGTGAAGTTGTTCAGCGTGGTAACGAAATAAGCTATTTTGAACCAGGCCTTGAGCCCTTCACGTTAAATGGCGACTACATCGTTGATTCCCTTCCATCGCTTATCTATACCGATTTTAAGCGTCTTGCGCCTTACTATGATTTTATCTCAGTAGGTCGCACGCGGATTGCAGACAGATTGTGTGAAGTGCTGCGTGTCGTTGCCAGAGATGGTACGCGTTACAGCTATATTGTCTGGATGGATGCAGAAACTAAGCTTCCCATGCGTGTCGATTTACTCGATCGTGATGGTGAGACGCTGGAGCAGTTCCGCGTGATCTCCTTTAACGTTAATAATCAAGTGGGCAACAGCATGCAGAAGCTGGCCAAAGCCAGCCTGCCTCCGCTTTTGTCTGTTCCTGCAGGTGATCCCGTTAATTTTAATTGGGTCCCATCCTGGATCCCACAAGGTTTTAGCGAAGTTTCCAGCAGTCGTCGTCAATTACCCACTATTGAAACACCAGTTGAGTCACGTCTCTATTCTGACGGACTGTTCAGTTTCTCAGTGAACATCAACCGCGCAACCGCGAACAGTTCTGAGCAAATGCTGCGAACCGGACGTCGGACGGTGAGTACGACAGTACGTGATAACGCAGAGATCACTGTCGTGGGTGAACTTCCTCCGCAAACAGCGAAGCGCATTGCAGACAGCATTAAATTCAGGGCAGCACAATGATTAAAGAGTGGGCTACCGTTGTGTCATGGCGGGATGGTGTTGCACTGGTCAGCTGTGATGTGAAAGCCTCATGTAACAGCTGCGCTTCCAAAGCTGGATGCGGGAGCCGTGTGCTGAATAAGTTAGGGCCACAAACGACGCACACCATTTCAGTTCCGAGCGAACAGCCGCTGGTTGAGGGGCAGAAAGTCGAACTGGGTATTGCAGAAGGAAGTTTGCTGGGTTCTGCAATGCTGGTTTATCTTTCTCCGCTTGTGGGATTGTTCGCCATGGGCGGGATATTCCAGATGCTTTTTGGTACGGACCTTGCGGCGATGAGTGGTGCAGTATTGGGTGGAGTGGGCGGTTTTTGGCTGGCTCGTGGTTTTTCCCATAAGCTTGCCGCTCGCGAAGAATGGCAACCCATCATTCTGAGTGTTGCACTCGCACCAGACCAGCTTCGCGTTGAAACGCTCTCTTCCGAAGCCCGATAATTTCTTCGGGCTTTATCATTTTTTACATCTCAAAAAAGAAAACACGCTTTCCTCACGCTATGCTTGGCTCTAAGAGCATTTCCTGGTTACAGGGATGTAGTGTAGAATGCTGCGTTTTCGCACTGAAAAACGTCAGGCTAAGAACAGCGGCCTCCAGGAATTCGTAAGGCATAATTATTTAACTATATGAAGAACATACGTAACTTTTCGATCATTGCTCACATTGACCACGGTAAGTCGACGCTGTCTGACCGTATTATCCAGATTTGCGGTGGCCTGTCTGATCGTGAAATGGAAGCCCAGGTTCTGGACTCCATGGACCTGGAACGCGAACGTGGTATTACCATTAAAGCTCAGAGCGTCACGCTTGATTACAAAGCGGCAGATGGTGAAACCTATCAACTGAACTTTATCGACACCCCAGGCCACGTTGACTTCTCTTATGAAGTTTCCCGCTCGCTTGCGGCCTGCGAAGGCGCGCTGCTGGTGGTTGATGCCGGGCAAGGCGTAGAAGCGCAGACCCTGGCAAACTGCTATACCGCGATGGAGATGGATCTCGAAGTCGTGCCCGTACTGAATAAAATCGACCTGCCTGCAGCCGATCCAGAACGTGTTGCCGAAGAAATTGAAGATATTGTCGGCATCGATGCTACTGATGCTGTACGTTGCTCGGCGAAAACGGGTGTTGGTGTTCCTGATGTACTGGAACGTCTGGTGCGTGATATTCCAGCACCAGAGGGTGATCCCGATGCGCCGTTACAGGCGCTGATCATCGACTCCTGGTTTGATAACTACCTGGGTGTTGTGTCGCTGGTTCGTATTAAAAATGGCACGATGCGTAAAGGCGATAAAATCAAAGTGATGAGTACCGGACAGGTGTATAACGCTGACCGTCTGGGGATCTTCACGCCGAAGCAGGTTGACCGTACCGAATTGAAATGCGGTGAGGTTGGCTGGTTGGTTTGTGCGATCAAAGACATCCTGGGTGCTCCTGTGGGGGATACCCTGACGCTGGCCCGTAACCCAGCGGATAAAGCACTGCCTGGTTTCAAAAAAGTGAAGCCTCAGGTTTATGCTGGTCTGTTCCCGGTTAGCTCTGACGATTATGAAAACTTCCGTGATGCACTCGGCAAGCTGAGCCTGAACGATGCCTCTCTATTCTACGAACCAGAAAGTTCAACGGCGCTGGGCTTCGGCTTCCGCTGTGGCTTCCTTGGTCTGCTGCATATGGAGATCATTCAGGAACGTCTGGAACGTGAATACGATCTGGATTTGATCACGACAGCGCCGACCGTAGTGTATGAAGTGCAGACGACCAACAATGAAATTGTGTACGTCGATAGCCCATCCAAGCTGCCACCACTGAATAATATTGCTGAGCTGCGTGAGCCTATTGCCGAGTGTCATATGCTCCTGCCACAGGAATTCCTGGGCAACGTGATCACTCTGTGCATCGAAAAACGTGGCGTACAGACCAACATGGTTTACCACGGTAACCAGGTTGCGCTGACCTATGAAATTCCGATGGCAGAAGTGGTTCTTGACTTCTTCGACCGTCTGAAATCAACCTCGCGCGGTTATGCATCGCTGGATTACAACTTCAAACGCTTCCAGGCCTCCAACATGGTGCGTGTGGATGTGTTGATTAACGGCGATCGCGTCGATGCATTAGCGCTGATCACCCACAATGATAACGCACCATACCGTGGCCGTGAGTTGGTTGAGAAGATGAAAGAGCTGATCCCGCGTCAGCAGTTCGATATCGCAATTCAGGCGGCGATTGGCAACCACATCATTGCTCGCTCAACGGTAAAACAGCTGCGTAAAAACGTTCTGGCGAAATGCTATGGTGGTGACGTCAGCCGTAAGAAAAAACTGCTGCAGAAGCAGAAAGATGGTAAGAAACGCATGAAGCAGGTCGGCAACGTTGAACTGCCGCAGGAAGCGTTCCTCGCCATTCTGCATGTAGGTAAAGACGGCAAATAATCCTTAAGGAGTTGTCATGGCGAACATGTTTGCCCTGATCCTGGTCATCGCGACGCTGGTGACGGGTCTGTTGTGGTGTCTGGATACGTTTATTTTCGCCCCGAAACGTCGTGAGCGTCAGGCTGCCGCGCAGGCAGCCACTGGCGATCAACTGGATAAAAAAACGCTGAAGAAAGTGGGTCCAAAGCCGGGTTGGCTGGAGACGGGTGCTTCAGTGTTCCCGGTATTGGCGATAGTTCTGGTGGTACGTTCGTTTATTTACGAACCTTTCCAGATCCCATCGGGTTCAATGATGCCAACGCTGTTAATTGGTGATTTTATTCTGGTTGAGAAATTTGCCTATGGCATTAAAGATCCGATCTACCAGAAAACACTGATTGAAACGGGTCACCCAAAACGCGGCGATGTTGTGGTCTTTAAATATCCGGAAGATCCGCGTCTTGATTATATCAAGCGTGCGGTAGGTCTGCCGGGCGATAAAGTCACTTATGATCCGGTTGCGAAGGAAGTCACTGTTCAGCCGGGCTGCAGTTCCGGAACCGCATGTGAAAACGCGTTGCCAATCACTTACTCGAACGTTGAACCGAGTGATTTTGTGCAGACCTTTGCCCGCCGTAATGGCGGGGAAGCGACCAGCGGCTTCTTCCAGGTACCGAAAGGTGAAACCAAAGAAAACGGTATTCGCCTGGTCGAGCGCAAAGAGACGTTGGGAGATGTGACTCACCGTATTCTGACCGTACCGATTGCACAGGACCAACTGGGGATGTATTACCAGCAACAGGGTCAGCAACTGGCAACCTGGATCGTACCGCCAGGACACTACTTCATGATGGGTGATAATCGTGATAATTCTGCGGACAGCCGTTACTGGGGATTTGTGCCGGAAGCGAATCTGGTAGGCAAAGCAACCGGAATCTGGATGAGTTTTGAGAAACAGGAAGGCGAATGGCCGACCGGTGTTCGCTTAAATCGCATTGGCGGAATCCATTAATTCTCAATAAATGAACGCGTAGCTGCGCTTATTGGCGGCTACGCGAATTATTTAAGTGATAAATCTCTTCGAACTAACGACATCCCTTGTCGTTGTGTATAGAATATTCCCCCGAAGTTTAAGGTTGGCCCTGCAAGGGTGCCACGGCACACGAAACCGCGTTGGTTTTTCTCAGGTCGGTTTCGTGTGCTGAATTTTTGACGCATTTATTCTATTGGTATCGCATGAATCCCATCGTAATTAATCGGCTTCAACGGAAGCTGGGCTACACTTTTCATCATCAGGAGTTGTTGCAACAGGCATTAACCCATCGCAGTGCCAGCAGCAAACATAATGAGCGTCTCGAGTTTTTAGGTGACTCCATTTTAAGTTTCGTGATTGCAAACGCGCTTTATCACCGTTTCCCGCGTGTGGACGAAGGTGATATGAGCCGTATGCGAGCAACGCTGGTACGAGGGAATACCCTTGCTGAAATCGCACGTGAATTCGAACTGGGTGAGTGCCTGCGCCTTGGTCCGGGCGAGTTGAAGAGCGGTGGTTTCCGCCGTGAATCTATTCTTGCCGATACTGTCGAAGCATTAATCGGTGGCGTTTTCCTGGACAGCGATATCCAGACCGTAGAAAAGCTTATCCTGAACTGGTATCAGAGTCGTCTGGATGAAATTAGCCCGGGCGATAAACAAAAAGATCCGAAAACGCGTTTGCAGGAATATTTACAGGGGCGTCATCTCCCACTGCCATCCTATCTGGTGGTGCAGGTGCGTGGCGAAGCCCACGATCAGGAATTTACCATCCATTGCCAGGTCAGTGGCCTGAGTGAACCGGTGGTTGGCACAGGTTCTAGCCGACGCAAGGCTGAACAGGCTGCCGCCGAACAGGCGTTAAAAATGCTGGAGCTGGAATGAGCGAAGAAAAAACCTATTGCGGATTTATTGCCATCGTCGGACGTCCGAACGTTGGTAAATCCACCCTGTTGAATAATCTGCTTGGGCAGAAGATTTCTATCACCTCTCGTAAGGCGCAGACCACGCGTCACCGCATTGTGGGGATCCATACTGAAGGCGCGTATCAGGCTATTTATGTTGATACCCCAGGCCTGCATATGGAAGAGAAGCGTGCCATTAACCGCCTGATGAACAAAGCGGCGAGCAGTTCGATTGGCGATGTCGAACTGGTGATTTTCGTTGTTGAAGGTACTCGCTGGACGCCTGACGACGAAATGGTGTTGAACAAACTGCGCGATGGTAAAACGCCGGTTATCCTGGCTGTCAACAAGGTGGACAACGTACAGGAAAAAGCTGACCTGCTGCCGCATCTGCAATGGCTGGGTAGCCAGATGAATTTCCTCGACATCGTACCGCTGTCAGCAGAGACCGGTCTGAACGTCGATACCATCGCTGGCATCGTGCGTAAGCATCTGCCAGAAGCGATTCATCACTTCCCGGAAGAGTACATCACTGACCGCTCTCAGCGCTTTATGGCGTCTGAAATCATCCGCGAAAAGCTGATGCGTTTCCTGGGCGCGGAACTGCCGTATTCTGTTACCGTTGAGATCGAACGTTTCCAGAGCAACGAGCGTGGCGGTTACGATATCAACGGTCTGATCCTCGTTGAGCGTGAAGGGCAGAAGAAGATGGTGATTGGTAACAAAGGTGCCAAGATCAAAACCATCGGTATTGAAGCTCGTAAAGACATGATGGACATGTTTGAAGCACCGGTTCACCTGGAGCTGTGGGTGAAAGTGAAATCTGGCTGGGCCGATGATGAGCGTGCTCTGCGCAGCCTCGGTTACGGCGAAGACCAGTAGTTTTCATGCTCTATGGCTTTCGAGGTGCAGGAAGGCGGCAAGGCCGCGAATCCCCGGGAGCTTACTTCAGTAAGTGAGTGGGGTGCACGGGCACAGACAACGCACCTGCAACTTGAAAGACGACGAGTATGATGGAAGGATGGCAGCGCGCCTTTGTATTGCATAGTCGTCCCTGGAGCGAAACCAGCCTTATGCTGGATGTCTTCACGGAAGAGTCAGGTCGCGTGCGCCTTGTTGCTAAAGGCGCACGTTCCAAACGTTCTAACCTGAAGGGGGCATTACAACCTTTCACTCCGCTGCTGGTTCGCTTTGGCGGTCGCGGAGAAGTTAAAACGTTGCGCAGTGCCGAAGCGGTTTCTCTTGCACTCCCCCTTTCTGGTATCACGCTTTACAGCGGTCTGTATGTCAATGAGCTCATTTCACGCGTTCTTGAACATGAGACCCGCTTCTCTGAACTTTTTTTCGATTATCTGCATTGTATCCAGGCTCTGGCGGGTGCAACAGGCACGCCTGAACCTGCTCTACGGCGTTTCGAACTGGCCTTACTGGGGCATTTGGGATACGGCGTTGATTTTCTGCATTGTGCGGGTAGCGGCGAACCGGTTGATGACACCATGACTTACCGTTATCGCGAGGAAAAGGGCTTTATCGCCAGTATCGTTATCGATAACAGTACGTTTACCGGGCGACAGCTTAGGGCGTTGTATGAGCGAGAGTTTCCTGACGTCGATACCCTGAGAGCGGCAAAACGCTTTACCCGAATTGCACTCAAGCCGTATCTTGGTGGCAAGCCCTTAAAGAGCCGCGAATTATTTAGGCAGTTTATGCCGAAACGTTAGATCGTAGAAACACAAGAAAACCGAGGATTGTCATGGCTGAATTACTGTTAGGCGTCAACATTGATCATATTGCCACGCTGCGTAATGCGCGCGGCACTGCTTATCCTGATCCGGTTCAGGCGGCGTTTATCGCGGAGCAGGCTGGCGCCGACGGCATTACTGTTCACCTGCGCGAAGATCGCCGCCATATCACCGACCGCGATGTCCGTATTCTGCGTCAGACGCTGGATACTCGCATGAACCTGGAAATGGCCGTCACCGAAGAGATGCTGGGGATTGCCTGTGAAACCAAACCGCATTTTTGCTGCCTGGTGCCAGAAAAGCGTCAGGAAGTGACCACTGAAGGCGGTCTGGATGTGGCCGGGCAACGCGATAAAATGCGCGATGCCTGCAAACGTCTGGCCGATGCAGGCATTCTGGTTTCCCTGTTTATTGATGCCGATTCCGAGCAGATCAAAGCGGCTGCAGAAGTGGGCGCACCGTACATTGAAATCCACACGGGTTGCTATGCCGATGCAAAGGATGATGCCAGCCAGGCAAAAGAACTGGAGCGTATCGCTAAAGCTGCAACCTATGCCGCAAGCCTCGGTCTGAAGGTGAATGCCGGGCACGGCCTGACATACCACAACGTCAAACCTGTCGCCGCGCTACCAGAGATGCATGAACTGAACATTGGTCATGCGATTATGGGTCGTGCGGTAATAAGTGGCCTTAAAGAGGCGGTTGCTGAAATGAAACGCCTGATGCTGGAAGCACGTAAGTAATGGCTATTCTGGGCTTAGGCACGGATATCGTTGAAATTGCTCGTATTGAAGCGGTGATTGCCCGTAGTGGCGAGCGACTGGCGAGACGCGTGTTAAGTGACAATGAATGGGCCATCTGGGAAACGCACCAACAGCCGGTGCGTTTTCTGGCAAAGCGCTTTGCGGTAAAAGAGGCGGCAGCCAAAGCGTTCGGAACCGGTATTCGAAACGGTCTGGCGTTTAATCAGTTCGAAGTGTTTAACGATGAGCTGGGCAAACCCCGTTTACGTTTATGGGGTGAAGCGCAAAAGCTGGCGGATAAACTTGGGGTCGCGCATATGCACGTCACACTTGCGGATGAGCGGCATTACGCCTGCGCGACGGTAATTATCGAAAGTTAAAGCTTATCCGCGTGGTGCATCAGGACAAACTTGTCCCATAACTGCTCTTCGTTTTCCATATGTGCCGGATCTTTCAGAATAGTATTCGGGATAGGGCACACTTTCTGGCAGGTTGGCGTCTCATAGTGGCCGATGCATTCGGTGCAACGGTCGCTGTTAATCTCATAAATGCTATCACCCATCGAAATCGCCTGGTTAGGGCATTCGGGTTCGCACATATCGCAATTGATGCATTTTTTGGTGATTAACAGCGCCATCAGGAATTTCTCAGAAGCAACACAAACAGGGCGGGCATTATACGCTCATTCCCTGTTCAGACCAGTTTTTTTACCAGCTCCTCACTGTGACGAATGCGCTCTGGCGCATGTTCAAGATCTTGCTGAACGAGTGCCATAAACAGTAGATCGGTGAGCATCATCTGTGCACTGGTGGATGAAATAGCAGCGCTGCGCGTGGCCTGTTCTTCCGCAATGGTGTACAGACAGCGGGTTGCTCTCTGTTGCAGAGCATTAGGGGTAAAACCGGTGATGGCCAGAATTTTCCCGCCTACACGCAGGGCTTCATCTGTCGCAAGATTGATCTCGCGGCGCTCGCCGGAATATGAAATGGGCAGCAGCAGATCGTCAGGATCCATCGCCTGCACAGTGGATAACAACGCATGCATGTCATGTTCGACAACCGCGTTATAGCCAATTTTGGTCAGCTTCCAGCCAAAATTACGTGCCACCAGGCCTGACGCTCCAATACCTGTCAAGATAATCCGCCGAGCGGCGCGCAACATTGCCACGCTTTCCAGTAATTTCTCTTCACTGTTCACGTCGAGTGTGGCGTGCATAGCGGCCACATTTTCTTTAATGAGCTTTTCGCCCACCAGACGCATGGGATCATCACCCCGAATCTGATTATGCAGCGGCATAGACTGAGGGTTGGGATTGCTTGCCAACGCTTCACTGATAGCCAATTTCAGTGCGGGGAATCCTTTAAAGCCAATTTTTTGGGCGAATTTCACCACACTGGACTGGCTGACTCCAGCCTCGCTTGCCAGCTGCTGAGAGCTAAGGTGTCGGGCATGATCTGGCTGCGAAAGCAGAAAGTCCGCCAGTTTTTTGTCGCTCTGGGCAAAGCCTGCATAGCGCTGGCGAATGCGAATTAAACAGTTCATACGGTCTCCTGGCGAAAATGTGATTACCGCAGCAATAAAGAAATTTGCTCGCCTGAATGAATTTTATATTCCATTATAGTGTGATTATTATGAATTAAAAATTCTTGAGGTAAAAAAATGAATCTTGGTTCACTTGTTTCTGAAACGCGTAACCCGCACACCATGGATCTGGATGCGCTCTCCACGCTTGAGCTGGTTAGCCGTTTTAATCAACAGGATACGCTGGTCGCGCAGGCAGTGAAAGAGACATTGCCTGAGGTCGCAAAAGCGGTCGATGCCGCAGCGGAGGCGCTAAAAGCGGGTGGGCGCATTATCTATATGGGGGCGGGAACCAGTGGACGACTCGGCGTGCTTGACGCGTCAGAGTGCCCTCCGACCTTTGGTGTGCCGCACGGTCTGGTCGTTGGGCTGATTGCCGGCGGTCCTGGTGCGCTTCTGAAGGCTGTTGAAGGCGCAGAAGATAGCCAGCAGTTGGGTGAGGATGACCTCAAAAATCTGAACCTGACATCGCAGGATCTTGTTGTCGGTCTGGCTGCATCCGGGCGGACGCCATATGTTATTGGCGGTCTGGCGTTTGCTAAACAGGTCGGTTGTACCACGGTAGCCATCTCCTGTAATCCGGAGTCACCGATTGCGCAGGTGGCACATATCGCCATTTCTCCGGTAGTAGGACCTGAAGCACTTACCGGTTCGACGCGCCTGAAATCAGGAACGGCACAAAAACTGGTTCTCAATATGATTTCAACCGGTGCGATGGTGAAATTTGGCAAGGTCTATCAGAACCTGATGGTGGATATGAAAGCCACTAACATCAAGCTGGTGGACAGAGCGTGCCGCATGGTGGTGGAAGCCACTGGCGCGAGCCGGGAAGACGCGGAAAGGGTTCTTGCACAAACGGATCACGACGTGAAACCGGCAATTTTGATGATCTTAAGCGGGCTGGATGCCACCGCAGCAAGAGCAAAACTCGATGCGCACCACGGATTCTTACGGGCAGCGTTAGAAAACTAAAACCTCAGAGGCGTGTATGGAAAAAACAGCAGCGCTCGCCAGCGACATTTTGCAGGGGATCGGCGGGGAGAAAAATATTCTGCGTCTGGAAAACTGCATGACGCGTGTGCGGGTGGAAGTTCAGGACGATGAACAGCTTGATCTGGCGCGTCTCAAGGCGCTTTCTGGCGTCAGCGGCTATGTCAAACAAGGGCAGCAGCATCAGCTGATTGTCGGGCCGGGCAAAGCGGCTCAGGTTGTTGATGCGATGCGTGCGCAGATGGCAGGTGAGGGCTCTGGGGCGTTTGACGAGGCTGAACGTACCAAAGCGCAGGTCAAAGCCAAATACAAAGCCCCGATGAGCGATGCCCTTCGACAACTGGCTAACGTCTTTATTCCGCTTATTCCGGCGTTTATTGCGTCGGGACTGATTACCGGGATCATTAACATTCTTAAACGCCCGGATATCGTCGGGGATTTTGCGACACATTATCCTAACCTGTTGGGCATATTAGGTATTTTTGGCAGCGCTGTGTTTGCCATTATGAACATTCTGGTTGGGGTCAATACCGCAAAAGTTTTTGGTGGCTCGCTGGCGATGGGCGGTGTAATGGCGGGCATTCTCTCCAGCCCGCAACTCGCGCAAATCACGCTGTTTGGTGAGGCACTTCAGCCAGGGCGAGGTGGTGTTATTGCCGTTCTGCTGGTCGTGGTTTTGATGTGGTGGATCGAGAAAAAGCTCAGGAGCCTGCTGCCTGGCTCAATTGAGCTGATCCTTAACCCGCTTCTGACCACACTGATCACCGGTAGTGTGGCTATTGTCGCCCTGCAACCACTGGGGGGATGGATCTCTAAAGCCATTGCGCACGGTGCTTCTCTGGCTATCGACCGCGGTGGTTTGCTGGTTGGGGCTGTACTCTCCGGGACATTCCTGCCGCTGGTATTAACGGGCTTGCATCAGGGGCTTGTGCCGATTCACGTCGAACTGGTTCAGGCGCATGGGTATAACGCGCTTCTGCCGATTTTATCGATGGCAGGTGTCGGACAAGTCGGTGCTGCCATCGCTGTCCTGATGAAAACGCGCAATCAGCGGCTGAAAAAGGTGATCAAAGGGGCGTTGCCGGTAGGGCTACTCGGCATTGGCGAACCGTTGATCTTCGGTGTGACGTTACCGTTGGGTAAACCCTTTCTCGCTGCATGTCTCGGCGGTGCGGTTGGTGGGGCATTGATCAGTTACTGGAAGGTGGCAACAGTGATCACCTTTGGTATATCGGGGTTGCCTCTGGCATTAACCATCGTGACCGGAAAAGTGATGCTCTATCTGTTAGGCTATCTGGTAGCGGTGATCGCCGGGTTCTTGTTTACCTGGCTGTTAGGCTTTAACGATCCGGAGGAGTAAAGGTTTGGTTAATCACGAGCGTCGTGTTGTCTTTTTTGATCTGGACGGCACGTTACATCAGCAGGATATGTTTGGCAGTTTTATTCGTTACCTGCTGCGGCGTCTTCCGTTGAATGCATTGCTCGTGCTGCTTCTCCTTCCCGTCATCGCAATTGCGTTGTTGATTAAGGGGCGTGCGGCGCGTTGGCCGATGAGTCTCCTGTTATGGGGATGTACTTTTGGTCACCGTGAGGCTCGACTTAAGCAAATTGAAGACGATTTTGTCCGCTGGTTTCGTGAACACGTGACAGCATTCCCGGCCGTTCAGGATCGCCTGACGCGCTACCTGGCTGCCAGTGACGCAGATATTTGGCTCATCACCGGTTCTCCGCAACCGCTGGTGGAGCGGGTATACGGGGACTCCGCCTGGCTGGCGCACGTGAACCTCATCGCGACGCAGATTGCGCGCGGCTATGGCGGATGGGTGTTGACGATGCGCTGCCTGGGGCATGAGAAGGTCGTCCAACTGGAGAAAAAAATCGGCACACCTCTGCGCCTTTACAGCGGTTATAGCGACAGTAAGCAGGATAACCCGCTGCTCTATTTCTGCCAGCACCGCTGGCGTGTCACGCAAACCGGCGAACTTCAGCAACTGGAATAGAGTTAACCATAGCGGGTGTGTATAATGCGCCCGCTTTTCAGACTGGAGTATTAATCGTTGTCCGACCTTGAACACACTCATGAATACTGGATGCGCCATGCGCTTACGCTGGCTAAACGTGCCTGGGACGAGGGCGAAGTCCCCGTCGGTGCTGTTCTGGTTCACAATAATCAGGTGATTGGTGAAGGGTGGAATCGCCCTATCGGTCGCCACGATCCTACCGCGCACGCCGAAATTATGGCGCTACGCCAGGGCGGCCTGGTACTACAAAACTATCGTCTGCTCGATACTACGCTGTATGTCACGCTAGAACCCTGTGTCATGTGTTCCGGTGCGATGGTACATAGCCGCATCGGGACGCTGGTATTCGGTGCGCGGGATGAAAAAACCGGGGCGGCGGGGTCGTTAATGGATGTGCTGGGCCATCCTGGAATGAATCACCAGGTACAGACTATCGGTGGGGTACTTGCACCAGAGTGTTCGGGACTGTTAAGTGACTTCTTTCGAATGCGCCGGCAGCAGAAAAAGCAACAAAAGGCAGAATTGAAGCCGTCGGACGATTAACTTCATCCGGTAACACGACTGGATAACTTTGCGCGAGCTGTTTTGCCTCGCTCGCCTCTTTTTCCTTCTCCAGCAGATAACCGACCAGGCTTATCTGATACTTACGGATATTCTCCACATAGGCATAGGCTTCATGCCCTCGGGCATAGCCGTAAGTGAGCTTGTTGTACCAGGGTTTTTGGCTTAACAGCGGCAAACGCTGTTTTACGTCAGACCAGCTGTCCGGATTACCCTTGGTTTTTGCTGTCAGTGTCCGCGCGTCAAGCATATGCGCATAGCCCATGTTATAGGCAGCCAGGGCAAACCAGATACGCTCTTCTTCCGGGACGGTTTCCGGCACTTTATCCATCATGTCCTGTAAATAACGCGCTCCCCCGCTGATGCTTTGTTCCGCATCGGTGCGATCGCTCAGGCCAAGACTTTGCGCCGTATTTTTGGTCAGCATCATTAGTCCGCGTACGCCGGTTGGCGATGTCGCCTGCGTATCCCAGTGCGATTCCTGGTAAGAGATGGCAGCCAGCAGTCGCCAGTCGATCTCCTGCGCGTACTTCTCAAACAGCGGCTGTAAATCGGGTAAAACGCTGTCTACCGCGCGCAGGAAACTGCGGGTATCAACGTAGTCGAAGTCCTCTCCGTGACCGAGATACTTCTCCTCCAGACGCGCCAGCGTGCCGTCTTCATTCATCGAATTAAAGAAATCGAGCATGGCGGCTGAGAGAGTCTGGTCGTTGTCTAAGGGGCTAAACCAGGTGACGGGTTGCTCGTCGGTGACATCAAGTGCCACCGCGATTTCAGGGTGAACACGCTGGAAAAGGCTAATCGCAACAGAATCGGCAATGGTATAGGCGAGCTTTTTATCTTTAACTTGCTCGAGCAGTGCAGTTGTCCCCAGCTTTTCATCTACCGTCCAGCTAAGGTCAGGGTATTTCTTCTCTTTCAGCGCACGCAAATCATCAATCACCACATGCCCAGGGGCGATGGTCATCTGCTGTTCGGTAATCGCGGCCAAAGAGCGCGGACGCGGGCTGCCGACGCGATAAACCAGTTGCTGTGATACGGAGTAATAAGTTGGGCCGGGTTGGTAGCTCTTGCTACGCTCGCTGTTATAGACCAGCCCGGCAGCCAGCATGTCGGCATTGTCGTTATCCAGGTCATCGAACAACTGGCTAATATTCTGGCGTACCGTGATCTTGAGCTTCACGCCCAGGTAATTGGCAAACTGCTGGGCGAGTTCGTAATCGAGGCCAATGATTTTGCCATTAATATTACTGTAGGTCAGTGGCGAGACGATGGTACTGACGCGCAACTCTCCCCGCGACTGGATCGCGGCGATACGGTTTTCGGCTTTGCCGAACCAGGGGATAGAAGGCCATAGGGCCACTGCTAACAGCAAGGTAACTATGCCGATGAGCAGATAATTAATCTTTAATTTTTTCAATTAGTTAATTCTCTGCGACGCCGGTTGCCTCAGTATGCTGTAGCCATGTTAAGAATAAGGATTGCCATTGAATGTGCGGCATTTTGCGCAAAGTTACGCCAGTTGGCAACAATTTCGAGAGTTTGGTCACATCTATTGTTAAACGTAAACGTTGATTTTATTTCGACGCAAACGGTTTCGTCGGCGCTCAGGATTCTCTATAATGACGCCCGTTTTCCCCTTGCGCACACTGTAAGCGCCTCAGGCGCTTCGAAGACGAGAGACTTATGATGGAAATTCTGCGTGGTTCGCCTGCACTGTCTGCCTTCCGTATTAATAAACTGCTGGCACGTTTTCAGGCTGCCGACCTCCCGGTAAGCGATATTTACGCTGAGTATGTCCATTTTGCTGATCTGAATGCATCTCTGGATGCCGAAGAGCTGGCGCGCCTTGGACGCTTGCTCAAGTATGGCCCAACCCTGAATAGCCATACGCCTGGCGGTAAACTTCTGCTTGTGACTCCGCGTCCTGGCACAATCTCCCCCTGGTCTTCAAAAGCCACTGACATCGCCCACAACTGTGGCCTGAATCAGATTACTCGTCTGGAACGTGGTGTGGCGTACTATGTTGAAGCATCAACGCTGACCACTGAGCAGTGGCAGAGTGTTGCTGACGAGCTACACGACCGTATGATGGAGAGTGTGTTTACCTCTCTGGACGATGCGCAGAAGTTGTTTGCTCATCACCAGCCAGCACCCGTGCAAAGCGTAGATCTGCTGGGGCAGGGACGTCAGGCACTTATTGAGGCTAACCAGCGTTTAGGTCTGGCGCTGGCCGAAGATGAAATCGATTATTTGCAGGATGCTTTCGTTAAGCTGAACCGCAATCCGAACGACATCGAGCTCTATATGTTCGCGCAGGCCAACTCCGAACACTGCCGCCATAAGATTTTCAACGCTGACTGGATTATCGATGGCGAAGAGCAGCCAAAGTCGCTGTTCAAAATGATTAAAAACACCTTTGAACAAACCCCTGACCACGTATTGTCTGCTTATAAAGATAACGCGGCGGTAATGGAAGGTTCAGAAGTGGGCCGCTTCTTCGCCGATCGCGAAGCAGGGCGTTATGAGTTCCACCAGGAGCCAGCGCATATCCTGATGAAGGTTGAAACCCACAACCACCCGACGGCGATCTCCCCGTGGCCGGGTGCGGCAACCGGTTCTGGCGGTGAAATCCGTGATGAAGGTGCAACCGGCCGCGGTGCAAAACCAAAAGCCGGTCTGGTTGGTTTCTCCGTCTCCAACTTGCGTATCCCTGGTTTTGAACAGCCGTGGGAAGAAGATTTTGGTAAGCCAGAACGTATCGTTACCGCGCTCGATATCATGACGGAAGGCCCGTTGGGTGGCGCAGCGTTTAACAACGAGTTTGGTCGTCCGGCACTGAACGGTTACTTCCGTACTTACGAAGAAAGAGTGGACAGCCACAACGGTGAAGAGCTGCGTGGATACCACAAACCGATCATGCTGGCTGGCGGGATTGGTAACATTCGTGCCGATCACGTGCAAAAAGGCGAGATTACCGTTGGTGCGAAGCTGATCGTCCTGGGTGGTCCGGCGATGAATATCGGTCTGGGTGGCGGTGCGGCGTCTTCTATGGCGTCCGGCCAGTCTGATGCCGATCTCGATTTTGCCTCTGTACAGCGTGACAACCCGGAGATGGAACGCCGTTGCCAGGAAGTTATCGACCGTTGCTGGCAACTGGGTGACGCTAACCCGATTCTGTTTATCCACGATGTCGGCGCGGGTGGTTTATCTAACGCCATGCCGGAACTGGTGAGCGATGGTGGACGCGGTGGCCGTTTCGACCTGCGTAAAATACTGAGTGATGAACCCGGCATGAGCCCGCTGGAGATCTGGTGCAACGAATCCCAGGAACGTTATGTGATGGCCGTTGCGGCCGATCAGTTGCCATTGTTTGACGAACTGTGTCGCCGCGAGCGTGCACCGTATGCGGTCATTGGTGAAGCGACAGAAGAACTGCACCTGACCATGAACGACCCGCATTTCGACAATCAGCCTATCGACCTGCCGCTGGATGTGCTGCTTGGCAAAACGCCGAAGATGACGCGTAACGTTCAGACCCGTAAAGCGGCGGGTAAATCACTGGATCGCCAGGGCATCACCCTCGCGGAGGCCGTGAACCGTGTGTTGCATCTGCCTGCCGTTGCAGAAAAAACCTTCCTTGTTACGATTGGCGACCGTACCGTAACCGGTATGGTGGCTCGCGACCAGATGGTTGGTCCGTGGCAGATCCCGGTAGCCAACTGTGCCGTTACCACCGCGAGCCTGGACAGCTATTACGGTGAAGCGATGGCGCTGGGAGAGCGTACGCCTGTGGCACTGCTCGACTTCGCCGCTTCAGCCCGTCTGGCTGTGGGTGAAGCGTTGACGAACATTGCTGCGACGCAGATTGGCGATATCAAACGTATTAAGCTCTCCGCGAACTGGATGGCTGCAGCCGGTCACCCTGGTGAGGATGCGGGTCTGTACGAAGCTGTTAAAGCGGTGGGCGAGGAGTTGTGTCCTGCTCTCGGCCTGACCATTCCGGTGGGTAAAGACTCCATGTCGATGAAAACCCGCTGGCAGGAAGGGAGCGAGCAGCGCGAGATGACGTCTCCGCTCTCGCTGGTGATCACTGCGTTTGCGCGCGTCGAAGACGTACGTCAGACCATCACTCCGCAGCTCTCGACTGAAGACAACGCCCTGTTGCTGATTGATCTGGGCAAAGGCCATAACGCGCTGGGTGCAACGGCGCTGGCTCAGGTTTATCGTCAGCTTGGTGATAAACCTGCTGATGTGCGTGATGTCGCGCAGTTGAAGGGCTTCTACGATGCGGTTCAGGCACTGGTTGCTCAGCGCAAACTGCTGGCCTACCACGACCGCTCCGATGGCGGCCTGCTGGTGACCCTGGCAGAAATGGCCTTTACCGGTCACTGTGGTGTGCAAGCCGACATCGCTTCGCTTGGTGACGATCGTCTGGCGGCGCTGTTTAATGAAGAGCTGGGGGCGGTGATTCAGGTGCGTGCAGCAGATCGCGATGCGGTTGAGGCACTGCTGGCACAACATGGCCTGGCAGATTGCGTGCACTATCTGGGTCGTGCCGTGAAGGGCGATCGTTTTGTGATTGAAGCCGATGGCCATGCGGTGTTCAGCGAAAGCCGCACCACACTGCGTATGTGGTGGGCGGAAACGACCTGGCAGATGCAGCGTCTGCGTGATAACCCGGAATGTGCCGATCAGGAGCACAACGCGAAAGCCAATGACAACGATCCAGGCCTGAACGTGAAGCTCTCCTTTGACATTAACGAGGATATCGCTGCCCCGTATATTGCAACAGGCGCGCGTCCAAAAGCGGCCGTGCTGCGTGAGCAGGGCGTGAACTCCCACGTTGAAATGGCGGCAGCTTTCCACCGTGCAGGTTTTGATGCCATCGATGTTCATATGAGCGACCTGTTGGCTGGGCGTACCGGGCTGGACGATTTCCAGGCGCTGGTGGCCTGCGGTGGCTTTTCATACGGTGACGTGCTGGGGGCGGGAGAAGGCTGGGCGAAGTCCATCCTCTTCAACAACCGCGTTCGTGATGAGTTTGAAACCTTCTTCCACCGTCCGCAGACTCTGGCGCTCGGCGTATGCAATGGTTGCCAGATGATGTCTAATCTGCGTGAACTGATCCCAGGAAGCGAAGCCTGGCCACGCTTTGTGCGTAACCAGTCTGACCGCTTCGAAGCGCGTTTTAGCCTGGTTGAAGTGACACAAAGCCCGTCTCTGTTGTTGCAGGGTATGGTTGGCTCGCAGATGCCGATTGCGGTATCTCACGGTGAAGGCCAGGTTGAAGTTCGTGATGCTGCCCATCTTGCTCAGCTTGAAAGCAAAGGCCTGGTGGCGCTGCGCTTTGTCGATAACACTGGCAAAGTGACGCAAACGTATCCTGCAAACCCGAACGGCTCCCCGAATGGTATTACCGCAGTGACCAGCGAAAGTGGCAGGGTCACGGTGATGATGCCGCATCCGGAACGTGTGTTCCGTACGGTGAGCAACTCCTGGCATCCGGAAAACTGGGGCGAAGACAGCCCGTGGATGCGCATTTTCCGCAATGCACGTAAACAGTTGGGCTAAACGCCTCCTGTTTGTAAAAAGCCTCCAGAAATGGGGGCTTTTTTTTGTCGGGAATTCGCGACAACCCTGTATTTAGAGTGTCTCCATATGGAGACATTTAATTCTATGATTTATATGAAGTTAATTATGTTTAAGCTAAGGTGTTGTTAATTGGCGACATTTAGCATGAAAATCATTCGATGACTAATTGACAGCGTGAATCAATAAACCTCATTATTATCAATAATATAAATATTTACTTTTTATTCTGGCATGGGTGTTGCATAATATTGCGCAGTGGCTCATTCACCCTCTTATGTCAGCCCCTTCGGGACGTGCTACATAAACTTCGAATGACGCACAAACAGGTGCCTGCCGTCCAACCACTGATTATAGCGATGCTTTATCAGGCCAGGGCGAAACGTCGAGTTAGGCACCGCCTCATTTCACAACAAAGCCGGGTTTTTACCCGGCTTTGTTGTATCTGAAGGGTAGACTCAGTTACGCTCTCATGAACCCCTTACTAAGAGAGTAATGCGTTGAAACGCTGGCCCGTTTTTCCTCGTTCCCTGCGACAACTCGTCATGATGGCGTTTCTGTTGATTCTGTTGCCTCTTCTGGTTCTGGCATGGCAGGCGTGGCAAAGCCTGAATGCACTCAGTGCTCAGGCGGCATTAACAAACCGCACAACGCTGGTTGATGCACGGCGCAGTGAAGCGATGACCAATGCCGCGCTGGAGATGGAACGAAGCTATCGCCAGTATTGCGTGCTGGACGATCGTACCCTGGAAAAGGTCTATCAAAATCAACGTAAACGCTACAGCGAAATGCTGGATGCACATGCGGGCGTTCTGCCTGATGACAAGCTTTACCAGGCGCTACGCCAGGACCTGAACGATCTGGCCCAGTTGCAGTGTAAAAACAGTGGCCCGGATGCTGCTGCTGCCGCACGTCTTGAAGCGTTTGCTAACGCCAATACCGACATGACCCAGGCGACGCGAGCAGTGATTTTCTCACGGGGCCAGCAGTTGCAGCAGGAGATCGCTGAGCGAGGTCAGTTCTTTGGCTGGCAGGCGCTGGTGCTCTTTTTAGTCAGCCTGGCGCTGGTTCTGTTGTTTACTCGCATGATTATCGGCCCGGTAAAAGGCATTCAGCGGATGATCAACCGCCTGGGGGAAGGCCGTTCCCTTGGTGACACGGTTGTCTTTAAAGGCCCAAGGGAATTGCGCTCTGTGGGCCAGCGTATTATCTGGCTTTCGGAACGTCTGGCATGGCTGGAGTCCCAGCGTCATCAGTTTTTACGCCACATCTCGCACGAATTAAAAACGCCACTCGCCAGTATGCGGGAAGGGACGGAGCTGCTGGCTGATGAGGTTCCAGGGCCACTGACGCCAGAACAAAAAGAGATTGTTGAGATCCTGGATGCCAGCAGCCGTAATTTGCAAAAACTTATTGAGCAATTACTGGATTACAACCGTAAACTGGCCGATGGTGCAGTGGCCCTTGAAAGGGTCGATATTGCGCCTCTGATAGACATGGTGGTCTCAGCCCATAGTCTGCCGGCAAGAGCTAAAATGATGCATACTGACGTGGCGCTTAATGTCTCAGCCTGCCTTGCCGAGCCGATGCTTTTGATGAGTGTGCTGGATAATCTTTATTCCAATGCGGTGCACTATGGTACTGAATCCGGTAACATTTATATCCGTAGTTATATGAATGATTCTCGAGTGTTTATTGACGTTGCCAATACGGGCACGCCGATTCCGGATGACGAAAAAGCGATGATTTTTGAGCCCTTTTTCCAGGGAAGTCATCAGCGAAAAGGTGCGGTAAAAGGAAGTGGTCTGGGGTTGAGTATTGCCCGCGACTGCATACGGCGCATGCAAGGCGAGCTCAATATCGTGAGTGACGATCGCTCGGATGTGTGCTTTCGTATCGAACTGCCTCTTGAGCCGGAAAAATCAATGAAATGAATCTATGTCTGGTGAGTATGTCACACGTCTTTTTTCGCGCAGTGCGCGCAGTGTTTTCCAGCAAAAAATGGCGTCTGGGCCTGTCCGGTTTACTTCTGGCGGGGTGTGTTTCCCATGCCCCTGAGAGTGCGATTAGTGATAGACAAGATGATAAATGGCCAGAAAACCAACTGGCGGACTTCCTGACCACTCGCTGCGACGATCTCTGGAATTTATCTGGTCATGATGTGGATGTTAACCCTCTGTACTGGCTTCGTGGGATCGATTGCGCGCAGCGTCTTGCGCCCGCCACCGCTCGCGCACAAGCGGCTATGTGGGGAGACGATACCTGGCAGGATACGTTTAAACGCGCGATTTTACTGGCCGACGCTAAAATTACCCCCGTCGAACGGCGAGCAAATACCGCGCAACTGGACACGCTCAGTTCACGGATCCCGGCCCAGGTTCGCCCGGTGTACCAACTCTGGCGAGAAGGGCAAGTGCAACAACTGCAACTGGCCGAAGAACGCTCCCGCTACAGTAAGTTACAGCAGTCTACCGACGGTGAGCTTGATACACTTCGCCAGCAACAACAATACTTACGCACTCAACTTGATACCACGACGCGCAAGCTTGAAAACCTGACTGATATTGAAAGACAGCTCTCGACACGTAAACCGGCGGGGAGCTATTTGCCCGATGGGTCAAAGAGTAATTCACAATCGACAACGCCGGATCAGGATAGTGATACGCAGAAACAAGAGGATGTGAAGCCATGACAAGCCGTAAACCCGCTCACCTCCTGCTGGTCGACGATGACCCTGGTTTGTTAAAACTGCTGGGAATGCGCCTGGTCAGCGAAGGTTTTAGCGTGGTAACTGCCGAAAGTGGGCAGGAAGGACTGAAAGTGCTTACCCGTGAGAAGATTGATCTCGTGATCAGCGATTTGCGGATGGACGAAATGGATGGCATGCAGTTGTTTGCTGAGATCCAGAAACAGCAGCCTGGCATGCCGGTGATTATTCTTACCGCACACGGTTCGATCCCGGATGCCGTTGCCGCGACGCAGCAGGGCGTATTTAGCTTCCTGACCAAACCGGTAGACAAAGATGCACTCTATAAGGCCATCGATAGCGCGCTTGAGCACGCCGCGCCCTCCAGCGATGAAGCATGGCGAGAATCGATCGTCACTCGAAGCCCGGCCATGCTGCGTCTGCTTGAGCAGGCGCGAATGGTGGCGCAATCAGATGTGAGCGTGCTGATTAACGGCCAGAGTGGAACCGGGAAAGAGATCCTGGCGCAGGCTATTCACAACGCCAGCCCGCGCAATAAAAATGCCTTTATTGCGATCAACTGCGGTGCGTTGCCAGAGCAGCTTTTGGAATCTGAATTATTTGGTCACGCGCGGGGGGCATTTACCGGTGCAGTGAGCAGCAGGGAAGGGCTGTTTCAGGCGGCCGAAGGCGGTACGCTTTTCCTTGATGAGATCGGTGATATGCCTGCGCCGCTCCAGGTAAAATTATTACGTGTTTTGCAGGAGCGTAAAGTCCGTCCTTTGGGCAGCAACCGCGATATTGATATCAACGTGCGCATTATCTCTGCCACACATCGTGATTTACCGAAGGTGATGGCACGAAGCGAATTTCGTGAAGATCTCTATTATCGTCTCAACGTCGTGAACCTGAAAATCCCTGCACTGGCAGAGCGTGCGGAAGATATCCCGTTGTTGGCGAACCATCTTCTGCGCCAGTCCGCTGACCGTCACAAGCCGTTTGTCCGGGCATTTTCAACGGATGCAATGAAACGTCTGATGACGGCAAGCTGGCCGGGTAATGTGCGTCAACTGGTAAATGTCATTGAGCAGTGTGTGGCGCTGACATCTTCACCGGTGATCAGTGATGCGCTGGTGGAGCAGGCGCTGGAAGGTGAAAATACGGTGTTGCCGACCTTTGTTGAAGCGCGTAATCAGTTTGAGCTCAACTATCTGCGTAAGCTCCTCCAGATCACTAAGGGTAACGTCACCCATGCGGCGCGTATGGCCGGACGTAACCGTACCGAGTTCTACAAGCTGCTGTCGCGCCATGAGCTGGAAGCGAACGATTTTAAAGAGTAGTACCGCAAAATCCGAATGAATATGATACTGTGAGCAACCGATTACGAGGCTGTTAACAGGCAAGAGTTTAAGGACCCACCATGAAAAAAATTGATGCGATTATTAAACCTTTCAAACTGGATGATGTACGTGAAGCGCTGGCGGAAGTTGGCATTACCGGGATGACAGTGACTGAAGTGAAAGGTTTTGGTCGCCAGAAGGGCCACACTGAGCTGTACCGTGGCGCAGAGTACATGGTGGACTTTCTGCCGAAAGTGAAAATTGAAATT
The DNA here is from genome assembly GCF_016859735.1 of Lelliottia sp. RWM.1. Classification (NCBI taxonomy): domain Bacteria; kingdom Pseudomonadati; phylum Pseudomonadota; class Gammaproteobacteria; order Enterobacterales; family Enterobacteriaceae; genus Lelliottia; species Lelliottia sp. RWM.1. Next base: position 115,611 of record NZ_WLVC01000008.1, on the reverse strand, counting down.
GTGGTGAGTGACGATATTGTCGATACCTGCGTGGATACAATTATTCGTACGGCACAGACGGGTAAAATCGGCGACGGCAAAATTTTCGTGTTTGATGTTGCGCGTGTTATCCGTATCCGTACGGGCGAGGAAGACGACGCCGCGATTTAACATGATTGCCGTGTGGTGCTGCGCTTATCCGGCCTACAAGATTGCCCTGTAGGCCATTGCAAGTGAAGCACCGTTAGGCGATTACAGAACTTTATGCGGTCCAAAACATTCATAGTGAATGTTGTCTTTCGCCACACCCAATCCAACCAGTTGCTTCGCGGCATACTGCATAAACGCCACCGGACCACAGACGTAGAACTGCATATCTGGTGCGCTGAACGCACCTTCCTGCTGGCTTAAATCCATCAATCCTTCACTGTTGAAACGTTTGGCTGCCCGGTCAGCGTCTGTCGGCTGACGATACCAGGTGTGCGCGTTAAAGCGTGGCAAACTTGTCGCAATCGTATTCACTTCATCCGCAAAGGCGTGAACGTCACCGTTTTCAGCCGCATGGAACCAGTTCACCTGGGCACTGTGGTTAGATTTTGCCAGCGTATCCAGCATCGCCAGCATCGGGGTTTGACCGACACCCGCAGAAATCAGCGTCACTGGCGTATTCGCCTCAACGGCCATAAAGAAATCGCCCGCTGGTGCGGCCAGATGAACCACATCTCCGACACTCGCATGATTATGCAGCCAGGTGGAAACTTGACCGCCTTCTTCACGTTTTACCGCAATGCGATAGCCTTTACCGTTGGGTTTACGTGTCAGAGAGTACTGGCGGATCTCCTGGTGCGGGAAGCCTTCGGGTTTCAGCCAGACCCCCAGATACTGGCCTGGCTGGTAATCGGCAACCGGCTGACCATCGACAGGTTCAAATTCAAAGCTGGTAATCAGGGCGCTACGCGGGGTTTTCTCGACGATACGGAACGCGCGGGTTCCTTCCCAGCCGCCGTTTTTGTTTGCATTTTCGCTGTAGAGTTGTGCTTCGCGATTGATAAACACGTTTGCCAGCACGCCATAGGCTTTACCCCATGCGTCCAGGACCTCCTGACCTGGGCTGAACATCTCGTCCAGCGTCGCCAGCAGGTGGCCGCCAACGATATTGTATTGCTCGGGTTGGATCTGGAAACTGGTATGTTTCTGCGCGATTTTTTCTACCGCAGGCAGCAAAGCCGCCAGGTTTTCAATGTTACTGGCATAAGCCGCGATGGCGTTAAACAGTGCTTCACGCTGATCGCCATTACGCTGGTTGCTCATGTTGAAAATCTCTTTGAGCTCCGGGTTATGCGTGAACATGCGATCGTAGAAATGGGCGGTAAGTTTAGGTCCGGTTTCGACCAGCAGGGGAATGGTGGCTTTAACGGTTGCGATGGTTTGAGCGTCGAGCATAGCAGCTTCCTTCTGAGTGTTACTTTAATGATGTATTTTAAATGCATCTTATAAAAAATAACCCTGCGTTGTAAATGGTTCTTTGCATCGTGAAAAATATGCATCACAAACCTGAAAAGAAATCCATTGAAAATGGCGAGAGCTTTATTCCTCAAACCCTTGCGTGGCATGAAGGAAAACGTTTGCGTAAAATCCTTTGTCAAGACCTGTTATCACAGAACTAATCAGTTATACTGTTGCGCGTTGTCCAACAGGACTGCCTTTTTCAGGTCAAAATTTTATTGTTAGCTGAGTCAGGAGATGCGGATGTTAAAGCGTGAAATGAACATTGCCGATTATGATGCCGAACTGTGGCAGGCTATGGAGCAGGAAAAAGTACGTCAGGAAGAGCACATCGAACTGATCGCCTCCGAGAACTACACCAGCCCGCGCGTCATGCAGGCGCAGGGTTCTCAGCTGACCAACAAATATGCTGAAGGTTACCCAGGCAAGCGCTACTACGGCGGTTGCGAATACGTTGATATCGTTGAACAACTGGCGATTGACCGTGCAAAAGAGCTGTTTGGCGCTGATTACGCTAACGTGCAGCCACACTCCGGATCTCAGGCTAACTTCGCTGTTTATACCGCTCTGCTGCAACCGGGTGATACCGTTCTGGGTATGAACCTGGCGCAAGGTGGCCACCTGACTCACGGCTCTCCGGTTAACTTCTCCGGCAAGCTGTACAACATCATCCCTTACGGTATCGATGAGTCCGGTAAAATTGACTACGCTGACATGGCGAAGCAGGCTCAAACCCACAAACCGAAGATGATTATCGGTGGTTTCTCCGCATACTCTGGCGTGGTTGATTGGGCAAAAATGCGTGAAATCGCAGACAGCATCGGTGCGTATCTGTTCGTGGATATGGCGCACGTTGCAGGCCTGATTGCTGCGGATGTATACCCGAACCCGGTTCCGCATGCTCACGTTGTAACCACCACGACCCACAAAACCCTGGCAGGTCCACGCGGTGGCCTGATCCTGGCGAAAGGCGGTAGCGAAGAGCTGTACAAGAAACTGAACTCTGCTGTTTTCCCAAGCGCACAGGGCGGCCCGCTGATGCACGTTATCGCGGGTAAAGCGGTGGCACTGAAAGAAGCGATGGAGCCAGAGTTCAAGGTTTACCAGCAGCAGGTTGCGAAAAACGCCAAAGCGATGGTGGAAGTCTTCCTGAATCGTGGTTACAAAGTGGTGTCTGGCGGTACTGAGAACCACCTGTTCCTGCTGGATCTGGTTGATAAAAACCTGACCGGTAAAGAAGCTGACGCTGCCCTGGGCCGTGCCAACATCACCGTTAACAAAAACAGCGTGCCTAACGATCCTAAGAGCCCGTTTGTGACCTCCGGTATCCGTATCGGTTCTCCGGCTGTGACGCGTCGCGGTTTCAAAGAAGCGGAAGTGAAAGAGCTGGCAGGCTGGATGTGTGACGTTCTGGACAACATCAATGACGAAGCGGTCATTGAGCGCGTTAAAGGTAAAGTGCTGGATATCTGCGCACGCTTCCCTGTTTACGCATAATTCAGTATTGCTGAACTAAAAAAGGCCGCGGTTGCGGCCTTTTTTTTATGGTTAACGTCGGTCAATGGAGAGTGCGCCAGGCCCGGTTATCGCCAGCAGCAAGAATGCACCAGCAATACTGATATTTTTATAGAAGTTGATCATATTTGGCACAACCGCATCGCCGCTCATGTCCCAGTAGTGGTGGCCAATTACCGCCGTCCCTAGCGTATAAAAAACGAAGAGTATCGCCAGCGGGCGAGTAAAAAAGCCGAGCACAATAAGAATGGCGGCGGGAACTTCCATCACCACGGCAATAATGGCGGCCAGCATGGGCATTGGTGCGCCCAGTGACGTCATATATTGCACCGTACCACTAAATCCAGTCAGCTTCGGAAAACCAAAAATAATAAACAACACAACGATCGCGATACGGGCAATCAGTAACATCAGAGGACGGGACTGGCCGAAATCAAAATAACGCAGAGTGTTCATAGCAGGCTCGTTTTCAGGTGGGACCTTTCTTAAAGCTAATACACAAATTGCAGGCGTGCCATTCAGCTTTTCTTCATAAATCAGGCATTGGTGTGATGCAAAATAGCGCTATCGTGTAAAATCACCTCTTTTCTTTGGCAAGGGATAAATATGCAGTGCATAGAATGTCAGCAAAAAGAGGCCAATAAAGAGTCTGGGTTGTGTGATGAGTGCGAACAACAGGATGAACAGAAAATAAACGGGCTGCTTTATCTGCCTGCTGCCGGGTTAGTGATTAACCTGCTGACGACACCGTTTGGCGCCTGGAACTATTTTTCCGCCGTGTTCCGTTATTTTCAGCAAGGCAGTGGTATCACTCTGTTTGGCATGGGAGGAATTCCGGTTGTGTTAATTGATCTGGTTCTGACCTTTGCTGCTGGATGGTTCTTCTTTAAAAGAAAAGCGGGTATCCGCAAAATCATCATTCCCTACTATTTAATGGGGGTGGCTTACATGCTTTATTTCGTAGGTATTCCGGCGTGGGTCTTTGATGCCAGACTGGATACTGCAGATATCCGTAATGCGCTTTCACCGCTGGTTGGCGCGCTTATCTGGATCCCTTATTTCCTGCGGTCAAAACGCATTCATCGCGTTTTCATTCACGGGTAATACAGCAGGGCGATAAAGCCCTGCTAAATTTACGTGTTATTTAGTTGTTACTCGTGGCTTGCGCTGATACTTGTTTACCGCCAGACTATCGCCTCCATATCGGGAGGGATTCATGGTTTTGCATTCCACACGCTGGCTGGCGCTCAGCTATTTCACCTATTTTTTCAGCTACGGTATTTTTCTGCCTTTCTGGAGCGTCTGGCTCAAAGGAATTGGGCTGACGCCTGAGACTATCGGTTTGTTGCTCGGTGCAGGACTTATCGCACGTTTTCTCGGTAGTCTCATTATTGCCCCCCGTGTTAGCGATCCCTCATTACTGATTAAATCTTTACGTATTCTGGCGCTCCTGACGCTGGTGTTCCTTGCCGGGTTTTGGATCAGCCATCAGTTTGCCTGGCTGATGGTGGTGATGGTGGGTTTTAACCTTTTCTTCTCTCCCCTGGTTCCGTTGACAGATGCCCTGGCAAATACATGGCAAAAACAGATAACCATGGATTATGGCCGTGTTCGCCTGTGGGGATCGATTGCGTTTGTGATTGGGTCCGCGCTGGTGGGCAAACTGGTCAGTCTCTACGATTACCACGCCATTCTGGCACTGCTGAGCATCGGGATTGCCTCCATGTTACTGGGCATGCTGCTGCGTCCGTCGGTAATGCCGCAGGGGGAAAGTCGTCACCAGGAGAGGGCTGGCTGGCCGGCCTGGCGCACGCTAGTGGCGCAGAGTTGGCGTTTTCTGGCCTGTGTCTGCCTGCTACAGGGGGCACATGCGGCCTACTATGGCTTCAGTGCGATTTACTGGCAGGGGGCGGGATATTCCGCTTCAGCGGTGGGCTATTTATGGTCACTCGGCGTGGTGGCAGAAGTTGTTATCTTCGCGCTGAGCAAAAAACTGTTCCGCCGTTTTGGTGCTCGCGATCTGTTATTGCTTTCCGCTATTTGCGGTGTGGCGCGCTGGGGCATTATGGGCTGGACCACAGAGCTGCCGTGGCTGATTGTGGCGCAAATCCTGCACTGTGGAACCTTCACCGTTTGTCATCTGGCGGCGATGCGCTATATCGCTGCTCGTGAGGGTGGGGACGTTATTCGACTTCAGGCGGTTTATTCCGCGGTGGCCATGGGTGGCAGTATCGCAATAATGACAGTCTTTGCCGGTTTCCTGTATCAGCACCTGGGGCATGGCGTATTCTGGGTGATGGCTCTGGTGGCGCTGCCTGCAATGGTAGTGCGTCCCAAAGTGGCCGCGCGCGTATAAGGCTTACGATTCGAGCATGGCCCGGATATGTTCTTGCTGCTGCATATTGAGCGCCTCAACGGCATGAATAAGCGGCGGCGAGAACAGCGGTAACGTCGTAGCGTAAGGGGTGACAACCAGTGCCGCTTCCCTGGGCGCACCCTCTTTCTGATAGGTCTTTAACGACAGATAGCGGATATTGAGCGGCAGCAACGTAATTTCCCGTAATTGCTGCTCAATCAGTGCTTCGCAGGCCTGATCGTCACCCGTCAGCAACACCACCTGTTTTTCATGCAAGTCACTTTCCTGCATCAGCCATGCGCCAAAAATAACAGCAACCAGGCTCATCTCATCATCAGAGAAACGCAGCCCAAACTCGGCTTCCAGTTCGAAAAGCACATCTTTCGTTGTGCGCAGCAGTCGTGGATAGAGCCGATGGATCTCCTCCGGCAGACTGTTATCAATACCGACATCGAACAGCGAGCGGTCAAGCGCCTGAGCAAGATGGATATAAAGCTGATCGGTCAGGCCTTGTTCATCGCTAAAGTGCATACCGGTTTGCGACCGGAAACGGGCAATCATCCGGACAATTGTCCGGCGCAGACGTTCATCCTGCTGGTGTTTATCCATAGCAGGGTCGGGAGTGCGTAGCATCATAAACAGCAGCGCCAAAAATAGCTGTTCATCAACGTGAGGTATCCTGGCGACACGTCGCTTCCAGTGACGAACGATCTCCTGCGCGGTGAAATACTCGCTCCGTGATTGCGTCCAGTTGCGCTGAATGTGGGAAAACTGCGGCGTTTTACCCAGATGGTGCTGAATCAGACAATACTGCAAAAAAAGCTGTAAAAACTGAATGTCCCGGCATTCAAACTGGCGCTGAAGCTTGCGCGAACAGAAGTTAATCAGTGCTCTTAGATTTGTATCGTCATACAGCGTCCGGGCAATGCCATGCTGTTTAAGTGCGGTTTTAAGCGCGGGCGTAAACTGATGAGTCACAAAATGTGGGCAAAGCCGAAGTGACCTGCGCAGCCAGTGCAGCAGGCATAACCGTTGATTCAGTGCTGTGCCTTCAATTCGGTAGCTACCGTCATGATGCGAAACGATGTCTAGCCGGTGATAGCGCTGGATTTCATCGCGCGTCTCGGCTATATCTTGCCGTGCGATAGCATCGTCCACCCCATTAGCAGCAATAATGCTTTGTGCGGTGACGGCAGCATCGGGCAGGTAAAGCATCAAAAGCACCTGGCAGCGGCGCTGCGAACTGGAAAGCACAGATGGTATTTCGAGCGTCGTCATCATCTGTCGGGTATCCAGTAGGAGTGTCTGGTAAGAATAGCTAAAGGATGTCCGCAAGAAAGCGCAGCGAGAGCTCTTTCCTTCAGGAATGCTGGCGAACATCACAGAATTTTTGACGTGAGGAAGTGATGCAAATAGTTAAACAAAGCGCCTTGGCGTTATTTTTGGCGGTTTTCTCTCTTACCGTTAGCGCACATCCTCACAGTTTTATCAGCCTGAAAACGGATCTGGTAACGGATGGAACACATCTCAGCGGTCTGAAAATGCGCTGGACGATGGATGAAATTACCTCTGCTGATCTGCTTTATGATGCAGGAAATGCCTGGCCTGGTGATGAGATTTGGAAAAAACTGGCTGCAGAAGTGATGGCCAATGTCCTCGGTCAGCACTATTTCACAGAGTTCTGGCATGACGGGAAGAAAGTGAAGTTTCTCAATCGCCCGACAGAGTATGGAATGTCACGCGAGGGGCATCAGGCGGTACTAACGTTCATTCTCCCGCTGGCTGAACCGCAACTGCTGGCAGGACAGAAATACACCTTTTCGACGTTCGACCCCACTTACTATGTTGATATGAGTTACGCCGAAGACGGTGATGCACACCTTCCTGCTGCCCTGCAAAAAAATTGTAAGATTGCCGTACACACTCCAAAACCCAGCGAGGAAACGCTTAACTTTGCCGTATCGCTCGATAAAGCAGACGCGCCGCCGGAGGATATGGAGTTGGGGAAACAGTTTGCACAGCAGGTAACCTTACAATGTCAGTGATTTCTTCTCCGGTCAGAAAATCTCGCCAGTGGCTGCATCTTTGGCCGCTGGCTCTTTTTTTGCTGTTTGCCGTGTGTGGTTCACTGTGGTTATGGCACGCCTGTCCTCAGGTAATGATGAAAAGCATTATCTGGCAGCGAGAGGTTAACCAGCAGATGAGCGGGTTGCTGAAAGCGGTGGCCGAAAACCCGACGAAAGCGGGGGGCGCTCTCCTGGCATTCAGCTTTGTTTACGGTGTGCTGCATGCTCTGGGACCGGGGCATGGCAAGATCGTGATCACTACCTAGCTTGCTACCCATCCGTCGAAGCTGAAATCGAGTATTGGCCTGACGCTGGCCTCTTCACTGCTTCAGGGTTGCGTAGCGATTGGGCTGGTGGTGATTGTGCTGTCGCTTTTACAACTTCCTGCACGTCAGTTGCATATGAGCAGTTTTTGGCTGGAGAAGGGGAGTTATGCGCTGGTCGGCATACTGGGGCTCATTCTTTGCTGGCGAGCGCTGAAAAAATTGCAGGTATTACTGCAAAAACCAAAATTCAAAACATTTACGCCGCACCATGTTCACGATGCCCACTGTGGCTGTGGGCATCAGCATCTGCCGACGCAGGATCAATTACAGAATGGCGATGACTGGCGTGCGCGCGCGATGATCATCCTCTCGATGGGAATGCGTCCATGTTCAGGCGCGATCATGGTGCTGCTGTTCAGTAAGGTGATTGGCGTATTTGGCTGGGGAATGCTGTCGGCGCTGGCGATGGCGGCGGGGACATCATTAACGATTTCATCGCTGGCATTGCTGGTGCACAGTTTCCGTCAGATGGCGGTCAAACTCAGTGGTAACACAACGCCGGTGCTATGGCGACAGGTAGGGTGGACTACGCTCGCATTGGCGGGTGGCGTGATTTTACTGGTTGCAGCGGTAACGATGTGGATGAGTGCAGTGCCGGTGGGAAGGGGGTTGCGGCCCTTTTGACGGTATGTGATTTGATGTCCAGCCTGGCCTTCTCCCATAGAGGATGACCAGGCTGGGGCGATAAGCTGAATTAACGCTTCAGCGCTTCGCTCAGTTCATCACGCATATTTGCCAGCATGGCTTTAACCACACGTGGGTTACCCGCCACGATGTTGCCTGTCAGCATGTAGTTGTGACCACCGGTGAAATCGCACACCAGCGCGCCAGCTTCGCGTGCAATCAGTTCGCCAGCAGCGAAATCCCACGGCTTCAGGCCAATTTCGAAGTAACCGTCAACGCGGCCAGCAGCAACATACGCCAGATCCAGTGCAGCAGAGCCGGTGCGACGGAAGTCAGCACATTCGGTGAACAGCTTGCCCAGGATATTCATGTATGCAGTAGCGTGTTGTTTGGCTTTGAACGGGAAGCCGGTCGCCAGAATAGTACCATCCAGATCGCGTGCATTGCTGCCGCGCAGACGATAACCATTCAGCTGAGCCCCCTGGCCGCGGGTCGCGGTGAAGAGTTCGTTACGCATTGGATCATAAACCACAGCAACTTCAGTACGGCCTTTAATGCGTACTGCGATAGATACAGAGAAGTGTGGAAGACGTTTTACGAAGTTGGTCGTGCCATCCAGTGGATCGATAACCCATTGAACATCCTGATCTGTACCTTCGTGTTCACCGCTTTCTTCGGTGATGATGGTGTGCTGCGGGTAAGATTTGCGGATTGTTTCGATAATAATCGCTTCTGCGGCTTTATCGACATTCGTCACGAAATCATTGCTGCCTTTCTGGCTGGTTTCTACGGAGTCAGGTGTTTCGTAGTGTTTGGCAATTACATTACCCGCCTTGCGCGCTGCGCGCACGGCGATGGTCAGCATCGGATGCATCGGTCTCTCTCACTGGATGTTAAAGAACGGGAAAATCGGCGCAGAGTATAGCAGCGAGTTCGGATTATGTCTCTCGTTTATGATAATATGCCCGAATATTCTTCAGACACTGAATTCAGACACAGAAAAATTATGCTGCAAAACATTCGAATCGTGCTGGTCGAAACATCGCATACCGGCAACATGGGCTCTGTCGCCCGCGCAATGAAAACAATGGGATTAACCAATTTGTGGTTGGTTAATCCGCTGGTGAAACCCGACTCTCAGGCGATCGCGCTGGCGGCGGGTGCAAGTGATGTGATTGGTAATGCACAAATCGTCGATACGCTTGATGAAGCGCTTGCCGGATGTAGCCTGGTGGTAGGAACCAGCGCCCGTTCCCGTACGTTACCGTGGCCAATGCTGGACCCGCGTGAATGTGGCCTGAAGAGCATTTCCGAGGCTGAACAGGCTCCGGTCGCGCTGGTGTTTGGTCGTGAGCGTGTCGGGCTGACTAACGACGAATTACAGAAATGCCATTACCACGTTGCCATCGCGGCGAACCCGGAGTACAGCTCGCTGAATCTGGCGATGGCCGTTCAGGTGATCGCCTATGAAGTGCGTATGGCCTGGCTGGCAACACAGGAAAAAGGCGAGAGCGTGGAGCAGGCAGAAACGCCATATCCGCTGGTTGACGACCTTGAACGCTTCTACGGTCATCTGGAACAGACACTGCTTTCTACCGGTTTTATTCGCGAAGGTCACCCAGGTCAGGTCATGAATAAGCTGCGCCGTCTGTTCACACGTGCGCGCCCTGAAAGCCAGGAACTGAACATCCTGCGCGGTATTCTGGCGTCGATTGAGCAGAAGAATAAAGAGTGATTGCACCGTTTTTTGCCCTCTTCCGGCGGGTGAGGGCATCAAGCCACACTGAGGCAAAACGGCACGTAACGTTAAATACCTGACTAAAACAGTCAAGTAAATAGTTGACCAATTTAGTCGGGAATGTCAGACTTGGCCCTGCTATGCAATATCCCCATTTTACAATAAAAAACCCCGGGCAGGGGCGAGTTTGAGGTTAAGTAAGACATGAGACTGACATCTAAAGGGCGTTATGCCGTGACCGCGATGCTGGACGTTGCGCTCAACTCTGAAACGGGCCCGGTTCCGTTGGCTGATATTTCTGAACGTCAGGGAATTTCCCTTTCTTATCTGGAACAACTGTTCTCCAGATTGCGTAAAAATGGACTGGTTTCCAGTGTACGTGGCCCAGGCGGCGGTTATCTGCTGGGTAAAGACGCTGGCAGCATTGCGGTGGGTGAAGTCATTAGTGCTGTTGACGAGTCTGTTGATGCGACGCGTTGTCAGGGCAAAGGTGGCTGCCAGGGCGGTGATAAGTGCCTGACCCACGCGCTGTGGCGCGACTTGAGCGACCGTCTGACCGGCTTCCTGAACAACATCACCCTTGGTGAACTGGTGAATAACCAGGAAGTTCTGGATGTATCTGGTCGTCAGCATAGCCATGATTCCCAACGCAGCACCCGCGCACAAGACGCTATCGACGTGAAACTGCGCGCATAATTTACCCGTTCTGTTTCGGGGCGCTGCGGCATTGCCGCATCGCAAAACAGTTAGGGTAAAAAATTATAATAGATTTCAGAATCAGGCCGGGGCGTTCACCCGCCCCGTGTACTCGGTCGTACATCCAGCCGGTAGCCTGATTCCTTGCATTGAAGCGATGTACGGAGTTTATAGAGCAATGAAATTACCGATCTATCTCGATTACTCCGCAACCACGCCGGTGGACCCGCGTGTTGCCGAGAAAATGATGCAGTGTCTGACCCTGGACGGAAACTTTGGTAACCCAGCTTCCCGTTCACACCGTTTTGGCTGGCATGCTGAAGAGGCAGTTGATATCGCCCGTAATCAGATTGCTGACCTGGTGGGCGCCGATCCGCGTGAAATTGTTTTCACTTCCGGCGCGACCGAATCCGACAACCTGGCGATCAAAGGTGCAGCCAACTTCTATCAGAAAAAAGGCAAGCACGTCATTACCAGCAAAACTGAACACAAAGCTGTGCTGGATACCTGCCGCCAGCTGGAGCGTGAAGGATTTGAAGTCACCTATCTCGCCCCGCAAAGCAACGGTATCATTGACCTGAAAGAGCTGGAAGCCGCAATGCGCGACGACACCATTCTGGTCTCTATCATGCACGTGAATAACGAAATCGGCGTAGTACAGGATATCGCGACCATCGGCGAAATGTGCCGTGCGCGCGGCATCATTTACCACGTTGATGCAACCCAGAGCGTGGGCAAACTGCCTATCGACCTAAGCCAGTTGAAAGTGGATCTGATGTCCTTCTCCGGCCATAAAATCTACGGCCCGAAAGGCATTGGTGCGCTGTATGTTCGTCGTAAACCACGTATCCGCATCGAAGCACAGATGCACGGCGGTGGTCACGAGCGCGGCATGCGTTCTGGTACTCTGCCTGTTCACCAGATCGTGGGCATGGGCGAAGCATATCGTATTGCGAAAGAAGAGATGGAAACCGAGATGGCGCGTCTGCGCACTCTACGTAACCGTCTGTGGGACGGCGTGAAAGATATGGAAGAAGTCTATCTGAACGGCGATCTCGAGCAGGGCGCTCCAAACATCCTCAACGTCAGCTTCAACTATGTTGAAGGTGAATCGCTGATCATGGCGCTGAAAGACCTGGCTGTGTCTTCAGGTTCTGCCTGTACCTCTGCAAGTCTGGAGCCATCCTATGTGCTGCGTGCACTGGGTATGACTGACGAGCTGGCACACAGCTCTATCCGTTTCTCTTTAGGTCGTTTCACTACCGAAGAAGAGATTGACTACACCATCAAGCTGGTTCGTAACTCCATCGGCCGTCTGCGTGACCTTTCTCCACTGTGGGAAATGTTCAAGCAGGGCGTGGATCTGAACAGCATTGAATGGTCACATCACTAATCGGTATCAGATAAGGAGAATTCAATCATGGCATACAGCGAAAAAGTAATTGATCACTACGAGAACCCACGTAACGTTGGCTCTTTTGACAACAGCGACGAGAGCGTAGGAAGTGGCATGGTCGGTGCACCAGCATGTGGCGACGTGATGAAGTTGCAGATTAAAGTCAACAATGAAGGTATCATTGAAGACGCGCGTTTCAAGACTTACGGCTGCGGTTCTGCTATCGCATCCAGCTCCCTGGTCACCGAATGGGTGAAAGGTAAGTCTCTGGATGAAGCTCAGGCAATCAAAAATACTGATATTGCTGACGAACTTGAACTGCCTCCAGTGAAAATTCACTGCTCGATCCTGGCAGAAGACGCGATTAAAGCCGCCATTGCGGATTACAAAAGTAAACGTGAAGCAAAATAATTGAGGTTTGAGTATGTCGATTACCCTTAGCGACAGCGCTGCCGCGCGAGTAAGCGCCTTCCTGGCGAACCGTGGTAAAGGCTTTGGCCTGCGACTGGGTGTACGTACCTCCGGCTGTTCTGGTATGGCTTATGTACTGGAATTTGTTGATGAACCGGCGTCAGACGATACCGTGTTTGAAGACAAAGGCGTGAAGGTGGTGGTCGATGGCAAGAGCCTGCAATTTCTCAACGGCACTCAACTGGACTTCGTGAAAGAAGGCCTTAACGAAGGGTTTAAATTTACGAACCCGAACGTAAAAGACGAGTGCGGTTGCGGCGAAAGCTTCCACGTATAATCGTGCGTCATCCGTAGAACCCCACCGCAGACACGCTGCGCGTGGGGTTTGTTTTAACTGGCTAGCCCCGAGATTGTTATGGATTACTTCACCCTCTTCGGGTTACCCGCCCAGTACCCGATAGATATTCCGTCCCTGACGATACGTTTCCAGGATCTGCAACGTCAGTTCCATCCGGATAAGTTCGCCAGTGGGACGCCGTCAGAGCAACTGGCGGCAGTTTCGCAATCTGCGACGATCAATCAGGCGTGGCAAACGCTGCGTCATCCGTTGACGCGCGCAGAATATCTGCTCTCTCTACACGGTTTTGATCTGGCAAGTGAACAGCATACCGTGCGTGATACTGCATTCCTGATGGAACAACTGGAACTGCGCGAAGAGCTGGATGAGATTGAACAGGCAAAAGACGAAGCGCGCCTGGAAAGTTTCATCAAACGTGTCAAAAGCATGTTTGATACTCGCCATCAACAGATGGTTGAACAATTGAATAACGAGACGTGGGACGTGGCGGCGGACACTGTACGCAAACTGCGTTTTCTCGATAAGCTACGAAGCAGTGCTGAACAACTCGAAGAAAAGCTGCTCGATTTTTAATTTCGGAAGCAATTATGGCCTTATTACAAATTAGTGAGCCTGGCTTAAGTGCCGCGCCGCACCAGCGTCGTCTGGCGGTGGGCATCGACTTAGGCACAACCAATTCCCTCGTGGCAACCGTGCGTAGCAGCCAGGCGGAAACGCTTGCAGATGCCGAAGGGCGTCACCTGTTACCGTCCGTAGTCCACTATCAGGAGCAGGGCTACGTGGTGGGCTATGACGCGCGCGCTAATGCTTCGCGCGATCCTGCCAATACCATCAGTTCGGTCAAACGAATGATGGGCCGCTCTCTGGCCGATATTCAAACCCGTTACCCGCATTTGCCCTATCAGTTACAGGCAAGCGAAAATGGCCTGCCGATGATCGCAACAGAGGCCGGTCTGCTGAACCCGATTCGTGTCTCCGCGGACATCCTCAAAGCGCTGGCGACGCGTGCGACCGAGACGCTACAGGGCGAGCTCGACGGCGTGGTTATCACCGTTCCAGCCTATTTTGACGATGCGCAGCGTCAGGGTACGAAAGACGCGGCGCGTCTGGCGGGTCTGCACGTATTGCGTCTGTTGAACGAACCGACTGCGGCTGCAATTGCTTACGGCCTGGACTCTGGTCAGGAAGGGGTGATTGCAGTTTACGATCTGGGTGGCGGAACCTTTGATATCTCCATTCTGCGCCTGAGTCGTGGTGTGTTTGAGGTGCTGGCCACCGGCGGGGATTCCGCGCTGGGCGGCGATGATTTCGACCATCTGCTGGCCGATTACATCCGCCAGCAGGCGGGCATTACCGATCGCAGTGATGCGCGCGTGCAGCGTGAACTGCTGGATGCGGCTATTGATGCGAAAATTGCGCTGAGCGATGCGCAGTCTGTCACCATTAACGTGGCTGGCTGGCAGGGTGAAATCACCCGTGAACAGTTTAATGACCTAATTACTTCCCTGGTAAAACGCACGCTGTTGGCCTGCCGCCGCGCATTGAAAGATGCGGGTGTTGAAGCTGATGAGGTGCTGGAAGTGGTCATGGTGGGGGGGTCTACTCGCGTACCTCTGGTACGTGAACGCGTCGGCGAATTCTTTGGCCGGACGCCGCTGACCTCCATCGATCCGGATAAAGTCGTTGCTATCGGTGCTGCTATTCAGGCGGATATTCTGGTAGGTAACAAGCCGGACAGCGAAATGCTGTTGCTGGACGTTATCCCGCTGTCCCTCGGTTTAGAAACTATGGGCGGCCTGGTGGAGAAAGTGATCCCGCGTAACACCACGATTCCGGTGGCGCGGGCGCAGGAATTCACCACCTTTAAAGATGGCCAGACTGCCATGTCCATTCACGTGATGCAGGGCGAACGTGAACTGGTGCAGGACTGCCGTTCGCTGGCGCGTTTTGCGCTGCGAGGCATTCCGGCATTGCCTGCGGGTGGCGCGCATATTCGCGTGACCTTCCAGGTTGATGCTGATGGCCTGCTCAGCGTGACGGCGATGGAAAAATCGACAGGCGTTGAGTCGTCCATCCAGGTGAAACCTTCTTACGGTCTGACCGATGGCGAAATCGCCACCATGATTCAGGATTCAATGAGCTACGCCGATCAGGATGTTAAGGCTCGTATGCTGGCAGAACAGAAAGTTGAAGCCGCACGCGTGCTGGAAAGTCTGACAGGTGCACTCACTGCCGATGCCGCGCTGCTAAGCGCCGCTGAGCGTCAGGTGATTGACGATGCTGCCGACACCTTACGTGTGGTTGCTGAAGGCGATGACGCTGATGCAATAGAAGAAGCCATTAAAAACGTTGATAAACAAACCCAGGACTTCGCCGCTCGCCGCATGGACAAATCTGTTCGCGTCGCGCTGAAAGGCCAGTCCGTGGACGAGGTTTAATATGCCAAAGATTGTTATTTTGCCTCATGCGGACCTCTGTCCGGATGGCGCAGTTCTGGAAGCTGAGACTGGCGAAACCATTCTTGATGTTGCCTTGCGTAACGGTATCGAGATTGAACACGCCTGTGAAAAATCCTGTGCCTGCACCACTTGCCACTGCATCGTGCGTGAAGGTTTTGACTCTCTCGCGGAGAGCACTGAAGATGAAGACGACATGCTGGATAAAGCATGGGGTCTGGAACCGGACAGTCGTTTAAGCTGCCAGGCAAGCGTGACCGACGAGGATCTGGTCGTGGAGTTCCCACGCTACACCATCAACCACGCACGTGAGCACTGATATGGGACTGAAATGGACAGACAGCCGTGAAATCGGCGAGGCACTTTTTGATGCCAATCCGGATCTCGATCCGAAAACCGTACGATTCACCGATATGCATCAGTGGATTTGCGATTTAGACGATTTTGATGATGATCCAAACGCATCGAATGAAAAAATTCTGGAGGCGATTCTGTTAGTCTGGTTAGATGAAGCAGAATAATTTTCACGTCATGCTTCACGTTGCCGATGTGTTGGCTGCGCTTGTTTACCCCAGTCACAGAGTGATCTCTGCTCCTGGGGATTCACTCGCTTGCCGCCTTCCTGCAACGCGAATCATTTAGTGGAAAGAGACTCTATGGGCTGCCTTCAGGCGGCCCGTTTGCTAATAAGGATAAATAAAATGACCGAAGCGATGAAGATTACGCTCTCTACGCAGCCTGCCGATGCGCGCTGGGGTGAGAAGGCGGCCTACAGCATTAACAACGACGGTATTACCCTGCACCTGACCGGCAAAGATGATTCAGGTCTGATCCAGCGCGCGGCGCGTAAAATCGACGGTCTTGGCATTAAACATGTCACCCTTGCGGGCGAAGGCTGGGATATCGATCGCAGTTGGGCATTCTGGGCAGGTTACAAAGCGCCAAAAGGTTCCCGCAAAATTGAGTGGGCAGACCTTGATGAAGCAGGTCAGAAAGAGCTGGAAAGCCGCCTGAAAATTATTGACTGGGTTCGCGATACCATTAATGCGCCGGCTGAGGAACTTGGCCCTGAGCAACTGGCGCAGCGTGCAGTTGACCTGCTGTGCGGCGTTGCGGGTGACAAAATGTCATATCGCATCACCAAGGGCGAAGATCTGCGTGAACAGAACTACATGGGGATCCACACTGTGGGCCGTGGTTCTGAGCGCCCTCCGGTGCTGCTGGCACTGGACTACAACCCAACAGGCGACAAAGCGGCGCCTGTATTTGCCTGTCTGGTGGGTAAAGGCATCACCTTTGATACCGGTGGTTACAGCCTGAAGCAGAGCGCGTTCATGGATTCCATGAAGTCTGATATGGGTGGTGCTGCAACGATTACCGGTGCGCTGGCATTCGCGATTACCCGTGGTCTGAACAAGCGCGTGAAGCTGTACCTGTGCTGTGCAGACAACATGGTGAGCGGTAATGCCTTCAAACTGGGCGACATTATTCGCTACCGTAACGGCAAAAACGTCGAAGTGATGAACACGGACGCGGAAGGTCGTCTGGTATTGGCTGATGGCCTGATCGACGCTTCTGCCCAGAAGCCAGAGCTGATTATCGACATGGCGACCCTGACCGGTGCGGCAAAAACGGCATTGGGTAACGATTACCACGCACTGTTCAGCTTCGATGACAAATTGGCTGCCCGTCTGCTGGCGAGCGCCGCCGCTGAGAACGAACCGTTCTGGCGTCTGCCGCTGGCTGAGTTCCACCGCAGCCAGTTGCCATCAAACTTTGCCGAACTGAATAACACCGCGAGCGCTGCTTATCCGGCAGGTGCGAGTACCGCAGCAGGTTTCCTGTCTCATTTCGTTGAGAACTACCACGAAGGCTGGCTGCATATCGACTGCTCAGCAACTTACCGTAAAGCGGCCGTTGAGCAGTGGTCTGCGGGAGCAACCGGTCTCGGCGTACGTACCGTTGCGAACCTGCTGACCGCTGAGTAATTGCCATTCCCCTCTCTCCACAAGGGGAGGGGAAAATGCAACATCTGGAATTGTTATGTCCGAAACCAAAAACGAATTAGAAACCTTGCTGGAACAGGCGGCGACGGAGCCTGCCCACCGCCCGGCATTCTTCCGCACTTTGCTGGATTCCACCGTTTGGGTTCCTGGGGCCGCGGCGGAAGGTGAGCAGGTTGTTGAAGACAGTGCGCTGGATCTGCTGCACTGGGAAAAAGACGACGGCACATCAGTGATCCCGTTCTTCACCTCTCTGGATGCATTGCAGAAAGCCGTTGAAGACGAACAAGCGTTTGTTGTCATGCCTGTGCGCACCCTGTTTGATATGACGCTGGGCGAAACCCTGTTCCTGAATGCCAAATTGCCGACCGGGAAAGAGTTTACTCCGCGTGAAATCAGCCACCTGATTGGCGAGGAAGGGGATCCACTGAGCATGCAAGAGGTGATTGAAGGCGGTGAAACGCTGCTGTTGTCGGAGGTGGCCGAGCCGCCTGCGCAGATGATTGACTCGCTGACGACCCTGTTCAAAACCCTTAAACCGGTGAAACGTGCGTTTCTGTGCTCAATTAAGGAGAGCGCTGACGAACAGCCAATTTTACTGATCGGTATTGAAGCGGATGGTGATATTGACGAGATCATTCAGGCGGCGGGAAGTGTTGCTACCGATACACTCCCGGGCGATGAGCCGATTGACATTTGTCGGGTGGTTAAAGGTGAGAAGGGCATCAGCCATTTCATTACTGAACACATCTCTCCCTTCTATGAACGTCGCTGGGGTGGTTTCCTGAGAGATTTAAAAACCAACCGTATTATCTGATGAGTATCGGGGTGAGTGTTCACCCCGATACTGTCTTTACGTGATGTTTCGTCAGGCCTTCACAGACGGTTCCACCGGCAGATCGTCGCGTGCTCCCCATTCGCTCCAGGCTCCGTCATAGAGCGTCACATTGTTCACGCCCAGCGTAGCAAGCGCCAGAACAACAACTGCGGCCGTCACGCCAGAACCGCAACTGGCAATAATCGGCTGGTGCAGATCCACGCCCTGACGTTCAAAAATTGCCTGTAACTCGTCGGTGGTTTTGAGTTCCCCTTCAAACACCAGATCGCCCCATGGCACATTACGCGCACCGGGAATATGCCCACGTTTCAGGCCTGGACGCGGTTCATCAGCCTCGGCTTTAAAGCGCGGCGCGGGACGAGCATCAACGATCTGGGCCGTGTGTTCGTGGCTCGCCAGCAGGACATCGGTCAGGCGTTTTACCGCATCGGCATTGAAACTAACGTCAAAATCACCTTCCGGCAGGGAGACATCACCCTGCTGCAACGGTAGCTCATCACGCTTCCAGCCTGCCAGCCCCCCCGCCAGGATAGAGACTTTCTCTACGCCGAAGGTTTTTAACATCCACCATGCACGGGGGGCAGAGAACAGATTACCCTCGTCGTAGACCACAAGATGCTTATCACGGCTTACACCAAGTTCACGCATCGCCACGGCAAAAGCTTCCGGCCGTGGCATCATATGTGGCAGGGCAGTGGTGTGATCGGACAAGGCCTCAATATCAAAGAAAACCGCCTCTGGAAGATGCCCGGCACGGTATTCCGCCGGGACATCGCGATGTTCTTGTCCTGGGGGAGCCATACGTGCATCAAGGATCTGTACTTCCGGATCGTCGTGATGCTCAATCAGCCAGTCGGCTGTGACAAAATATGAGGTGGACATGGTTGCCTCCGTTTCATTATCCATTACACCGGATTGTCGATGTTTTTTCTGACACCGACAAGCAAACCGCGTTCAACTCGCGAGCAACGCCCTGTTTTTTTCCCAATTCCTAAAATCTCAAATGGGACTTTTTGTATTAATGAAACTTGCGGATAATACTTATCCGGATGACGACCAACAGGCTCCATGGGCCAGGGACAAAGGATGAAACCGTTTCGTTTAGCTGCGATTTCTCTCGCACTGCTCACCACATTTACGCTCGCTGGCTGTGATAACAGCGACGAGAAACCTCAGGCTGCTTCTTCTGCAGCATCTACCGCGACGACAGAAGCGAAAACGCCGGCAAAACCAAACGGAGAACAACTGGCAAAACTGGCTGCCCAAAGCCAGGGGAAGTCGCTGACTCTGCTGGATGCTTCCGAGGTGCAGCTTGACGGAGCCGCGACGCTGGTGCTGACCTTTTCCATCCCACTGAATCCCGATCAGGATTTTGCCAAAACGGTTCATGTTGTGGACAAGAAAAGCGGCAAAGTGGATGGGGCGTGGGAGCTGGCTCCTAATCTGAAAGAGCTGCGTCTGCGCCACCTGGAGCCGAATCGCAATTTGGTTGTCACTGTCGAACGCGATTTGCAGGCGTTAAACAAAGCGACCTTTGGCATCGACTACGAAAAAGCACTTACCACCCGGGATGTCGAACCGACGGTCGGTTTCGCCAGCCGTGGCTCGCTACTGCCAGGAAAAGTGGTTGAGGGGCTGCCAGTTATGGCCCTCAACGTGAATAATGTGGACGTGAATTTCTACCGCGTAAAACCGGAGTCTCTGGCCGCGTTTGTGAGCCAGTGGGAGTACCGCAATTCTCTGACCAACTGGGAGTCCGACAATCTGCTGAAGATGGCCGATTTGGTCTATACAGGTCGTTTTGATCTGAACCCTGCACGTAATACACGTGAAAAATTATTATTACCTTTGAATGACATCAAGCCATTGCAGCAGTCTGGTGTCTATATCGCCGTAATGAATCAAGCCGGACATTACAACTACAGCAATGCGGCAACGTTGTTTACGTTGAGTGATATTGGTCTGTCCGCTCATCGTTATCATAACCGCCTTGATATCTTTACCCAGGGCCTGGAAAACGGCGCGGCACAGTCAGGCATCGATGTCACATTGCTCAATGATAAAGGGCAAACCCTGGCGCAGGGTGTGAGCGATGCTGACGGCCATGTCAGGCTTGAAACGGATAAAGAAGCCGCATTGATCCTGGCGCGTAAAGAGGGTCAGACAACGCTGCTCGATCTTAAACTTCCGGCGCTGGATCTTGCTGAGTTTGATATCGCGGGGGCGCCTGGCTACAGCAAACAGTTCTTTATGTTCGGCCCTCGCGATCTTTATCGTCCTGGCGAAACGGTGATCCTGAACGGCTTGCTCCGTGACAGCGACGGTAAGCCGCTTCCCGCGCAGCCGGTGAAACTCGATGTTCTGCGTCCCGACGGGCAAGTTGCCAGAACCGTGGTTGTTCAATCAGAAAATGGTCTCTACCGCTTTACTTATCCGCTGGATAGCGGGGCACAAACCGGGATGTGGCATGTCCGGGCTAATACGGGCGACAACCAGCAGCGGATGTGGGATTTCCACGTAGAAGACTTCATGCCGGAACGCATGGCGCTGAACCTGTCCGGGCAAAAAATGCCTGTTTCTCCGGAAGATGAGGTTAAATTTGATGTGGTGGGATATTACCTTTACGGCGCGCCCGCCAATGGTAATAGCCTGCAAGGCCAGCTTTTCCTGCGCCCATTACGTGAGGCCGTTAGTGCGCTGCCAGGCTTTCAGTTCGGTGATATCGCCGAAGAGAATCTGACACGTAGCCTCGATGAAGTGCAACTTACACTGAATGACATGGGGCGAGGACAGATTTCAACGGAAAGCCAGTGGAAAGAGGCACATTCGCCATTGCAGGTTATCTTGCAGGCCAGCTTGCTGGAATCAGGCGGACGTCCGGTAACGCGTCGTGCGGAACAAGCCATCTGGCCAGCGCAGACGCTGCCAGGTATTCGCCCGCAGTTTGCCAGCAAAGCCGTTTACGATTACCGCACGGATACGACCGTTAATCAGCCTATCGTCGATGAAAACAGCAATGCCAGTTTTGACATTGTTTATGCTGATGCCAGCGGTGCTAAAAAAGCGGTTTCCGGTTTGCAGGTCCGCCTGATCCGTGAGCGCCGGGACTATTTCTGGAACTGGTCGGAAAGCGATGGGTGGCAGTCACAGTTTGATCAAAAAGACCTGGTCGAAGGCGAACAGGCACTTGATTTAACTGACGATGAGACCGGAAAAGTGAGCTTCCCGGTGGAATGGGGTTCCTACCGCCTGGAAGTGAAAGCTCCAGATGAGACAGTCAGCAGCGTGCGTTTTTGGGCAGGTTACAGTTGGCAGGATAACAGCGATGGCGCAGGAGCTGCGCGGCCTGATCGCGTGACGCTGAAAATGGATAAACCTGCGTATCAACCAGGTGACACCATCAATCTACACATTGCCGCGCCTGCTGCGGGTAAAGGCTATGCGATGATTGAGTCCAGCGATGGTCCGCTGTGGTGGAAGGAGATCGACGTCCCGGCGAACGGACTGGATCTGGCTATTCCAATTGATAAAGCCTGGAAACGTCACGATCTGTATCTGAGCACACTGGTGGTTCGCCCTGGAGATAAATCCAAATCAGCTACACCAAAACGCGCGGTGGGCTTATTGCATTTACCTATGGGGGATGAGAATCGTCGTCTGAATATTGCGCTGGATAATCCACAGAAAATGCGTCCCAATCAGACGCTTTCGGTAAAAGTGAAAGCCAGCGTTAAAGATGGTGCTGTGCCGCAGAAAGTGAATGTTCTGGTGTCCGCAGTAGACAGCGGTGTTCTGAATATTACGGATTACGTCACGCCAGATCCGTGGCAGGCGTTCTTCGGGCAAAAACGCTATGGCGCAGACATTTATGATATTTACGGCCAGGTTATAGAAGGGCAGGGGCGCAAGGCTGCCCTTCGCTTTGGTGGGGATGGCGATGAACTGAAGCGTGGCGGTAAACCACCGGTGAACCATGTCACGATTATTGCTCAGCAGGCGCAGCCAGTGGAGCTTGATGCCAACGGTGAAGGCACTATTACCCTGCCAATCGGTGATTTCAACGGCGAATTGCGCCTCATGGCACAGGCCTGGACCGAAGCCGACTTCGGTAGTAGCGAAAGTAAGGTGATTGTGGCTGCGCCGGTCATCACTGAACTCAACACGCCGCGTTTCCTCGCCAGTGGCGATACTTCAAGGTTAACGCTGGATCTGACAAACCTGACGGATCAGCCGCAAACGCTGAGCGTGGCATTAACCGCATCCGGTAAGCTGGCGCTTGCCGGTGCTCAGCCTCAGCCGGTTCAGCTTGCTCCTGGGTCACGCAGTACGATGTTTATCCCGGTGCGGGCGCTTGATGGCTATGGTGACGGCGAGATTAACGCGCAGGTGAGCGGGTTGACTCTTCCTGGCGAAACATTTGTGCCGCAACAGAAGAGCTGGAAAATTGGTGTTCGTCCGGCTTACCCGGCGCAGACGGTGAATTCAGGCGCAATGCTGAACCCTGGTGAGTCCTGGCGTGCGCCATCGCAGCATCTCAGCGGATTCTCACCTGCTACGTTGCAGGGCCAGCTGTTGCTCAGCGGCAAGCCGCCGCTGAACCTGGCGCGTTACATCCGAGAGCTTCAGGCCTATCCGTACGGTTGTCTGGAGCAAACCACCAGTGGCCTTTTCCCGTCACTCTATACCAATGCGGCACAGTTAACCGCGCTTGGTATTAAAGGCGATACGGATGAGAAACGTCGGGCAGCCATTGATATTGGCATTTCCCGCTTACTGCAAATGCAGCGTGAAGATGGCGGTTTCGCCCTCTGGGATAAAAATGGCCCGGAAGAGTACTGGCTGACCGCATACGTGACCGATTTCCTGGTTCGTGCGGGTGAGCAAGGGTATAGCGTGCCTGTAGATGCAGTGAATAACGCCAATAACCGTCTGCTACGCTACCTGCAAGACCCGGGCATGATGTCTATTCGTTACAGTGATGATACGCAGGCCAGTAAGTTTGCGGTCCAGGCTTATGCGGCCCTGGTTCTGGCGCGCCAGCAAAAAGCCCCACTTGGCGCACTGCGTGAAATTTGGGAGCGCCATGCACAGGCGGCTTCCGGATTGCCGTTGATGCAGATGGGGATGGCGTTAAAGCTGATGGGGGATGCACCACGAAGCCAGCAGGCGCTGGATTTAGCCATTAAGACGCCGCGTAACGACAGTAAAAACTGGATGGCGGATTACGGCAGCCAGCTTCGCGACAATGCGTTGATGCTCTCTCTGCTGGAAGAGTACAAATTGCTTCCGGATGCGCAAAATATGCTGCTCAATACCCTCTCTGAGCAGGCTTTCAGTCAGCGCTGGCTCTCTACGCAGGAAAGTAATGCTCTGTTCCTGGCGGGACGTTCACTGCAGACGATTTCCGGAGCATGGCAGGCGACAACCAGCATCTCCGATACCGCGCTTGGTAGTGATAAGGCACAGGTTCAAAATGTGAATGGCGATCAGCTCAGTGCATTGCAGATCACCAATACCGGGACGACGCCGCTGTGGGTTCGTCTTGACAGTACGGGCTACCCGGAATATGCCCCTCAGCCATCGTCTAATGTTTTGCAGGTCGAGCGACATATTCTGGCAACAGATGGCAGCACGAAATCTCTCTCTTCGCTGAAAAGCGGCGAACTGGTACTGGTATGGCTTGAGGTGAGGGCGAGCCAGAATGTACCGGATGCATTGGTGGTTGATCTGCTCCCGGCGGGGCTTGAACTGGAAAACCAAAACCTGGCAAGCAGCAGCGCCAGCTTGCAGGACAGCGGGAGTGAAGTGCAGAACTTACTCAGCCAGATGCAGCAGGCGGATATTCAGCATATGGAGTTTCGTGACGATCGCTTTGTGGCGGCAGTACCTGTCAATGAAGGCCAGCCGGTGACGCTGGTTTATCTGGCTCGTGCCGTAACGCCGGGGACATATCATGTTCCTCTTCCTATGGTGGAATCTATGTATGTTCCGCAGTGGCGGGCTACGGGTGCGGCCAGTGGCCCGCTGATTGTTGTTCCGTAAGATGCGGGTTGCTCGCCTGTTACGCTCCCGCTGGCTGTGGCTTGCGGGAGCGCTTCTCGTTCTGTGGGGGCTGATCTTTATAGCCGATCGCCTGTGGCCATTACCGCTGAAAGAGGTTAACCCTGCGCGGGTGGTCGTGGATGAACAGGGGACGCCGTTGTGGCGATTTGCCGACAGCGAGGGGATTTGGCGTTACCCGGTGACCATTGAAGAGGTTTCACCACGCTATCTTGATGCCTTGATCCAGTATGAAGATCGCTGGTTCTGGGATCACCCAGGCGTGAATCCTTTCTCCGTATTGCGTGCCGCCTGGCAGGATCTCAGTGCCGGGAAAGTGATCTCTGGCGGAAGTACGCTCACCATGCAGGTCGCACGTTTGTTGGATCCGCATCCGCGTACTTTTGGTGGCAAGATCCGCCAGCTCTGGCGGGCGGTGCAACTGGAATGGCATCTCTCGAAACGCGATATTCTCACGCTGTATCTCAATCGCGCCCCATTTGGTGGGACGTTGCAAGGGGTTGGCGCTGCAAGCTGGACCTATCTGGGGAAACCGCCGTCGCAACTGAGTTACTCAGAGGCGGCGCTGCTGGCGGTATTACCGCAAGCCCCCAGCCGGTTGCGCCCCGATCGCTGGCCGGACCGCGCTGAGGCTGCACGAAATAAAGTGCTCGACCGGATGGTGACGCAAGGTATCTGGTCAGAAAAACAGGTGAAAGAATCACGTGAAGAACCGGTGTGGTTAGCGCCGCGACAAATGCCGCAGTTGGCGCCACTTTTTTCGCGCATGATGCTCAGCAAAAGCCGTGACAGTAAAATTGTTACGACGCTGGATGCATCCCTGCAACGACAGCTTGAAGAGCTGGCAATGAACTGGAAATCGCGCCTGCCTGCTCGCAGCTCTTTGGCTATGGTTGTTGTCGATCATACCACGATGAAGGTACGTGGCTGGGTGGGGTCGGTTGATATCAACGATAACAGCCGATTCAGCCATGTTGACATGGTCAATGCGGTCCGCTCGCCGGGTTCGGTTCTGAAGCCCTTCATCTATGGTATGGCACTGGATGACGGTCTGATCCATCCTGCTTCTTTATTGCAGGACGTGCCCCGGAGGACTGGAGATTATCGGCCTGGTAATTTCGACAGCGGCTTTCATGGCCCCGTTAGTATGAGTGAGGCACTGGTGCGTTCGCTAAACCTTCCGGCAGTGCAGGTTCTGGAAGCTTACGGGCCGAAACGTTTTGCCGGAATGCTGAACAATGTCGGGTTGCCGCTGATCTTGCCTGCGGGGGCCCAGCCTAATTTGTCACTTATTCTGGGCGGTGCAGGTGCAAGGCTTGCAGATATTACGGCGGCGTACAGTGCTTTTGCACGTCATGGCAAAGCGGCCAGATTACGTGTTCAGCCTGGCGACCCGCTTCTTGAGCGTCCTCTGCTTTCTCCCGGTGCGGCGTGGATTATTCGCCGGATCCTGGCCAATGAAGCACAGCCACTACCCGATGGTGCGTTGCCGCAGATTGCCCCACTCGCCTGGAAAACAGGAACCAGTTATGGATATCGGGATGCCTGGGCTGTAGGGCTTAATGCGCGCTACCTCATCGGGATCTGGACTGGGCGACCGGATGGCACGCCGGTCGCAGGCCAGTTTGGTTTTGCGAGTGCAGTTCCACTGCTTAACCAGGTCAACAATATGCTCCAGTCCCGTTCAACGGTTGATGATGCACGTCTGCCACGCGATCCGCGCCCCGCATCCGTTGGACGTGGCGTTATTTGCTGGCCGGGTGGGCAATCTTTGCCGGATGGTAATGAAAACTGCCGCCGTCGCCTTTCGACCTGGCTGCTGGAAGGGAGTGAACCGCCAACGTTATTATTGCCGGAACAAGACGGTATCAGAGGGATCCGTTTCCCTGTCTGGCTGGATAACAACGGTAAACGTGTGGCTGCAGATTGTCCTGGCGCGACAGAGAAGTGGCTGGAGGTGTGGCCATTACCACTGGAACCCTGGTTGCCAGCAGATGAGCGTCGGGCGTCCAGGATCCCTGAGTCGTCAGTCTCGTGCCCTCCGTTGTCACAGGATCCACCTGCGCCGTTGATGTTGTCAGGTATACGGGATGGCGCGGTGATTAAACGTCTTCCTGGCGAGCCGCGCGTGTCGTTACCGCTCCAGGCTAGCGGTAGCAGTGGCGATCGCTGGTGGTTCCTCAATGGTGAGCCTTTGGCAGTAAAGGGCCGTGTTTACAGTTTACAGCTTGATAAATCTGGTGATTATCAGTTACTGGTACTGGATGAGGCGGGGCAGGTAGCGACAATTAACTTTACGCTGCAGTAGTGGAAAAATACCTGTAGATGTGACCTGTTGCTAAAACTCGTCTTATTTTAAAAAAATGTTACCTGAATCCATAGGCAATGGCGTTATTGCTCATTATAATCCGCGCCACACCATACTCAGGTATGCAAAACAACAGAACAGATCACAGAGGTAATCATGGCTATTGAACGTACTTTTTCCATCATCAAACCCAACGCGGTGGCAAAAAACGTTATTGGCAGCATCTTTGCTCGCTTTGAATCAGCAGGGTTCAAAATTGTTGGCACGAAAATGCTGCACCTGAGCGTTGAACAGGCTCGCGGCTTCTATGCTGAACACGACGGTAAACCTTTCTTTGATGGCCTGGTCGAGTTCATGACTTCTGGTCCGATCGTGGTTTCTGTTCTGGAAAGCGAAAATGCCGTACAGCGTCACCGTGACCTGCTGGGTGCGACCAACCCGGCTAATGCACTGGCTGGCACACTGCGTGCTGACTATGCTGACAGCTTCACTGAGAACGGTACGCATGGTTCCGACTCTGTAGAATCTGCGGCGCGCGAAATCGCTTACTTCTTCGGCGAAGGCGAAGTGTGCGCACGCACTCGTTAATCCAGCGAGTTCGTTTACACTTTATTTCGTAAATGCCGCGTGCAGACGTGGCATACCTGCGTCAGACTTTGTACAATGCAACGCCCCGGAAGAGCAGACTGCTCACCGGGGCGTTTCTTTTCAACCCTCCACGGGCCATAACGTGTAACAACGAGGCCGGAAAAAATTATGTCTGAATTAGTTAACACCTCCGAAGTCGCCATTGCAGCGGTTCCTAATAAAAATGGAAAAATCAACCTGCTGGATCTGAACCGTCAGCAGATGCGCGAGTTTTTCAAAGAGATGGGCGAAAAGCCGTTTCGTGCCGACCAGGTGATGAAATGGATGTACCACTATTGCAGCGACGACTTTGATGACATGACTGACATCAACAAAGTGCTGCGTAATAAGCTGAAAGAAGTGGCTGAAATTCGGGCCCCGGAAGTGGTAGAAGAACAGCGCTCTTCCGATGGTACGATTAAGTGGGCGATTGCTGTGGGCGATCAGCGCGTTGAAACCGTGTATATCCCGGAGGACGATCGCGCAACGTTGTGCGTTTCATCCCAGGTAGGGTGTGCACTGGAATGTAAGTTCTGCTCCACGGCTCAGCAAGGCTTCAACCGCAACCTGCGCGTTTCTGAGATTATTGGCCAGGTATGGCGCGCGGCGAAAATTGTTGGTGCGGCAAAAGTGACCGGAACTCGCCCAATCACCAATGTGGTGATGATGGGAATGGGAGAGCCTCTGCTCAACCTGACTAACGTGGTTCCGGCGATGGAAATCATGTTGGACGATTTCGGTTTTGGCCTGTCCAAACGTCGCGTGACGCTTTCGACCTCAGGTGTTGTGCCTGCGCTGGATAAACTTGGCGATATGATCGATGTAGCGCTGGCCATTTCTCTGCATGCGCCGAACGATGAAATTCGTGACGAAATTGTACCTATCAACAAGAAGTACAATATCGAAACCTTCCTGGCGGGTGTGCGTCGCTATCTGGAAAAATCCAATGCTAACCAGGGCCGTGTGACAATTGAATATGTCATGCTGGATCATGTGAATGACGGTACTGAGCATGCGCATGAGTTAGCTGAGTTGCTGAAAGATACGCCGTGCAAGATCAACCTCATTCCATGGAACCCGTTCCCTGGCGCGCCGTATGGCCGTAGCTCGAACAGCCGTATTGACCGTTTCTCCAAAGTGCTGATGGAGTACGGATTCACCACTATCGTGCGTAAAACACGTGGTGATGATATCGATGCCGCATGCGGTCAGTTAGCGGGGGATGTCATCGATCGTACTAAACGTACTCTGCGTAAACGCATGCAGGGCGAGACGATTGCGGTGAAAGCTGTTTGATTATTATGCAGTCACGGCGCATTATCTGCGCCGTGACGCATAACCTTACTGAATAATCAGTCATATTCATCATGATTGATTAATAATTACGGTGCGTTTCATATGACTTTCGGGCAGTATGTAGCGACGTAACAACAGTTTAGCTTCGTGGGCAGGGCTGCGCTGTCATCTATGGCCCGACAGTCTTATACTGTCTGTTCAAGGTTAACTGACCAGAAGTTTCGCGGTGCGGGTGGCATTGTGACTCACCGGCATCTGGACCCTAATTTACACGTACCAGTAAGTAGTAGTAGCGAATGAATACTGAAGCCACTCACGACCAAAATGAAGCACTTTCCACTGGCGTTCGTCTTCGCAACGCCCGTGAACAACTCGGACTCAGCCAACAAGCTGTTGCAGAACGCTTGTGTCTGAAAGTTTCCACGGTTCGCGATATTGAAGAAGATAAGGCTCCTGCCGATCTGGCTTCAACATTTCTGCGTGGTTATATCCGCTCTTACGCAAAACTGGTGCATATCCCCGAAAACGAATTGCTGCCAATGATGGAGAAGCAGGCGCCGGTCAGAGCGGCCAAAGTTGCGCCAATGCAAACTTTCTCCCTCGGTAAACGTCGTAAAAAACGTGATGGCTGGTTAATGAGCTTTACGTGGCTGGTGCTGTTTGTGGTTATTGGCTTAACGGGCGCCTGGTGGTGGCAAAACCATAAGGCACAGCAGGAAGAGATCACCACAATGGCCGATCAATCCTCTGCAGAGCTCAATAATTCGGGTAACGACGGCGCGCAAAGCGTGCCGTTAAACACGGATAACACCGCAAGTACCAATGAACCGCAAGTGACGACGGATGCACAGGCAACCGATCCTGCGCAAACGCCAGCCTCAAATGCTAACCCAGCCGTTCAGCCTCAGGCACAAAATACGGTGGTTGCCCCTTCCCAGGCGAATGTTGATACTGCTGCAAACGTACCTGCTGCGACCTCTCCGGCTGACAATTCAGCGCAACCTTTACCAACCGATCAGGCGGCTGTTGCGAATGCAGCGGCCAATCCGAATGCACTGGTGATGAATTTCTCTGCTGATTGCTGGCTGGAAGTCACTGACGCAACGGGTAAAAAATTGTTCAGTGGCTTGCAGCGTAAAGATGGCACACTGAATTTGGTAGGCCAGGCCCCGTATAAGCTTAAGATTGGCGCACCATCAGCGGTGCAGATTCAATATCAGGGCAAACCTGTCGATCTGAGCCGTTTTATCAGAACTAACCAGGTTGCACGTCTTACCGTTAATGCCGAACAATCAGCAGCACAGTAACAGACAGGCAACGCGGGAGATTTTTCATGCATAATCAGGCTCCGATTCAACGTAGAAAATCGAAACGAATTTACGTTGGGAATGTGCCGATTGGCGATGGGGCTCCTATCGCCGTCCAGTCAATGACCAATACGCGTACAACAGATGTTGAAGCGACGGTCAACCAAATCAAAGCATTAGAACGTGTGGGCGCGGATATAGTTCGCGTCTCCGTGCCGACAATGGATGCCGCTGAGGCATTCAAATTGATCAAGCAGCAAGTGAGTGTTCCACTGGTTGCGGATATCCATTTCGACTATCGCATTGCCCTGAAGGTTGCCGAATATGGCGTAGATTGTCTGCGTATTAACCCAGGCAATATCGGTAATGAAGAGCGTATCCGCATGGTCGTGGACTGCGCGCGGGACAACAATATTCCTATCCGTATTGGTGTGAATGCGGGTTCTTTGGAAAAAGACCTGCAGGAAAAATACGGTGAGCCAACGCCGCAAGCGTTACTGGAATCCGCCATGCGTCATGTGGATCATCTGGATCGTCTGAACTTCGATCAGTTTAAAGTCAGCGTAAAAGCCTCTGATGTATTCCTGGCGGTTGAATCTTATCGTCTGCTGGCGAAACAGATTGATCAGCCTCTGCATCTCGGGATCACCGAAGCGGGTGGTTTGCGTAGCGGATCGGTTAAGTCGGCCATCGGGTTGGGATTGCTGCTTTCTGAAGGGATTGGCGACACACTCCGCGTATCGCTGGCAGCCGATCCTGTCGAAGAGATCAAAGTCGGCTTCGATATTCTGAAATCACTGCGTATCCGTGCGCGTGGGATCAACTTTATCGCTTGCCCCACTTGCTCACGTCAGGAATTTGACGTCATCGGTACGGTTAACGCGCTGGAGCAGCGCCTGGAAGATATCATCACCCCGATGGACGTTTCTATCATTGGATGCGTGGTGAATGGGCCGGGAGAAGCGCTGGTGTCAACCCTCGGTGTGACGGGCGGTAACAAGAAAAGTGGTCTCTATGAAGATGGCGTTCGCAAAGATCGTCTGGATAATAGCGACATGATCGACCAGCTCGAAGCCCGTATTCGCGCTAAAGCGACGATGCTGGATGAGACACAGCGCATCAGTGTTCAGCAGGTTGATAAATAACGTGATGGGAAGCCGCGAGCTTCCCATGTATGATTGAACCCATTCTTTGGGTTCTTTTTTGTGTATAGAAAGAGAGTAAACGTGGCAAAAAATATTCAAGCCATCCGCGGCATGAACGATTATCTGCCTGGCGAGACCGCCATCTGGCAGCGCATTGAAGGCACACTGAAACAGGTGCTCGGCAGCTACGGTTACAGCGAAATCCGTTTGCCGATTGTAGAGCAGACCCCGTTATTCAAACGTGCGATCGGCGAAGTGACCGACGTAGTTGAAAAAGAGATGTATACCTTTGAGGACCGCAACGGCGATAGCCTGACCCTGCGCCCTGAAGGTACGGCGGGCTGCGTACGCGCCGGCATCGAACATGGTCTCCTGTACAATCAGGAGCAGCGTCTCTGGTATATCGGCCCGATGTTCCGCCACGAACGTCCGCAGAAAGGTCGTTATCGCCAGTTCAACCAGTTGGGCGTTGAAGTTTTTGGTCTGCAAGGGCCAGACATTGATGCTGAGCTGATTATGTTGACCGCTCGCTGGTGGCGTGCGCTTGGTATTTCCGAACATGTTTCTTTAGAACTGAACTCTATAGGTTCGCTGGAAGCGCGTGCAAACTACCGTGATGCGCTGGTAGCTTTCCTGGAACAGCATAAAGAGAAGCTGGATGAAGATTGCCAGCGTCGCATGTACACAAACCCACTGCGCGTTCTGGACTCCAAGAATCCTGACGTTCAAACACTATTGAACGATGCGCCAGCACTGGGTGATTATCTTGATGAAGAGTCACGAGAGCACTTCGCGGGTCTGTGCAAACTGCTTGAAGCGGCGGGTATTACCTACACTGTAAACCAGCGTCTGGTTCGCGGTCTGGACTACTATAACCGTACCGTTTTCGAGTGGGTAACATCGAGCCTGGGTTCTCAGGGAACGGTCTGCGCAGGCGGTCGTTACGATGGCCTGGTTGAGCAATTGGGTGGCCGTGCGGCCCTGGCAGTGGGCTTTGCAATGGGTCTTGAACGACTTGTTTTGCTGGTTCAGGCAGTTAATCCGGAATTTAAAGCAGATTCTGTTGTCGATATATACCTGGTCGCTTCAGGCGCGGATACGCAGTCTGTAGCTATGCAGCTTGCTGAGCGCGTGCGTGATGCACTGCCGGGCATTAAGCTGATGACCAACCATGGCGGCGGCAACTTTAAAAAACAGTTTGCGCG
The DNA here is from genome assembly GCF_016859735.1 of Lelliottia sp. RWM.1. NCBI lineage: Bacteria > Pseudomonadati > Pseudomonadota > Gammaproteobacteria > Enterobacterales > Enterobacteriaceae > Lelliottia > Lelliottia sp. RWM.1. Next base: position 83,395 of record NZ_WLVC01000008.1, on the reverse strand, counting down.
TGCTGATAAGTGGGGCGCAAGTATCGCACTGGTGCTGGGTGAGTCCGAAGTGGCTAACGGCGAAGTGGTGGTAAAAGACCTGCGCTCTGGTGAGCAAATAACGGTAACGCAGGATGGCGTTGCAGCGCATTTGCGCACTTTATTGGGCTAAGGAGAAGGACAGCGTGGAAATTTACGAGAACGAAAACGAGCAGGTTGATGCGCTCAAGCGCTTCTTTGCTGAAAACGGCAAAGCCCTGGCTGTTGGGGTAATTATTGGTGTAGGTGCGCTGATGGGCTGGCGCTACTGGAACAATCATCAGGCTGACTCGGCTCGCGGTGCGTCGCAGTCTTATGAAAACACCGTCAGCGCTATTCGTGCCGATCAGCCGCAAACGCTGGCCGCTGCAGAGAAGTTTGCAGCAGAAAACAAAAACACCTACGGCGCGCTGGCTGCGTTGGAAGTCGCTCAACAGTTTGTTGTTCAAAATGAACTGGATAAAGCGGTTGCTCAGCTTACTCAGGGTCTCTCCGCTGCAAGCGATGAAAACCTGAAAGCGGTGATTAATCTGCGTCTGGCACGTATCCAGGTTCAGCAAAATAAAGCCGATGATGCACTGAAAACCCTCGATACCGTCAAAGGTGAAGGTTTTGCGGCGATTGTTGCCGATCTGCGTGGCGAAGCGTTGCTGAGCAAGGGCGACAAGCAGGGTGCGCGCAGTGCGTGGGAAGCGGGTGTGAAAAGCAACGCTTCACCCGCGCTGAGCGAAATGATGCAGATGAAAATAAATAATTTGTCCGTCTGAGAGGGACCCGATGCAATTGCGTAAATTACTTCTGCCAGGACTGCTTTCTGTTACTTTATTGAGTGGCTGTTCACTGTTCAGTGGTGAAGAGGATGTTGTAAAAATGTCCCCGCTGCCGACTGTTGAAAATCAGTTTACCCCATCTACCGCATGGAGCACTTCTGTGGGTGATGGTATTGGCGATTTCTATTCCAACCTGCATCCGGCATTTGCTGACAGCGTTGTCTATGCGGCTGACCGCAAAGGGACAGTGAAAGCCGTGAATTCCGATGACGGGAAAGAAGTGTGGTCTGTTAACCTGGCGGAAAAAGACGGTTGGTTCTCTCGTAAACCTGCATTGCTGTCGGGCGGCCTGACGGTTGCTGGTGGTCATGTGTATGTGGGTAGCGAAAAAGCGCAGGTTTATGCGTTGAACAGCAGTGATGGTTCGATTGCGTGGCAAACCACCGTAGCAGGTGAATCCCTGTCTCGTCCTGTAGTTAGCGATGGTTTGGTGCTGATTCATACCAGCAACGGTCAGTTGCAGGCTCTGAATGAAGCTGACGGTCTGATTAAATGGACAGTAAACCTGGATATGCCTTCACTGTCTCTGCGTGGTGAATCAGCTCCTGCTACTGCGTTTGGCGCTGCCATTGTTGGTGGTGACAACGGCCGTGTAAGCGCGGTGTTGATGCAGCAAGGCCAGATGATTTGGCAGCAGCGTATTTCCCAGGCGACAGGTTCTACAGAAATCGACCGCCTGAGCGACGTAGACACGACGCCGGTTATCGTCAATGGTGTGGTGTACGCGTTGGCATATAATGGAAACCTGACTGCGCTGGATTTGCGTAGTGGTCAGATCATGTGGAAACGTGAACTGGGTTCAGTGAATGATTTTATTGTTGATGGCAACCGTATTTATATGGTCGATCAGAACGATCGCTTGCTGGCGCTGAACACGGAAGGCGGCGTAACGTTGTGGACACAAAGCGATCTGCTGCATCGTCTGCTGACTGCACCAGTACTGTATAACGGTAGTCTGGTTGTGGGTGATAGCGAAGGTTACATGCACTGGATTGATCCAGAAACGGGTCGCTTCGTTGCGCAGCAAAAAGTCGATAGCTCAGGCTTCCTGACGGACCCTGTCTTAGCTGATGGCAAATTGTTGATCCAGGCAAAAGACGGCACGCTGTACGCGATCACGCGTTAATTACACAGCGGTTGTAGTATACTAAACGGCTCCTGTTAACTCAGGGGCCGTTTTGACATTTTTAAAAACGTCGCAAAAGCGACGTTATTTTGAATTTTATGAGGCTTCAAACATGGTACCTGTGGTCGCGCTTGTCGGGCGCCCGAACGTTGGAAAATCCACTCTTTTTAACCGATTAACACGCACCCGTGATGCGCTGGTTGCGGATTTCCCGGGGCTGACGCGTGACCGTAAGTACGGTCGTGCAGAGGTGGAAGGACGTGAGTTCATCTGTATCGATACCGGTGGTATTGATGGCACAGAGGACGGTGTAGAAACCCGTATGGCCGAGCAGTCTCTGCTGGCAATCGAAGAAGCAGACGTGGTTCTGTTTATGGTCGATGCCCGTGCAGGCCTTATGCCAGCGGATTCTGCCATTGCTAAGCATTTGCGCTCGCGTGAAAAGCCGACGTTCCTCGTCGCTAACAAAACTGACGGCATTGATGCCGATCAGGCTGTCGCTGACTTCTGGTCTTTAGGGCTGGGCGAAATCTATCCTATCGCGGCGTCACATGGTCGCGGTGTGACCAGCCTGCTGGAAACCGTTTTGCTGCCATGGGTTGATGAAGTTAATCCGCCGGAAGACGTCGACGAAGATGCCGAATACTGGGCGCAATTCGAAGAAGGTGAAGAGGGCGCTGAAGAGGAGCCTGAGGACGATTTCAACCCACAGGATCTGCCGATCAAGCTGGCAATTGTGGGCCGTCCTAACGTAGGTAAGTCTACACTTACTAACCGTATTCTCGGTGAAGAACGTGTCGTGGTTTACGACATGCCAGGTACAACCCGCGACAGCATCTACATTCCAATGCAACGTGACGAGCGCGAGTATGTGCTTATCGACACAGCAGGTGTGCGTAAGCGTGGGAAAATCACCGATGTAGTGGAAAAATTCTCCGTTATTAAAACGTTGCAGGCGATTGAAGATGCCAACGTAGTACTGCTGGTTATCGATGCGCGGGAAGGGATCTCCGATCAGGACCTGTCACTCCTGGGCTTCATCCTGAATAGTGGGCGCTCACTGGTTATTGTCGTCAACAAATGGGATGGCCTGAGCAACGAAGTGAGAGAGCAGGTTAAAGAGACCCTGGACTTCCGTCTGGGTTTTATCGACTTCGCGCGCGTACACTTCATCTCTGCACTTCATGGCAGTGGCGTCGGCAACCTGTTCGATTCCGTGCGTGAAGCTTATGACAGCTCGACACGTCGCCAGAGCACCGCGATGCTGACCCGTATCATGAACATGGCCGCAGAAGACCATCAGCCGCCATTGGTGCGTGGTCGTCGCGTGAAGCTGAAATATGCGCATGCTGGTGGTTATAACCCGCCAATCGTGGTGATTCACGGCAACCAGGTAAAAGACCTGCCGGATTCCTACAAACGTTATCTGATGAACTACTTCCGTAAATCACTGGATGTAATGGGTACGCCTATCCGTATTCAGTTCAAGGAAGGGGAAAACCCGTTTGCTAACAAGCGTAACACTCTGACGCCAAACCAGATGCGTAAGCGTAAGCGTTTGATTAAGCACATCAAGAAAAGCAAATAATCGTTGCTAATCATAAGAAAACCCGCACTTGCTGCGGGTTTTTTTTCGTCGATTTATAGCGTATGTTGCTTTGTGTGATGTCAATCACTATTCGTTTTATGCCAAGTTTAAATCTAGGAAAGTAGACAATCGTCGAATTTTCATCTTAAAGTCTCTGGTCTGGTACTAGACAAAACTAGCATCAGGTTATCAAATAGTTAAATAACTCTTCACCGCATGTAGAAAATCGGCCAGATATATAACTGGTCGGCGTGCATTGCGGTGTTTACAAGCACGACGACATACCTTCTCGGGAGAATTATGCAATCCTCTGTTAATCAAAAAGAAAGCCGAACGTTCTTTGGCCATCCTTATCCGCTTGGCTCACTGTTCTTCACCGAAATGTGGGAGCGTTTCTCGTTTTACGGCATTCGTCCGTTACTGATTCTGTTCATGGCCGCTACTGTTTATGACGGTGGTATGGGGCTGGCACGCGAAAACGCTTCGGCGATTGTTGGGATCTTCGCCGGGACGATGTATCTGGCGGCACTGCCGGGTGGCTGGCTTGCAGATAACTGGCTCGGCCAGCAGAAAGCGGTCTGGTATGGTTCAATTCTGATTGCGCTTGGGCATTTATCGATTGCACTTTCCGCAGTGATGGGCGACAACCTGTTCTTTATTGGTCTGATGTTTATCGTGCTTGGCTCCGGGCTGTTTAAGACCTGTATCTCGGTTATGGTGGGGACACTGTATAAAAAAGGCGATGCGCGTCGTGACGGCGGTTTTTCGCTTTTTTACATGGGCATCAATATGGGGTCGTTCATCGCACCTCTGATCTCCGGTTGGTTGATTAAAACTCATGGCTGGCACTGGGGCTTTGGTATTGGTGGCATCGGGATGCTGGTGGCGCTGGTGATTTTCCGCGTCTTTGCTGTTCCGGCCATGCAACGCTACGACAGTGAAGTCGGTCTGGATTCCACGTGGAACAGCCCGGTAGCGAAGAAAAATGGTGTAGGCAGTTGGTTGCTGGCACTGGCGGTGGGCGTCGTGGTAATCGTTACACTGATAGCGCAGGGCGTGATTGTGATTAACCCGGTCGCGGTAGCCAGTGTGCTGGTGTACGTCATTGCGGCATCGGTTGCTCTCTACTTTATCTGGTTGTTTGTGTTTGCTGGCCTGAACCGCAAAGAACGCGCCAGATTGTTGGTCTGTTTTATCCTGCTGGTGTCTGCGGCATTCTTCTGGTCCGCATTTGAGCAAAAGCCAACGTCATTTAACCTGTTTGCTAACGACTATACCAACCGTATGATCGGCGATTTTGAAATCCCGGCCGTGTGGTTCCAGTCGATCAATGCCTTGTTCATCATTATCCTCGCCCCGGTGTTTAGCTGGGCGTGGCCGAAACTGGCAAGCAAGAATATCCGTCCGAGCAGTATTTCGAAATTCGTGATTGGTATTCTGTGCGCAGCTGCAGGCTTTGGTCTGATGATGCTGGCAGCGCAGAACGTTCTGAGTAATGGCGGAGCGGGTGTATCGCCGTTTTGGCTGGTTGGCAGTATTTTGATGCTGACACTTGGCGAGTTGTGCCTGAGCCCGATTGGCCTGGCGACTATGACGCTGCTGGCTCCGGAAAGAATGCGTGGTCAGATGATGGGACTGTGGTTCTGTGCCAGTGCTCTCGGTAACCTGGCTGCAGGTCTGATTGGTGGGCATGTGAAAGCTGACCAGCTTGATATGTTGCCAGATCTCTTCGCACGTTGTTCGATTGCGCTGCTGATATGTGCGGCGGTGCTGATCGCCCTCATTGTTCCGGTGCGTCGCATGCTGGAAAATGCGCAGACGAAACCGGTAACTAACGCCTGATAGCACCTCGACCTGGCCGGGGCATGCGTTATGCCCCGGCAATTAAACATTCGAGGTGGGTATATGTTGTTAGGCTTTGTTGGTCTTGGGGCAGTGGTTGAAACAGCGTATTCACCCGCATTACGAAACCACTTTGGAGACTCGCTACATTGTCTCGGATTTGATGTTCAACCCACAAAACAACCTGAAGGTATAACACACTGCGCATCACTGGCTGAACTTCTTGCTCAGCCTCTGGATACTCTGTTTATTACCACTGCATCTTTGCGCCACCTTGAGGTGCTTGAGCAGGCTCTGGCCTCATCCATTCCGCGTATAGTGGTCGAAAAACCCATCGTTGCCACACTTCCCCAAATCGAAAAACTGAAAATGCTGCTGGCAATGCCTGGTGCAGCGCCTCGGGTACTGGCGCTCGATCACTGGATGGCGCGCATTGAAACGGTGAAACAGAAATTGGTCAGTTCCATTTCCGACATTGTCAGAATTGAGGGTTTCTTGCAGGAGCCGAGCGGATTTAACACGGCAGGAGAGCCCATTGCGCTCAACTTCGCGACCGGTCAACCTGACACGCGAACGCTTCTCCACCCTGATGGTGTGATTCTGGATGTTGGTACGCATGTGCTGGCGATGCTGCGTGAAACGGTGCGTTATCTGGGCGGCAGTGATGATATGGCGTTACGGGTGGTTACTGCCAAAGATCGGCTGGGGCGAGATATCGTGAAAGGGGATTTAAGCACGGCAGAAGGTGAGGCGCATCTCCAGGGAGAGATCAGTCGCATTCCGGTGGATATCTGGCTCAACAAATATGCGGGTCCCTCTGGCGGGCAAAAAGGTTTGCGGATGTATTTACGTGACGGACGAGTCATTAACTACGATCGTCGAGGGGGCGAGGATGTACTGGAAAGCACGGAAGGTAATGCTGTCCATCGATGGCATGTTCCGGGTGCTATTTACGAGCACTGCCTGGTTGAACATATCCTGGGTAAGCAAAGTCTGTTTGCACGCGCTCCGGAAGAGGTCAGTCTCACAACCCGTCGTCGGCTGGATGAAGTTGCGTTACTGCTGCAATTGCAACAGACGCTGCGTGGCCCGCATTAAGCGTATCGTGTTAAAATAGACATAGCGTTGAGAGAAAAGATAAGGAGTTTCAATGTCAGTCATTTGCCCCGATTGCCACGCAGAACTGGAGCCGCAAAATGGAGTGGCGCACTGCGCGCATTGTCATAAGGATATTCAACTGGAAGCGTGTTGCCCGGAGTGTCATCAGCCACTCCAGGTGTTAAAAGCGTGTGGTGCGGTGGATTATTTTTGCCAGAATGGCCACGGGTTGATCTCTAAAAAGCGCGTGGAATTTAAGCCAGTTTAATCCGGCTTTTTCTTGCGCGTTTTTTTCGCGGCGGTAATGCCTTTGACTTCGCTCTCTATCCAGCCATCGGCCAGGCGGGTAGTGAGCACGTCGCCAGCCTTCACCTGTTTCGTTTGTTTCAACACCTTGCCGTCCGTCACTGTCGTCACGCTATAACCACGAGCCAGTGTGGAAAGTGGGCTGACAGCTTCCAGATGGGTGACTGCATTGCCAAAACGTTCGCGGGTATTGCTCAGACGGGCGCGCGCACTCTCCGCAAGACGATACTCAAGCTGCCGGATGCGCGCTTGCGCGCGATAAATCTTCGGCTGTGGATTTTGCTGGTTCAGACGCTGGGTGATGCGCTGCTGGCGCGATATACCACGTTTAAGCTGGTTATCCAGCGCGAAGTTCATGCGCTGGCGCAAACGCTCCAGCACGGTTTGCTGACGCGCGAGACGCAGCTGCGGGTGCTGCTGTTGCAGGCGATGATGGAGCTGCGTGAAGCGGCGAGTCCGGTTCGCAAGATAGTAATCCATCGCCATTTCCAGACGCTGTTGCCCGTTTTGAATCTGTCGCAGCAGTTCCAGCTGATTACGACTCACTACTTCAGCCGCCGCTGATGGTGTGGGGGCGCGTAAATCCGCAACAAAATCGGCAATGGTCACGTCTGTTTCATGCCCGACGGCGCTGACTACGGGGATTTGGCTGGCAAAGATGGCACGTACTACACGTTCGTCGTTAAAGCTCCAGAGATCTTCCAGTGAACCGCCGCCACGCCCGACGATTAAGACGTCGCACTCCTGACGCAAGTTAGCCAGTTCAATGGCGCGGACAATCTGACCTGGTGCGTCATCACCCTGAACGGCGGTAGGGTAGATAATGACGGGCAGGGAAGGATCGCGGCGTTTGAGAACGTGCAGAATATCATGCAGTGCAGCACCGGTTTTCGAGGTAATGACCCCGACACAGTGGGCTGGAGAGGGTAGCGGTTTCTTGAACTGCTGGTCGAACAATCCCTCTTCCGAGAGTTTTGTTTTTAGCTGTTCATATTTTTGCTGCAGTAACCCTTCGCCCGCAGGCTGCATGCTTTCGACGATGATTTGATAATCACCGCGCGGCTCATACAGTGTGATATTGGCGCGAACCAGAACTTGCTGGCCGTGCTGAGGGCGGAATGTCACCCGGCGGTTGCTGTTGCGGAACATTGCGCAGCGTACCTGGGCGGTGTCATCTTTCAGCGTAAAATACCAGTGACCGGATGACGGTTGCGTGAAATTAGAAATCTCACCGCTGATCCAGACCTGTCCCATTTCCTGCTCAAGCAGTAAACGAACCGTTTGATTAAGGCGGCTAACAGTAAAAATTGAGGGGGATTGAGAGGATAACATGTGAGCGGGATCAAATTCTAAATCAGCAAGTTATTCAGTCGATAGTAACCTGCTGAGAGGGGAGCGCAAGCATTTTTTATAAAAAAGTGTGGATGCAATCGGTTACGCTCTGTATAATGCCACGGCAATATTTAACCACCCAGGTCAGAGATATTGCCCATGCTACGTATTGCTAAAGAAGCACTGACGTTTGACGACGTCCTCCTCGTTCCCGCTCATTCCACCGTTCTGCCGAATACTGCCGATCTCAGCACGCAGTTAACCAAAACCATTCGCCTGAACATTCCTATGCTCTCTGCAGCAATGGACACCGTGACTGAAGCGCGCCTGGCTATCGCTCTGGCACAGGAAGGTGGCATTGGCTTTATTCACAAAAACATGTCTATCGAGCGTCAGGCTGAAGAAGTTCGCCGCGTGAAGAAACATGAATCCGGTATCGTTTCCGACCCACAGACTGTTTTGCCAACCACCACCCTGCACGAAGTGAAAGCGCTGACCGAGCGCAACGGCTTCGCAGGCTACCCGGTTGTGACCGAAGACAACGAACTGGTCGGTATCATCACTGGTCGTGACGTTCGCTTCGTGACCGATCTGAACCAGCCTGTCAGTGTTTATATGACCCCGAAAGAGCGTCTTGTGACCGTTCGTGAAGGCGAAACCCGCGATGTCGTGTTGGCGAAAATGCACGAAAAACGCGTAGAAAAAGCGCTGGTAGTTGATAGCAACTTCCATCTTCGCGGCATGATAACCGTTAAAGATTTCCAGAAAGCAGAGCGTAAACCTAACGCTTGTAAAGATGAGCATGGCCGTCTGCGTGTAGGTGCTGCGGTTGGCGCGGGTGCTGGCAATGAAGAGCGCGTTGACGCGCTGGTTGCTGCAGGCGTTGACGTACTGTTGATCGACTCCTCTCATGGCCATTCCGAAGGTGTTCTGCAACGTATTCGCGAGACTCGTGCGAAATATCCTGATTTGCAAATCATTGGTGGCAACGTTGCAACCGGCGCAGGGGCTCGTGCTCTGGCTGAAGCGGGTTGTAGCGCAGTGAAAGTGGGTATCGGTCCTGGCTCTATCTGTACTACCCGTATCGTTACTGGTGTGGGTGTTCCACAGATCACTGCAGTATCTGATGCCGTAGAAGCGCTGGAAGGAACGGGTGTTCCGGTTATCGCTGATGGGGGTATTCGTTTCTCTGGTGATATTGCCAAAGCCATTGCAGCGGGTGCTGCGGCGGTCATGGTTGGATCCATGCTGGCAGGGACTGAAGAGTCCCCAGGTGAAATTGAACTCTACCAGGGGCGTTCATATAAATCTTACCGTGGTATGGGTTCTCTGGGTGCGATGTCCAAAGGCTCTTCTGACCGTTACTTCCAGAGCGATAACGCCGCTGACAAACTCGTACCAGAAGGTATCGAAGGTCGCGTTGCTTATAAAGGTCGCCTGAAAGAGATCATTCACCAGCAGATGGGCGGCCTGCGCTCCTGTATGGGTCTGACCGGCTGTGGTACTATCGATCTGCTGCGTACTAAAGCGGAATTTGTACGCATCAGCGGTGCGGGTATTCAGGAAAGTCATGTTCACGATGTGACTATCACCAAAGAGTCCCCGAACTACCGTCTGGGCTCCTGATAAGTTTCCGCGCCCGATCCAGATACTCTATGGATTTCGGGGTGCAGGAAGGCGGCAAGTCCATGAGACCCCTGGAGCATAGTGAAACTATGTAGCCGGGGTGAATGAACGCAGCTAACGCACCTGCAGCCTGAAAGACGACGAGTAAATCGGGCGCTCTGTTTTTGTTTCACTTGCCTCGGAATTAGCGTCAATGACGGAAAACATTCATAAACATCGCATTCTCATCCTCGACTTTGGTTCTCAGTACACTCAACTGGTTGCGCGTCGCGTACGTGAACTGGGCGTTTACTGCGAACTGTGGGCGTGGGATGTCACGGAAGCACAGATTCGCGAATTCAATCCAAGCGGCATCATTCTTTCCGGTGGTCCGGAAAGTACCACTGAAGAAAACAGCCCACGCGCACCGCAGTATGTGTTCGAAGCCGGCGTTCCGGTGTTTGGTGTGTGCTACGGCATGCAGACCATGGCCATGCAGTTGGGCGGCCATGTTGAAGGTTCTAACGAGCGTGAGTTTGGCTACGCGCAGGTTGAAGTGGTTACTGATAGCGCGCTGGTGCGCGGTATTGAGGACTCACTGACCGCAGAAGGCAAACCGCTGCTGGATGTGTGGATGAGCCACGGCGACAAAGTTACCGCTATTCCAGCCGGCTTCGTGACTGTTGCCAGCACCGAAAGCTGCCCGTTCGCGATTATGGCGAACGAAGAAAAACGTTTCTACGGCGTGCAGTTCCACCCGGAAGTGACTCACACCCGTCAGGGTATGCGCATGCTGGAGCGTTTTGTGCGTGACATCTGCCAGTGTGAAGCCCTGTGGACTCCGGCTAAAATCATCGACGACGCTGTTGAGCGTATCCGCCAGCAGGTTGGTGATGACAAAGTGATCCTTGGTCTGTCCGGTGGTGTTGACTCCTCTGTGACGGCAATGCTGCTGCACCGTGCGATTGGCAAAAACCTGACCTGCGTATTCGTGGACAACGGTCTGCTGCGTCTGAACGAAGCCCAGCAGGTTATGGACATGTTTGGCGACCACTTCGGTCTGAACATTGTTCACGTGGAAGGCGAGAAGCGTTTCCTTGATGCGCTGGCTGGCGAAAACGACCCGGAAGCAAAACGTAAAATCATTGGCCGTGTGTTCGTCGAAGTGTTCGATGAGCAAGCACTGCGTCTGGAAGATGTGAAGTGGCTGGCTCAGGGCACGATCTACCCTGATGTCATCGAATCAGCCGCATCTGCGACCGGTAAAGCACACGTCATTAAATCTCACCACAACGTGGGCGGCCTGCCGAAAGAGATGACAATGGGTCTGGTTGAACCGCTCCGTGAGCTGTTCAAAGATGAAGTGCGTAAGATCGGTCTGGAACTGGGTCTGCCGTACGATATGCTCTACCGTCACCCGTTCCCGGGGCCTGGTCTGGGCGTACGTGTACTGGGCGAAGTGAAGAAAGAGTATTGCGATCTCCTGCGTCGCGCGGACGCTATCTTCATCGAAGAACTGCACAAAGCTGACCTGTACAACAAAGTGAGCCAGGCGTTCACCGTGTTCCTGCCGGTTCGCTCCGTAGGCGTAATGGGCGATGGCCGCAAATACGACTGGGTCGTTTCCCTGCGCGCGGTCGAAACCATCGACTTTATGACCGCACATTGGGCGCACCTGCCGTATGACTTCTTAGGCCGCGTATCTAACCGTATCATCAATGAGGTGAACGGTATTTCCCGTGTGGTGTATGACATCAGTGGTAAACCACCAGCGACGATTGAGTGGGAATGATCCCGTCATAATTGCTAAACAAAACCCTCTGCTTGTTCAGAGGGTTTTTTATTTGTCTTTTGACTGACCACAATCCCCACTGCAAGCCCTGCAATCACTGTCGCTAGCCCCCACGATACCCACAGCGCGCCTGCAATCCCCAGTTCCCGGTTCAGCCAGGCATAGGCAAATGGAGATGCGGCAGCCATCAGTTGTGCAGGGATCAGCAGTAAGCCCGTTTGCTTTGCATAATCCTGTGTTGAGAAAAGCTGCAAAGGCAATGTGGCTTTCACTATCGTCACCAGCCCGTTGATTGCGCCGTAGCCCAGCACAAACCCGACGATGGGCCAGATAAATGTGGTTCCAGCCACGCCCAGTAAAAAACAGAGTGGCATGGCCAGGGCTGTCAGTAGCGTCAGTTTGAGGGGCGTCAGTCTGGAACCTGCCAGCACTTCCATTAATCGAGCACCGGTCTGACCGAATCCCCAAAGCATACCGATCGCAACGGGTAAACCGGTGCTCGTGATAAGTTCAGGTAAGTGTGTGGATGTGCCATTAGAGACAAAAGTGATCAGTGCGATAAATGCGGCATAGAGGATACTGTTGCGGCGGTTCTTTTCCTGATGGGACGTATCCGGCTTTACCGTCATTGCCAGTGTTTGATTGGGAAGGGGATAAATCAGTACCGCGCTGAGGACACCGAATAATGCATAAATCAGCAACGCATGTTGCCAGCTCATTATCTTCAACAGTGCATCTCCTAGCGGCCAAAAGACCGCGGATGCCAGACCTCCAGCCAGCGTCACGCGGGAAATGGTTTGCCGCGCCTGTTGCCCATACAGATTCACCAGCGAGGCGAACAACGCATCATACAACGACAGGCGCATCCCTATCCCGGTGAGTAGCCAGGCGCAGTACCAGCCAGGCAGGGTGGGGGCAAACGCCATGATCGCGCAGCTTGCTGCAATCAGCAATGTTCCGCTCATTACAACATTTTGTCCTCCAAAGTGAGCCAGTAATCTGGCGACAAAAGGGGACACCACTGCCATGACCAGCATGGCAAGGGTCAAACCGAGATAGATTTGCGTCGATGACCATGCCCGATCGGTCGAAATCGCCTGTGCAAATGTACCCGGCATGTAAAAAGAGATCCCCCAGTTGATCAACTGATTACAGCCAGCGGTGAGAGGAAGTTGTCTGGGAATAGCAGGTATTTCCATTGTTTTTCATTCCGTTAATGCAGTTGTCCTTAGCATACTGGGCGCGGTATTGTGCTGGCAGAGCCGTAACCTTATGACCTGCATAAGAGAAACTTTGAATGACGACACTGAATCTGGGACATCTGGCAACTTTCCGCCTGGTGGTACAACGTGGAAGCTTTTCAGCTGCAGCAGATGTGCTCGGGATCTCGCAACCTGCTGTCAGCCTGCAAATACGCCAGCTTGAGCAATTTATTCAGGTGCGTTTAATCGAACGTACAGGTCGTGGTATCAAAGCCACGGAGTCTGGGCTGGCATTACTGACGCACGGCGAGCGTATAGAACAAGCCGTTGCAGAAACGCTACGTTCAGTACATGAGTGCCACCACGAGGTTAGTGGTACGGTGACGTTAGGTACGGGAGCCACGGCCTGCATCCATCTTTTGCCACCGTTGTTACAGCAATTACGCAAAGATTTCCCGTTGCTGAGAGTAGGGGTGACGACTGGAAATACACTCGATATAGTTCGGGCGATTGAAGAAAGTCGTCTTGATATGGGGCTGGTGACGATGCCGGTAAGCGGAAAGGCGCTGGACGTGATGCCGGTAATGGACGAAGAGTTTGTCCTGATTTCCTCACAGGAATGTCAGGGAATGTCGGAACCATTGACACCTGAAGTGTTGCACTCAAAACCGCTGATTGCGTTTGAGTCTGGAAGTGGAACTCGCGCACTGATTGACAGCTGGTTTCAAGCCTGCGGATTGTCGATAGCGCCCGTTATGCAACTTGGTAGTATTGAGGCGATTAAACGGATGGTTCGCGCGGGTTTGGGTTTCAGCATCGTACCGCGAATGGCTGTTGGACACGCGGCAGATCGGGAGGGTCTAAGCGTGCGTTCTTTAACACCGGTATTACATCGCCAACTGGCGATAGTGATGCGTCAGGACAAGATCCTCAGTAGAGGGATCTCCGGGATCATTCGGATGCTGCAAAATAATCCAGTTCGTTAGCGATCGGTGGACAAGCTTGATTGCTGAGACTGTATTTTATCCTGGTGGTGATACCAGGCTCCAACCGAAGAATAAACAAAGCGGCCAAAGAAAAAGAGGAAACTGATAAGCAGTATGATGCGGGTCATCCGAGTGTTAAATCGATGTCGTTTATGCATACGAGTGGCCTGACTCACTGTTGTTTTCCTGGGCATACCCATTACGGGCGATGAGGCTATTAAGGCACAGTGGGAAGAAAGGGTCAATTATAGGGGTGTAAAATTCCGTCAATGCATACATTAAGTAATGTTATATAAAGTGATTTAATTATTTATTTAATTGATAAAATGGGAAAAAGATGGAAAAAAAGAATAAGAAATAATTATTCGATTTAATTAGTTTGATTTAAGTCAATTGCTGCGAGTCCCTGACAACTAAAATCTCTCCTCCATTAGCCGGGCCGTGTTGTGGGCTTGAGTGACGACAACGTCAGGTCGGATGCCTGTCTATATTTACCCGTTGGATAATCGGGGTTCGACTGAGCACCTATGAATATTCTGACTTTCCTGAGCAATAATAAAGATCGCTGGTGGGCTCTGCCACTGGTGTTACCGCTGATTCTTTTGCCCCTTCTGAGCTATGCGAATACCTTCACTCAAATTGGCAGTGACAGGGTTGTTCTTTATTACACACCACTGGCAGTGTTATTGACGCTGACGTTATTCTACGAAATTGCGGCGTTTCCGGGCATCAGCCTGGCGCTGTTTATACGTTACTTTCCCTCGTTAGATCTTTACGAAACGATAGGTATTATTGCTCATTTTATTATTCCGCTGACGCTAAGTTGGGGTGGGTATCGCGTGTTTGCCCCCAGACGAAACATGGTTCCCTATGGTGATGTGCGGCTAATGGCACAACGCCTGTTTTGGCAGGTTTTTTTTCCGGCGACACTCTTTTTGCTACTGTTTCAGTTTGCCCTGTATCTGGGCGTTTATGAGAGCAGACAAAGCCTGATGGGGCAAAACCCGATGAGCATACGAACCTTGATCAACTATCAAGGCTTATTGGTCGGGTGTCTCACCGGTATCCCCTTCTGCTATGTGCTTATCCGCTTAATTCGCCATCCTCGTTATGCTAAAGGACTTATTTCTCAGAGCGTTGCGCAGGTGGATAAAAATGTTGGTGTAATTGAGTTGCTGGTCTGGGGCGCGGTATTGGTCGGCTTATTGGTATTACTGCTGTTGCCGATGCATGATGATAGTACAATTTTTAGCACAAACTATACGCTGTCGCTGCTGATGCCCGTGATGCTCTGGGGATCGATGCGCTTTGGCTATCGGTTGATGTCGCTGGTCTGGACACCTGTTCTGGTCATATCTATTCATTATTACTATCGCTATATCCCCGTATATCAGGGCTATGATATTCAGCTTGCGATCACCTCATCCAGCTATCTGGTTTTTTCTTTTGTTGTTATCTACATGGCGATGCTGGCGACGCGCCAGAGAACTGTCAGTTTTCGTGCGCGCAAGCTGGCGTTTCTTGATCCTGTGGTACACATGCCGAACTTGCGCGCACTTTCTCGCGTGCTGGCAAAAAATCCGTGGTCAGCACTGTGTTTATTACGTATCCCGGAGCTGGAAGTGCTGGGGCGCAACTATGGCATGTTGCTTCGCATCCAATATAAACAGCAGCTGGCTGCGTGGATAAATAACATGCTTCAGCCGGGTGAAGGTGTTTTTAATCTCACCGGGCATGATCTTGCTGTGCGCCTGAATAGTGAATCACATCCGTCGCGCATTGAAGGTCTGAATGCGCATATCATGCAGTTTCGTTTAATCTGGGATGGTATGCCACTTCAGCCTCAGGTGGGAGTGAGCTACTGCTGTGTTCGTTCACCGGTAACTCACCTCTATTTACTGTTGGGGGAATTAAGTGTTATTGCGGATCTCTCTCTGTCTACACATAAGCCGGAAAGTTTGCAGCAACGTGGCGCTATTCATTTGCAGCGCAACCTGAAAGATAAAATAGCGATGATGAATCGCCTAAAATACGTGCTGGAACAGAACGCATTTTCCCTGATGGCACAACCGATACGCGGCATTCGTGGAGACCATTATCATGAAGTGTTGCTGCGTATGCCGGGTGAAAATGGTGAATTGATCTCACCCGATTATTTCCTGCCAGTGGCACAAGAGTTTGGTCTTTCGTCACGCATTGATTTATGGGTGCTGGAACATACGTTGCAGTTTTTATCTGCGCACCGTGAGAGCTTGCCCGGTCAGCGTTTCGCCATCAACCTTTCTCCTTCAACGGCCTGTCGCTCACAGCTGCCGCTGGAGGTCAGCCGCTTGTTGCGGCAATACGGTGTTGAAGCCTGGCAACTCATTTTTGAGATCACAGAAAGCAGTAGTTTCGGTAATTCAGGGCTTGCTAGCGAGATCCTTAAGCAGTTGCATCAGATGGGTTGTCGAATCGCGATTGATGATTTTGGTACGGGCTATGCGAGCTATGCCCGGTTGAAAAGTGTTGATGCCGATATCCTGAAAATAGATGGCAGTTTTATCCGCAACATTGTTGATAACAGCCTGGATTATCAGATAGTGGCCTCAATCTGTCATTTGGCACGTATGAAGAAAATGCTGGTGGTGGCTGAATACGTTGAAAATGAAGAGATACGCAGCGCGGTGCACGCGCTGGGTATCGATTATGTTCAGGGCTATTTGATTGGAAAACCAGTCGCGCTTGAAACGTTAATTGAGGCAGAGGCGTCCCGGACAGACGCCTGAGCCGTTACGCCGCGACGTCGGGCGCACTTTCCTCTTCAATTTTTAACAGCCACCCAGTGACGGCTTCCCAGTACTGTTGCTCTTTTTCCAGATCCAGCAGTACCAGCGCATTCTGGCTAAACCAGTCATGCGGGAAACTCAGTGTCCAGTGATGATCATCGGTCTTCAGTTTTAACGTCGGTGGCGTCGTCGTGGCCTGACGCTGGTTATTCAGCAAAACACCCAGACGCAGCAGTTGAATCAGTGGCAGGAACTGTTTTTTCTTAAACAGCGTGAAGCGCGGCAGGTCATCGAGCTTGATGGCTTTACGGTGATAGCGTACCAGCGTCGCCATCATGGTTTGCTGTTCCTGGTTGAAGCCGGGTAAGTCGCTGTTTTGCAGAATATATGCCGAATGGCGATGCATCCCGCTGTGGTTAATATTCAGCCCGACTTCGTGCAGCATGGTTGCCCATTTTAGCAGAGCTTCCAGTTGCGGATGCGCGAGCTTAGGATTCTGCTCTTGCCACTGCTCGTACATGTGAGTCGTTGTTTCCAGTACGCGTTTGGCCTGTTCACGGTCGATATTGTACTGATTTGCCAAACTTTGTGCGGTACGGCTGCGAATATCCTGATGGCGGAAACGGCCTTCCATTTCATACAGTACACCTTCACGCAGTGCCCCATCAGAAAGGCGCAATTCGCGGATCGCCAGTGAATCAAATACGCCGCAGAGGATGGCAAGACCCGGTACAAACACCGCTTTACGTTCATCGGACAGACCGGGCAGGCTCAAAGCGTCAAAGCTCTTATGTTTGAGCACCTCTTCGGTTAGCATTTGCAGTCGTTCTGGGGTAATAAAGCCATCTTTTTCACCCATCGCCAGCAACACTTCATGCGCGGCCTTAATGCTGCCAGACGCGCCGAGTGCGACGTTCCAGCCCTGAATGCGATACTGCCAGGCAAGGGATTCCAGCTTTTGTACCGCAGCCATACGTGCACGCTGGAAGTTTTCACGAGTGATGGTTCCGCCTGGGAAATACATCTGTGCGAAGCTGACGCACCCCATTCTGCGGCTCTCGACCAGGCGAGGTTCGAAATCTTCACCAATGACCAGTTCTGTCGACCCACCGCCGATATCAATAACCAGCTTGCGGCCTTTCTCCGGCTGAGTATGTTCCACGCCCATAAAAATCAGGCGTGCTTCTTCGTTACCCGAGATGATCTCAATCGGGTAGGGGATCACTTTTTCCGCGCGTTTGAGAAACTCAGGCGCATTCAGTGCCTGGCGCAGCGTATGTGTTCCGACAATACACACGCTGGAGGGCGAAAATCCCTGCAGACGTTCAGCAAAAAGTGACAGGCAATTCAGGCCTCGCTCCATCGCTTCTTCGCTAAGCATGCTGCGTTCATCAAGACCATCAGCCAGATGCACACGCTGTTTCAGACGGCCGATGATTTGCATCGCCCCATCTACCTCACGGGCGATGACCATGTGGAAGCTGTTAGAACCGAGGTCAACCGCAGCGAACTCCTGCGGTCGTGGAGTATTATCATTTATCGGCATAGGTTAATCAGGTTGCTCGAGTGATTTGATGTAGTCGTAAATCGCCAGTTGTGACCGCACTTTGCGGCGATTGCCACGCGGTACATAGCGGTTACTCAGTTCTTTGTCGATATAGCGCGCTTTCACCGTATCGCTTAGCTGGAGCTCGATAATATCGAGAATTTGCTGCTTCAGTCGCGGATCAAGCAGTGGCGTTGCCACTTCTATTCTGTAATCAATATTGCGTGTCATCCAGTCCGCAGAAGAAAGATAAACCTGCTTATCGCCAGCATTGTCGAAAACATATATCCGGTCGTGTTCCAGATAGCGATCAACAATGCTGATCACGCGGATATTATCACTGATGCCTTCCAGTTCCGGGATCAATGAGCACATGCCGCGGATAAGCAGATTAACTGGTACGCCTGAGCTGGACGCTGCATACAGGCGATCCACCAGACCTTTATCGACAAGGTTATTAAGCTTCAGCGTAATGCCGGACGATAAGCCTTTTTGCGCATTGGCGATCTCTTTGTCGATCATCTCGTACAGCAGACGACGCGAGTTTTGCGGAGAAACCAGCAGGTAGTCAAAGCTTACTGGGCGGTATGGATTTTCGATAAAGTTGAAGACCCGGCGAACTTCATTGGTAATACGAGCATCGGCGGTCAGTAACGAGTAGTCGGTGTAAATACGTGCCGTTTTCTCGTTAAAGTTACCTGTACCGATATGGGCATAACGCACCACGTCCTCACCTTCTTTACGGGAGACCAGGAACAGTTTGGCGTGGATCTTCAATCCAGGGGCCGAGAAGATAACGTGTACGCCAGCTTCCGTTAGACGTCTGGCCCAATGGATATTCGCTTCTTCGTCAAATCGCGCCTGCAGTTCGACCACCACGGTGACTTTCTTGCCGTTGTGCGCGGCATGGATCATGGCGTCGATAATGCGCGAGTCTTTTGCTACACGGTAAATGTTGATCTTAATCGCCAACACGTTCGGATCGAACGACGCCTGGCGCAACAACTCCAGCACATGCTCAAAAGTATGATACGGATAATAGAGCAATACATCGCGTTCGCGGATGGCATCGAACCCATTGCGGAATTTATCAAACCAGATATGGCGCAGGCGCGGCAGCGGTTTATTCACCAGATTGGCTTTGCCGACATTTGGGAAACCAATAAAGTCTTTAAAGTTATGATAACGGCCGCCGGGAACAATGGAATCATACCGGGAGATCGTCAGTTTCTCGCGCAGCATTTCCACCATGGCATCTGGCATATCGCGCTGATAAACAAAGCGAACCGGCTCAGCAGTCAGACGCTGTTTCAGGCTGGACGACATCAGCTCCATCAGACTGGCTTCCATCTCGTGCACCAGGTCATATTCGGCGTCACGGGTCATCTTCATGGAATAAGCGTTTAACGCATCGTAATCGAAGAAGCCTTTGAAGATGTCATCCAGACAATAGCGCAGAATGTTATCCAGCAGAATCATTGGTTTGCGTCTGCGTGGCGTTTCTGGTGGCAGATTCACGAAGCGCGGAACCTTATCGGATGGGATCTCCAGCAGCGCGTAGCGAATGGTGTCGCCGCGAATAATCTCCACTGCAAGGTAGGTGTAGTCATCCTTCAGGAACTGCACCAGGTCGGTTTCGCGGTTAATCAGAATAGGGGTAATGTGCTGACGCAGATACTGTTTGAAGTAGTGGCGTAGCCAGTTTTGTTGGTTGACGGAAAGTTGGCGTTCGTTGATCAGGAAGATCTGGTTGCGTGCCATTTCCAGCAGCAGTTCGTTGTACAGACCGTCAAATTCCTGATCGGCTTTCAATACGCGAGCCTGAATTTTTCCAAGCAAATGACGCGAGTGCGAATTTAAGCCCTGCTCTTCGCTGATGATGATTCGCCGCTTCAGTTCCGCAAAGCGAACCTTGTAGAATTCATCCAGGTTATTGGAATAAATACCCAAAAAACGCATACGCTCAATCAGCGGGTTACTTTTATCAGCCGCTTCCTGAAGCACACGTTCGTTGAATGCTAACCAGCTTAGCTCTTTCTCGATGTATAACTTTTCCTGACCCATTACAGCTCACACTCCAGTTCAATCACAGGACGTGGTAAATCCGTCTCGTCCTTATTATGGCGAGCATTTCCACGATATGTCCAACAGTGCCAGAAAAGTATGACAGTAAACCGACTATACAACAGGTAATCAGCCCTAAACAGGCTGATTTTTTACAGTTTTTGTCTTTTGCAGGCATTAAAAAGCCGGCTATCGCCGGCTTGATAAACTACTCGTCTGAAGCATGTCCTTGCGGTGGCAGCTTAACGCCGTCCAGCCAGGCGGCATTGTCGCGCATCTCAAGCCGACCACTAAGGAACCAGTCAACGACCAAAGGATAGATGGCATGTTCTTGTGCCTGAACACGCGCAGTCACATCCTCTTCGTTGTCACCATCGAAAACCGGGACTTTAGCTTGCAGAATGACCGGCCCACCGTCTAACTCGTCAGTAACAAAGTGCACAGACGTACCGTGGACTTCGTCGCCATTTTCCAGCACCTGACGGTGTGTGTGCAGGCCTGGATATTTAGGAAGCAGGGAAGGGTGGATATTAAGCAGACGACCGGAGTAATGCGCCACAAACGTCGGGCTCAGAATACGCATGTATCCTGCTAATACCACGACGTCGGGAGCATAGGCATCAATCTCTTGCACCAGTTCGCGGTCAAATGCCTCACGGCCTGAGAACTGACTGGCCTCCAGCACGTGCGCAGGGATATTCGCTTCACGCGCACGTTCAAGGCCGAACGCGTCGGCCTTGTTACTGAAAACAGCGCGTATAGTGCTACTGATCCGCTTCTGTTCGCAGGCATCAATGATGGCCTGCAAATTGCTACCGTTGCCGGAAATCAGCACCACGATGTTTTTCATTCAATGACCACGCGCTGTTCGGAATCAGATGCTTTGATGATACCGATTTTCCACGCGTTTTCACCTTTTGCATTCATCAGGCTGATAGCTTTTTCTGCTTCACTGGCTGGCAATGCGATAAGCATGCCTACGCCACAGTTGAAGGTGCGATACATCTCGTGATCGCTGACGTTACCCGCTGTTTGCAGCCAGTTGAACACGGACGGCCACTGCCAGGAGGACTCGTCGATCACCGCCTGGGTATTATCCGGCAGGACGCGTGGAATGTTTTCCCAGAAACCGCCGCCAGTCAGGTGCGCGATAGCGTGAACATCCACATTCTCGATAAGCTCCAGAATGTTTTTCACATAGATACGGGTCGGGGCCAGCAGGTGGTCGGCAAGTGGTTTGCCATCAAGCTCTGTTGTCAGTGGGTCGCAACCGCTGACTTCGATAATCTTACGTACCAGAGAGTAACCGTTAGAGTGCGGGCCGCTGGAGCCCAGTGCAATCAGGACATCGCCATCGGCAACTTTGCTGCCATCGATAATTTCTGATTTCTCAACCACACCGACGCAGAAACCTGCAACGTCATAATCTTCACCGTGATACATGCCAGGCATTTCAGCGGTTTCACCGCCGACCAGCGAGCATCCTGACTGCAGACACCCTTCGGCAATACCGGTAATCACGCTCGCGGCGGTATCCACATCCAGCTTGCCGGTAGCGTAGTAGTCGAGGAAGAACAGCGGTTCCGCGCCCTGGACCACCAGGTCGTTAACGCACATCGCGACCAGATCGATACCGATGGTGTCGTGACGTTTAAGATCCATTGCCAGGCGCAGTTTTGTTCCTACACCGTCAGTTCCCGAGACCAGAACAGGTTCACGATATTTTTGCGGCAGAGCGCACAGTGCGCCGAATCCACCCAGACCACCCATTACTTCCGGGCGGCGGGTTTTTTTCACCACACCTTTGATTCGGTCAACCAGCGCATTACCTGCGTCAATATCAACACCGGCATCTTTGTAGCTGAGAGAAGTTTTGTTGGTCACGGCTCAAGTCCCCACGCGATTGCATAGCATAGTAAGAAAAATCGGCGCAATTCTAACAGTCCAGGCAAACGTTTGCGAGCCTATTCTGCAAGAGAAATATCCCTGGGGATTTTTTTACGGCTACACCCATCTAACGCCTTCAAACTTGACTCTGTTCACGAAAATGAAACCGGTTTCTGTAATCTGCTTGCAACCCTCTTAGCCTTTGCACATCATCGAACTGAAACCGGTTTCTGTAACTGTTTTTGCAGAAAATAACGCAGAATGAGGGAAAGAGAATGTCAGGATTTAAAGAAGGTTTTCTGTGGGGTGGTGCTGTGGCGGCGCATCAGCTTGAAGGCGGCTGGAAGGAAGGGGGAAAAGGCATCAGCGTGGCGGACGTGATGACTGCGGGGGCGCACGGTGTGCCGCGTGAAATCACTAACGGTGTTCTGCAGGGGAAAAATTACCCTAACCACGAAGCCATTGACTTCTACCATCGCTATAAAGAAGACATCAGACTCTTTGCCGAGATGGGGTTTAAATGTTTTCGTACCTCCATCGCCTGGACGCGCCTTTTCCCAAAAGGTGATGAGCTGGAACCCAATGAAGCCGGTTTACAGTTTTACGATGACCTGTTCGACGAGTGCCTGAAATACGGTATCGAACCGGTAATTACTTTGTCCCACTTCGAGATGCCTTTCCATCTGGTCACTGAGTACGGTGGCTGGCGTAATCGTAAGCTTATTGACTTCTTTGTCCGTTTTGCAAAAGTCGCGTTCCAGCGCTATCAGCATAAAGTGAAGTACTGGATGACTTTTAACGAGATCAACAACCAGGCTAACTTCCACGAAGATTTTGCGCCGTTTACGAACTCCGGGTTGAAATACGAACTAGGTGAAGATCGTGAGCCGGTGATGTTCCAGGCAGCCCACTATGAGCTGGTGGCCAGTGCTCTGGCTGTGAAAGCAGGGCGCGAAATCAACCCGTCACTGCAGATAGGCTGCATGATTGCCATGTGTCCCATTTATCCGCTGACCTGTGCGCCGGACGATATGATGATGGCGATGAACGCGATGCATCGACGTTACTGGTTTACCGATGTGCATGTTCGCGGCAAGTATCCGCAGCATCTGCTGAACTATTTTAACCGTCGTGGCTTTGCGCTGGATATCACCGACGAAGATAGGGCCGCGCTGAAGCAGGGCTGTGTCGATTATATTGGTTTTAGTTATTACATGTCCTTCGCAACGAAAGCGACGGCGGACAACCCGGAGCTGGATTATGACGAAAGCAAGAGCCTGGTATCCAACCCGTATGTACAGAAATCTGACTGGGGCTGGCAGATTGATCCTGTTGGGCTGCGTTACTCCCTGAACTGGTTCTGGGATCACTATCAGTTGCCGCTGTTTATTGTCGAAAACGGTTTTGGTGCTATCGATGTTCAGGAGAGCGACGGTTCGGTGAACGACCAGTACCGTATTGATTACCTGGCAGCGCATATCAGCGAAATGAAAAAAGCGGTGGTGGAAGACGGCGTCGACCTGATGGGCTATACCCCGTGGGGCTGTATTGACCTGGTTTCGGCGGGAACAGGGGAGATGAAAAAGCGTTATGGCTTTATCTTTGTGGATAAAGACAACGAAGGGAACGGGACGCTCAACCGCAGCAAGAAAAAGTCTTTTGATTGGTATCAGAAAGTGATTGCCAGCAACGGCGAGAATCTTTGACCACAGCCTGATGTCCTCTTCATAGCTCTCTT
The DNA here is from genome assembly GCF_016859735.1 of Lelliottia sp. RWM.1. Lineage (NCBI taxonomy): Bacteria > Pseudomonadati > Pseudomonadota > Gammaproteobacteria > Enterobacterales > Enterobacteriaceae > Lelliottia > Lelliottia sp. RWM.1. Next base: position 59,667 of record NZ_WLVC01000008.1, on the reverse strand, counting down.
GCGCAAAGAGAGACTGTAAAAACAAAAGCCGGGATCCTCTCCGGCTTTTTTGTCTGTTTTATAATCTGTAACGGTGCATTAACCACTTTGCTTGATCGACGTCAAGCAAGACGGGTATGGCGTAATCCGAAAAAAGCGGTATAATCCGGCGATTTTTTTGCGGTTGCCACCTCAGAGGAGAAAGAGAATGAAGATTGTGGAAGTGAAACACCCACTCGTTAAACACAAGCTGGGCCTGATGCGTGAGCATGACATCAGCACGAAGCGTTTTCGCGAACTGGCATCGGAAGTGGGTAGCTTGCTGACTTACGAAGCAACCTCTGACCTGGCAACTGAAAAAGTGACCATCGAAGGCTGGAACGGCCCGGTACAGGTTGAGCAGATTAAAGGTAAGAAAATTACCGTTGTGCCAATCCTGCGAGCAGGTCTGGGTATGATGGAAGGCGTGCTTGAGCACGTACCAAGCGCGCGTATCAGCGTGGTGGGTATCTACCGTAACGAAGAAACTCTCGAACCCGTCCCGTACTTCCAGAAATTGGTGTCCAACATCGACGAGCGCATGGCGCTGGTGGTTGATCCCATGCTGGCAACGGGTGGCTCAATGATTGCCACCATCGATCTGCTGAAAAAAGCAGGTTGTAGCAGCATTAAAGTTCTGGTTCTGGTTGCCGCACCTGAGGGTATTGCTGCGCTGGAAAAAGCACACCCGGACGTTGAGTTGTACACTGCTTCTATCGACCAGGGGCTGAACGAGCACGGGTACATTATCCCGGGGCTTGGCGATGCCGGCGATAAGATTTTTGGTACTAAATAATCGAATAACGAATAAAAAGCCGACTTTGATAGTCGGCTTTTTTTTGAATAAAAACACAACCAACCCACAATACTTAAGGAAAACACTATGACGCGCCGTACTATCGGGGTGAGTGAAAGACCGCCGCTTTTACAGACAATCCCGCTTAGTTTGCAGCACCTGTTCGCCATGTTTGGTGCAACCGTGCTGGTGCCAATCCTGTTTCACATTAACCCGGCCACCGTACTGCTGTTTAATGGCGTCGGGACGCTGCTTTACCTCTTTATCTGTAAGGGGAAAATTCCTGCTTATCTGGGTTCCAGCTTTGCCTTTATCTCGCCCGTTCTGCTGTTGTTGCCGCTGGGTTATGAAGTGGCGCTGGGTGGCTTTATTATGTGTGGTGTGCTGTTCTGCCTGGTCTCCTTCATTGTGAAGAAAGCTGGTACGGGCTGGCTGGATGTGATGTTCCCGCCAGCGGCGATGGGCGCAATCGTTGCCGTCATTGGTCTGGAGTTGGCCGGCGTCGCGGCGAATATGGCTGGCCTGCTGCCTGCCGATGGTCAGTCCCCGGATTCTAAAACCATTATCATCTCGCTGGTCACGCTGGGTGTGACGGTATTTGGTTCAGTGCTGTTCCGTGGTTTTATGGCCATTATTCCTATCCTGATTGGTGTGCTGGCAGGTTATGCGCTCTCCTTCGCGATGGGGGTTGTCGATACTACGCCAATTGCGCAGGCTCACTGGTTTGCGCTGCCAACGTTCTATACGCCACGCTTCGAGTGGTTTGCGATTTTCACTATTCTGCCTGCCGCGCTGGTGGTCATTGCTGAGCACGTAGGCCACCTGGTAGTCACGGCAAACATTGTGAAGCGTGATCTGATTCGCGATCCGGGTCTGCACCGTTCTATGTTTGCGAACGGCCTTTCAACCATCATCTCCGGTTTCTTTGGGTCCACACCAAACACGACCTATGGTGAAAACATCGGTGTTATGGCGATCACCCGCGTGTACAGTACCTGGGTGATCGGTGGGGCGGCAATTTTCGCGATTCTGCTCTCCTGCGTGGGTAAACTGGCGGCGGCTATCCAGATCATCCCTGTTCCGGTGATGGGCGGCGTTTCCTTGCTGCTGTACGGCGTCATTGGCGCATCCGGTATTCGTGTGCTGATCGAATCCAAAGTGGATTACAGCAAAGCGCAGAACCTGATCCTGACCTCCGTTATCCTGATTATTGGGGTGAGTGGTGCGAAGGTGCACATTGGTGCAGCTGAGCTGAAAGGTATGGCGCTGGCGACCATTGTCGGCGTTGGCTTGAGCCTGATCTTCAAACTGATCTCTGTTCTGCGCCCTGAAGAAGATGTTCTGGATGCTGAAGACAGCGAAAACACGTCGCATTGATCGTAAAACCGGGCGGGCGATCCGCCCGGTTCTCTCCTCGCAGGTTCCGTGATAAACTCTTTGCCGATTTTATGTAAGATCTGGTTGAGGTATTTCTGAACGGACCGGCACAGCTCTCTCTGCCACTTTATCTACCTGACGACGAAACTTTTGCGAGTTTCTGGCCGGGTGATAACCCCTCTTTACTGGCTGCGCTGCAAAATGTGCTGCGCCAGGAACACAGCGGATACATCTATATCTGGTCACGCGAAGGCGCTGGGCGGAGTCATCTTTTGCATGCCGCTTGTGCTGAACTCTCTGCCCGTGGCGATGCTGTTGGTTATGTGCCGCTGGATAAACGTACCTGGTTCGTACCGGAAGTTCTGGATGGCATGGAATATCTCTCGCTGGTCTGCATCGATAATATCGAATGTATTGCCGGAGATGAGCCGTGGGAAATGGCGATGTTTAATCTCTATAACCGTATTCTGGAGTCGGGTAAAACCCGCTTACTGATTACCGGCGATCGCCCGCCGCGCCAGCTTAACCTGGGTTTACCAGACCTGGCCTCTCGTCTCGACTGGGGACAAATCTACAAACTGCAGCCATTGTCTGATGAAGATAAACTTCAGGCCTTGCAACTGCGGGCGCGGTTACGTGGTTTTGAGCTTCCGGAAGATGTGGGGCGTTTTTTGCTAAAACGTCTGGATCGCGAGATGCGTACGCTCTTCGATACGCTTGATCAACTCGATCGTGCATCGATTACCGCGCAGCGCAAGCTCACGATCCCGTTTGTTAAAGATACACTGAAACTGTAGCTTGCCGGGTAGTGACTATACTTTTCCCGGCCAGCGATACCCTGAATTAGCTAACAATCTCCAGAACACTTTCCGGTGGGCGTCCAATACGAGCCTGACCGTTAGCCACCACAATAGGGCGTTCGATCAGCTTCGGATGTTCAACCATCGCCTGAATCAGCTCATCTTCCGTAAGATGCATATCATCCAGACTGAGCGACTTATACAACTCATCTTTCTGGCGCATCAAGTCTCTGGCACTCGGCATACCCAGCATACTCACAAGCTGGCGAAGCGTCGCGGCATCTGGCGGTGTTTCAAGATACAGAACCACATCTGGATCGATGCCGTTAGATTTCAGCAGACTCAACGTGTCGCGACTCTTGGAGCAACGAGGGTTGTGATAGATTTTTACCGCCTCAGACATGAACTCTCCTTTTACATCCTTTCATACGGTTTAAAGCGTTGCTGTAGCGAGCGTAACTGATCGATACGCGCATCGTAACGGGCCTGTTGCAGGCTGCCCAGTTTAACTTGTGCACTGGCGCTGCTTAACAAGGAAATCGCCTGGTCAAGACGACCTGTCAGGGCAAAGCCTTCTGCGCGAGCGGCCAGTTCCTGATCGCGATGACCGAGCTGCGATTCAGCTTGTGCCAGCAGATCCCAGCCGTTCGGATCGTCTTTATTGTTGAAGGTGTAGCGATTGAGAAGGGTTGCGGCTTCTGCTGCCTGACCACCTTGTAAGTAAGCATTTGCCAGGTTCAGTTGCAAAACTGGATTAGTGCGCAGATCTTTAGCCGCCTTCAGGCGGTTGATCGCGTCAGTGGTTTTTTTCTGCCCCAGATCGATATCCGTTGAGAGATCGAGATACCACGGGTTGTTCGCATCGGCAGTCAGCAGCGGCTGAAGCGCCTTACGTGCATCATCGTATTTACTGGCTTCCATAGCCTGCAAAGCCTGACCGTATTGTGCCGCGTTTTTTTCACGCACGTTGCCTTTCGACAGCGAATCCAGGATATCGCTGGTGAGCTGGTTACGCCCGGACTTATACATGCCGAGCGTTCTCACTTTTGCCATATAGAAGTCTTGCGATGACTGCACCACTATCGGGCGCATCTGGTTGGCGCGGTTACGTGCATCAGACAAGCGGCTTTCTGGCAGGGGGTGCGTCAGCAAAATTTCAGGTGGCCGCGTTGAGTAACGCGCCTGATCGAGTAATTTCTCAAGGAAGCTTGGCATGGCTTGTGGATCAAAACCTGAGCGTTGTAAGACCTGAATCCCGATTCGGTCCGCTTCCTGTTCGTTTTGCTGGGTAAAACTGATCATACCCTGGCGTGTCCCCGCCAGCGTTCCGGTCAGGGCCGCCATTCCCGCCTGGGGGCTTGCCATAGCCAGCAGAATGGACCCCAGAGCACCAACCCAGGTCAGCGGAGCATTTCGTTTCTGGTCTTCCATGGCACGAGCCAGGTGACGTTGTGTGACGTGTGAAATTTCGTGAGCCATGACCGAAGCCAACTGGCTTTCGTTATCGGAGTAACGGAATAACGCCGAATGCAACACCACATTGCCGCCAAAGAAGGCAAAGGCGTTGATTTCGTCATTATTAATTAAATAGAAATGGAAAGGGGTTTTGACCGAGTCAGCGTGAGCGACAAGGCGCATTCCGAGGCCGTTAATGTATTGCACCAGCAGTGGGTCATTGATCAGCGGCGCACTACCGCGCAACTGACGGACATAATAATCGCCCATCTGCATCTCTTGCCCGATGGAGAGCGTGCTTCCTGCTGATGTACCCATATCCGGCAATGTATCGGCCGAGTCAGCGAAAGCGGGCATCACCTGACCCATGCTCATCGCAGCGATAAGCGTGGCAACCAGAGTTTTTTTCAACTGCCTGAACATAACCTCTGCCCTGTAGTGTGGATGTGCTAATTTGACCAGCGAACCCATGTATCGTTCACCTTAGACTGCTTTGCGAGTGTAGCCGTGTTACGCCCTGAAGAAAATCTTATTCACCGGCCTTTTGCTAAACGTTGCATACATACAAAAAGCGAAAGTCTTTTTTGTGACAGTTAGATACAATTCCCTCTCATCGTCCTGCCATCAGATTCAGGGAAGGGTTGCATGCTTGAAATGTTAATGCAGTGGTATCGGCGTCGTTTTAGCGACCCGGAAGCCATTGCTTTGCTGGTTATTCTGGTTGCCGGGTTCGGTATTTTGTTCTTCTTTAGCGGCCTGCTTGCGCCTCTGCTGGTCGCGATTGTTCTGGCGTATTTGCTGGAGTGGCCAACGGTGCGCCTGGAGCACATCGGCTGTTCCCGACGTTGGGCGACCAGTATTGTGCTGGTGCTATTTGTCGGGATACTACTCCTCATGGCGTTTGTGGTGATGCCTGTTGCCTGGCAGCAGGGGATCTACCTGATTCGCGATATGCCCGGAATGCTCAATAAACTCTCTGATTTTGCCGCCACACTGCCTCGTCGTTATCCTGCCCTCATGGATGCCGGGATCATTGACGCGATGGCGGAAAATATGCGCGCCCGCATAATGACAATGGGTGATTCAGTCGTGAAATATTCCCTGGCATCGTTGGTTGGGCTACTGACGCTGGCGGTGTATCTGGTTCTGGTTCCGCTGATGGTCTTCTTCCTGGTTAAAGACAAAGAGCAGATGCTGAACGCGGTGCGTCGTATCTTGCCACGTAATCGTGGTCTGGCAGGGCAGGTATGGGAAGAGATGAATCAACAGATCACCAATTACATCCGTGGCAAAGTGCTTGAGATGATTGTGGTCGGCGTCGCAACCTGGATTGGATTCCTGATTTTTGGCCTGAACTATTCTTTACTGTTAGCGGTGCTGGTGGGGTTCTCTGTTCTCATTCCGTATATTGGCGCATTCGTTGTCACCCTTCCTGTCATTGGTGTGGCGTTGTTCCAGTTTGGTTTGGGGACTGAGTTCTGGAGCTGTTTTGCGGTTTATCTGATTATCCAGGGGCTGGACGGGAACCTGCTTGTGCCCGTTCTGTTCTCCGAGGCGGTGAATCTGCATCCGCTGGTGATCATCTTGTCGGTGGTCATCTTTGGCGGATTATGGGGATTCTGGGGAGTGTTCTTTGCGATTCCACTGGCGACGCTGATAAAAGCGGTGGTGCATGCGTGGCCTGATGTACCCGCAATAGAAATAGAAGAAAAGTAGAATTAGCCGGGTGACGCGACATTTACCCGGCGTAGGTAGTCTTGGTTGGTCGGGTAAGGCAAAGCCGCCACCCGACACTCACTTTCAGGCGCTCTCTTTCAGCCAGTTCAATACCACATCGTGGTGATTGCTGGTTTTGAAATCATCAAACACATGTTCGACTTTACCGTCAGCGTCCACCAGGAAGCTGATGCGATGAATACCGTCGTAGGTTTTACCCATAAAGGATTTTTCACCCCAGACGCCGAATTGCTCGCATACCTGGTGGTCTTCGTCGGAAAGCAGCGTAAAGTTCAGCAGCTCTTTCTCAGCAAAGCGTGACAGTTTTTCTGATTTGTCGGTGCTGATTCCCAGCACTTCTACGCCCGCTTTTTTCAACTCATCCATGTTATCGCGTAAACCGCAAGCTTGTACGGTACAGCCTGGCGTCATGGCTTTCGGGTAGAAATAGACCAGAACGCGCTGTCCCTGGAAGTCGGTCAAATTTACTTGCTCGCCGTCTTGATCCGGTAAGCTAAATTTCGGTGCGATGTCACCGGCTTTCAGTGGATTCATTAATCAACTCCATCTTGTTCATGCTGCGAATAATTGACGATGCTTATACTGCCTTGCGCGTTTAACTCTGTACAGAGGGCTTTGAACGCTTGCTCGATATTTGATGCATCCTGGGATGCCGGGCTGTGTGCGGTAATCTGAATAAATAATGTAGGAATTGTATCGTCATTGCCGGGTTGAGTGCGGGAAACCAGTTCAGCAATATTCATCTGATGACTGTCAAACAACGCCGTAAACCGCTCAATGAGATGAGGAGAATCAGGAACTTCAACCTGAACCCAAACGGTTGCGGGCATCGCAGGGCGCGGGCGTGCAGTGGTGCGTTTCATGACAATCAGCAAATCCAGCTCTGCGCCTTTTAGCGGCAGGGTCGATTCGATAAGTGTAATGGCATTCCATGTCCCGGACAGTAGCATAATAAACGTGAACTCTTCGCCCAGCATGGCAAGGCGGCTGTCTTCAATATTACAGCCGCAACTGCTTACGTGGCGGGTGATGGTGTTCACTATCCCCGGCCTGTCAGCACCCAGCGCAGTGATAACCAGGTAATGTTGTGATGAGGTTGTCAAACCTGTTCTTCCTTTGCTTGGTTAAGTCTTCCTAAGGAAAGCATAAAAAAAACATGCATACAACCGCCTGAAGGCCTCAGGTCGCTTGCTTTTATTACAGTTCCAAACGTAACATTGGGACTCTTGTTCGCACAGAGGATGGCCCATGTTCACGGGAAGTATTGTCGCGCTTGTTACACCGATGGATGAGAAAGGTAATGTCTGCCGGTCAAGCCTGAAGAAGCTGATTGATTATCATGTCGCCAATGGAACCTCGGCGATCGTTTCGGTAGGGACTACCGGTGAATCTGCAACGCTGAGCCATGAAGAGCACGGTGCTGTGGTCATGCTGACCCTTGAACTGGCTGACGGACGTATTCCGGTCATTGCAGGTACGGGCGCTAATGCAACTGCAGAGGCCATCAGTCTTACGAAGCGTTTTAACGATAGTGGTATTGTGGGTTGCCTGACGGTGACGCCTTATTACAATCGCCCAACGCAGGAAGGCTTGTTCCAGCATTTCAAAGCCATCGCTGAACATACTGACTTGCCACAAATTCTGTATAATGTGCCGTCCCGTACTGGCTGCGATATGCTGCCGGAAACCGTTGGTCGCCTCTCGAAAGTAAAAAATATTATCGGGATTAAAGAGGCAACCGGGAACTTAAGCCGCGTTCATCAGATCAAAGAGCTGGTTTCAGACGACTTTATCTTGTTGAGTGGTGATGATGCGACTGCGCTGGACTTTATGCAGCTCGGTGGTCATGGCGTGATTTCCGTAACGGCGAACGTTGCGGCACGTGATATGGCTGAAATGTGCAAACTGGCGGCGGCCGGTCACTTCGATGAAGCTCGCGTGATTAATCAGCGTCTGATGCCGTTGCACAATAAATTATTTGTCGAACCCAATCCGATCCCAGTGAAATGGGCTTGTAAGGAATTGGGACTTGTAGCAACCGATACGCTGCGTCTGCCGATGACCCCAATTACCGACAACGGTCGTGAAGTGGTCACCTCAGCGCTGAAGCATGCCGGTTTGCTGTAAAGTTTAGGGAGATTTGATGGCTTATTCAGTACAGAAGTCGCGCCTGGCGAAGGTTGCGAGTGTTTCGCTTGTTATGCTGCTCGCTGCCTGTAGTTCAGACTCGCGCTACAAGCGCCAGGTGAGCGGTGATGAATCCTATCTGGATGCAACACCGCTTGCTGAACTTCACGCACCTGCCGGGATGATCCTGCCGATTCAAAACGGCGATTACAACATTCCTGTGACCAATGGCAGCGGTCAGGTCGGTAAAGCGCTCGATATTCGTCCGCCAGCTCAGGCTCTGGCGCTCGTGAGTGGAGCTCGTACCCAGTTTACGGGAGATACGGCGTCACTGATGGTCGAAAACAGCCGTAATAGCACGTTGTGGCCGCAGGTTGTGAGCATTCTTCAGGCGAAGAATTACACCATCGCGAAGCGTGATGATGCCAGCCAGACGCTGACAACCGACTGGGTTGACTGGAACCGTCTGGATGAAGATCAACAGTATCGTGGTCGTTATCAAGTCTCCGTGAAACCGCAGGGTTACCAGCAAGCCGTTATGGTTAAACTGGTGAACCTGGAACAAGCAGGTAAACCTGTTGCTGATCCATCGTCGATGCAACGTTACAGCACTGAAATGCTGAACGTCATTGCGGCAGGTCTGGACAAGAACGCGACGGATTCCGCCAATGCTGCTCAGAGCCGTAATGGTGCAACTTTCGACGTACAGAGTGCTGCGGATGACACCGGTTTGCCGATGCTGGTGGTACGTGCACCGTTTAACCAGACCTGGCAGCGACTGCCGGCAACGCTTGAAAAAGTGGGCATGAAAGTGTCTGACAGCACGCGTTCAACCGGTAGCATCACGGCAACGTACAAACCGCTGTCTGATAGCGCATGGCAAGAACTGGGGGCACATGATCCAAATCTGGCCTCTGGCGACTACAAAATTCAGGTAGGTGATCTCGATAACCGCAGTAGCTTGCAGTTTATCGATCCGAAAGGTCACACGCTGACCCAGTCGCAAAACGATGCGCTGGTTGCCGTCTTCCAGGCAGCATTTAGCAAATAAATAAGAGGGCTGGTTAATCCAGCCCTTTTTATTTTAGTGCTACGCAAACGTGTGCGTGGCATAATATCCCCAGTTTTGAATACAAATCATCACACCAGGAGTAATGAAGATGCAGAAGCAAGCTGAGTTGTATCGTGGCAAAGCGAAGACCGTATACAGCACGGAAAACCCGGATCTGTTGGTGCTCGAGTTCCGCAATGATACGTCAGCAGGGGATGGCGCACGCATTGAGCAGTTCGATCGTAAAGGCATGGTGAACAACAAGTTCAACCACTTCATTATGACTAAGCTGGCCGAAGCGGGTATCCCGACTCAGATGGAAGCGTTGCTGTCCGATACGGAATGTCTGGTGAAAAAACTGGATATGGTTCCGGTTGAATGTGTCGTCCGTAACCGTGCCGCGGGCTCCCTGGTGAAGCGTCTTGGCATTGAAGAAGGCATTGAGCTGAACCCGCCACTGTTTGATCTGTTCCTGAAAAACGATGCAATGCACGATCCTATGGTCAATGAATCTTACTGTGAAACCTTTGGCTGGGTGAGCAAAGAGAACCTGGCACGCATGCAGGAACTGACCTACAAAGCTAACGATGTACTGAAAAAATTGTTTGATGATGCGGGCTTGATCCTGGTCGATTTCAAACTGGAATTTGGTTTGTACAAAGGTGAAGTGGTATTGGGCGATGAGTTTTCTCCGGATGGTAGCCGTCTGTGGGATAAAGAAACGCTGGATAAAATGGACAAAGACCGTTTCCGCCAGAGCCTGGGTGGCCTGATTGAAGCCTATGAAGCGGTTGCTCACCGTTTAGGCGTTAAGCTCGACTAACTCCCTCAGTAGCCAAAGGATGTGCGCATCCTTTGGCGTCTTACCTTTGTTTCCTATGGTAATCTTGTCATTAACCGCCTACGATCATAGCTATTGCTAATGGGATATATTCGAGGTGGTTATGCGCTGGCAAGGGCGTCGTGAAAGTGACAATGTAGAAGACAGGCGCAGTGGTGGCGGTGGCCCGATGATGGGAGGCCCTGGTTTCCGGTTGCCCGGCGGAAAGGGGGGCATTATTTTGCTGCTCATTGTTCTGGTGGCAGGCTACTACGGTGTCGATTTGACCGGTCTCATGACCGGAGAACCGCTTCAACAACAGCAGCAACAATCTCAGCGCTCCATCAGCCCTCATGAAGATGAAGCGGCCAAATTTACCTCCGTTATCCTTGCGACCACAGAAGACACCTGGGGTCAGCTGTTCGATAAAATGGGACGCACTTACCAACAGCCGAAACTGGTGATGTACCGCGGTGCGACCCGCACCGGATGCGGCACTGGGCAATCGGTGATGGGGCCGTTTTATTGTCCTGCTGACAGCACGGTCTACATTGATCTTTCCTTCTACGACGATATGAAACGCAAGCTTGGCGCGGATGGCGATTTTGCACAGGGCTATGTGATCGCTCATGAAGTGGGTCACCATGTGCAAAAATTGCTGGGTATTGAGCCAAAAGTACGTCAGCTTCAGCAAAATGCTTCGCAGGCGGAGGTGAATCGCCTGTCTGTTCGGATGGAGTTGCAAGCGGACTGCTTTGCCGGTGTCTGGGGTCATAGTATGCAGCAGCAGGGCGTACTGGAAGCCGGCGATCTCGAAGAAGCGTTAAATGCGGCTCAGGCCATTGGTGACGATCGTCTGCAACAGCAAAGTCAGGGCCGCGTCGTGCCGGACAGTTTCACTCACGGCACATCTGAGCAGCGCTATAGCTGGTTTAAACGCGGCTTTGCCAGTGGCGATCCGGCGCAGTGTAATACCTTTGGCAAAGCTATGTAACGCTGCACATCAGGGATGATACCGGCATGTCCTTTGAACATCTGATAACGGAATTACGTCGTACAGGCCATCGTCGGTTGGTGGTGCTGAGTGGTGAAGCGCACTGGTCTCTGGCACAGGCACTATCCCTCCGAAATACGCTTCCGGGAGACTGGCTGTGGGTTGGGGATGATGCGTCGATTGAGCCATGTTGTACGCCGCGAGCGCTCAGTGGATTGCTGGGGCGTGAGTTTCGCCATGCCTTTTTCGATGCGCGTAGTGGATTTGATGTTGCGGCATTCGCAGCCCTGAGCGGTACATTGCAGGCGGGAAGCCTGCTGGTATTACTCGTACCGCCTCTGCTGTCCTGGGCAGAAAAACCTGATAGCGACTCCCTGCGCTGGAGTGACAGCCCTGAACCGATTGCCACGCCTCATTTTGTCCGCCATTTTTGCCAGGTTATGTCCGCCGATCCTGATGTGATTTTATGGCAGCAGCACCAGGCCCCACATCTCCATGCTTTTCCGCCCGCGCCTGACTGGCGGCCCGCAAACGGCGAGCCGCAGCGTGAGCAGTCTGACATTCTGACATCACTCCTTACCATGTCTCATGGGCTAGCAGCCGTAACTGCGCCGCGCGGACGTGGAAAATCTGCGCTGGCAGGCATGTTGCTCAACCGGATTCAGGGCCGTGCGGTGGTCACGGCTCCGGCGAAAGCCGCTACAGAGGTCATCGCCCACTTTGCCGGAGATCGTTACTACTTTGCTGCGCCAGATGCACTGGCGGCATCTGACATTCAGGCCGACTGGCTGATCGTTGATGAAGCGGCCGCAATGCCGGGGCCGCTTCTTGAAAAGCTGGTAAGGCGTTTTCCGCGCGTGTTGTTGACCACCACCGTGCAGGGCTACGAAGGGACGGGAAGGGGATTTTTGCTCAAATTCTGCGCCCGTTTCACCGGATTACAGCGTTATACGCTGTTGACCCCTATCCGCTGGGCTGCGGGATGTCCACTTGAACGTGTGGTGGCACAAGCATTGTTATTTAACGATGAGCTGATTGATTCGACCCCGCAAGGTGAGGTGCATTTTACCTCGCTTGAGCCACAGTCATGGGAAAGCCATTCCGCATTAGCGGCGAATGTGTATGAGCTGCTGTGCGCGGCACATTACCGGACTTCTCCACTCGATTTGCGTCGCATGATGGATGCACCGGGTCAGCATTTTTCTGTGGCGAAAACGAATAGCGCTATAGCGGGGGCTTTGTGGCTGGTTGATGAAGGTGGATTGAGTGCAGAACTCAGCCGCGCAGTGTGGGCTGGTTTTCGTCGGCCCAGAGGTAATCTTGTCGCCCAGTCTCTGGCAGCGCACGGGGGAAACCCACTGGCAGCGGTGCTAAAAGGGCGACGCGTAACGCGCGTAGCGGTCCATCCACAGCGCCAGCGCGAGGGGATCGGGCAGCAGCTTATCCGCAGTGTGAGTCAGGTTGCGCAGCAGGATTACGTGTCAGTAAGTTTCGGCTATACCGAGGAGCTGTGGCGCTTCTGGCAGCGATGTGGCTTTGTGCTGGTCCGGATGGGGAGTCATCGTGAGGCCAGCAGTGGTTGTTATACGGCAATGGCGCTATTGCCTCTGAGCGATGCGGGTCAGGCCCTTTGTGAGCAGGAGCATCGGCGTTTGTGCCGGGATGCTCGTGTTCTGGAAGCCTGGAATCGTGAAAAGATCCCTGTAAAAGATAGCTGGGACGCTACCCTTAATGATGACGACTGGCTGGAACTGGCGGGATTTGCCTTTGCTCACCGACCGTTTTCTTCGTCAGTAGCGGCATTGACCCGTTTACTGCTGGTAGTTGATGCGCCACTTGCGGCACTGCGCGGAAAAGCAGAAGGTCATAAAGACGATGCACAGCTTTGCGCTGAACTGGCGCTTTCCGGGCGAAAAGCGTTACTGGCACTGTTTCGCAGTGAAACGGCACATACCCTGGAAGGGCTTGATAAGTCACGTGCTCAGCAGTTGAAACGCGATATTTTGCAATGGCAATTTTTTCAATGACTTCTTCAGTAAAGTGGCATGGTCATTACCCTTCAGAGGCGTAGAATCCAGGTCATCAATTAAGGAGACTGCCATGAAACACGACCATTTTGTTGTTCAAAGCCCTGATAAACCGGCTAAACAGTTACTGCTTCTGTTTCATGGTGTGGGTGATAACGCCGTCAATATGGGCACGATTGGTAGCTGGTTTGCACCTCTTTTCCCCGAGGCGTTGATCGTCAGTGTTGGCGGCGTGGAACCCTGTGGACCCAATGGGCGTCAGTGGTTCTCTGTGCAGGGCGTGACGGAAGAAAATCGTCAGGCGCGCATTGATGCAATTATGCCGACCTTTATCGAAACTGTTCGCTACTGGCAACAGCAGAGTGGCGTTGGAGCTGATGCGACCGCATTGATTGGTTTCTCTCAGGGATCAATCATGGCACTGGAAAGCGTGAAAGCGCAGCCAGGTCTTGTGTCGCGGGTGATCGCGTTTAATGGCCGCTTTGCGACCCTGCCGCAAAGTGCAACGACACAGACCACGATCCATCTGATCCACGGTGGTGAGGATCGGGTGATTGAGCTTTCTCATGCGGTTGCCGCGCAGGAAGCGTTGATCCGGGAAGGTGGAGATGTGACGCTGGATATTGTCGATGAGCTGGGTCATGCGATTGACGACCGCAGTATGCAGTTTGCACTTGATCATTTGCGTTTTACCGTACCAAAACACTACTTTGATGAAGCGCTCAGCGGCGGTAAGCCAAATGACGATGATATCGTAGAGTTTCTCTGAGATAAGACACCCCTCACCCTCTCCCCACAGGGGAAAAAGGTGAGGGGATGCAGGGATCACTTCTTCTGGTCTTTCTTCGGCCAGTTGTCGTCATCGTCCCATTTGTCGTTAAAATCACGGTGTGGCGGGAGTTCGGGCTTGTTGGCGAGAAACTTTTTGTGATCAACACGCTTAAGATCTTTAATCACGTTCAGTATGACACCGACCAAAAACACCAACACCAGAATCCACCAGTACTTCGTCAGCCAATCCATTCGCTATTCCTTCTCAGAGCAACCGTCAGGCGACGAGCTGCTCCATGATACGTTGATACATACGGGCCAGCAGTTGCAAGTCTGCCGCATTTACACACTCATTGATTTTATGAATGGTGGCATTCACTGGACCCAGTTCGACAACCTGCGCTCCCATGCGAGCAATAAAGCGTCCGTCTGACGTTCCGCCAGTCGTTAACAGTTGTGGCTTAATTTCATTATAGTGTGCGATGGCGTTAACGACCGCATCCACCAGTTTTCCACGTTGTGTCAGGAAGGGCTGACCGGAAAGCCACCAGTCCAGGGTATAGCGCAATTCGTATTTTTCCAGCAGCGCCACTACGCGGGCTTTGATCATCTCATCGGTCAGTTCAGTGCTAAAACGGAAGTTGAACTGCACGTGAAAATCGCCGGGAATGACGTTATTGCTGCCTGTACCGGCCTGCACGTTGGCAATCTGCATGCTGGTAGGTGGGAAGAATTCATTACCTTTGTCCCACTCGATGTTGACCAGCTCATTGAGCATCGGTGCAGCACGGTGAACCGGGTTATCGGCCAGATGCGGGTATGCAACGTGGCCCTGAACACCGTGAATGGTCAGGTTGCAGGTCAGTGAACCGCGACGACCATTTTTTACGACATCGCCCACCACTTCAGTACTGGAGGGTTCGCCCACCAGACAGTAGTCCAGACGTTCGCTTCGGGCCATCAAGGCTTCAACCACTTTCACTGTACCATTGTGGGCGCTGGCTTCTTCATCAGAGGTGATCAAGAACGCGAGGCGGTTTTTATGGTTTGGGTGCTGGGCAACAAAGCGTTCAGCTGCCACAACCATGGCCGCCAGAGAACCTTTCATATCTGCTGCACCGCGGCCAAACAACATACCGTCGCGAATAGTCGGTTCAAACGGCGGGTTGATCCAGCGATCGGCATCACCCGCAGGAACGACGTCGGTATGGCCAGCAAACGCCAGCGTTTCCCCCTGACCGCGCCATGCCCAAAAATTCTGCGTATCACCAAAATCCATACGTTCGACGGTAAAACCGATCGCCCGCAGGCGCTCAATCATTAATGCCTGACAACCTGCGTCGTCCGGGCTAAGGGAAGGACGGCGAATAAGCTGCTGAGTCAGCTCAATGACCGGGCATGACATAGACTACACCTCAACGAAAAAAGTCTGATAAAGGGTTTCACTGAAACCCAGCAGCATAGGCTGACCAGGCGCGCAGAGCAATGGGCGTTTGATGATGGCGGGCATTTCAAGCATCAGTGTTGCCGCGCTGGTGGCGTCATTGATGCTGTTTCGATGTGACTCATCCAGCTTGCGCCAGGTCGTCCCTCGGGTATTCAGCAATGCCTCCCAGCCCAGCTCGGCGATGGCGGTATGCAGAAATTCAGCATCAAGACCATCGGCACGGTAGTCATGAAAGCGATACTCCAGGTTATGAGCTTCCAGCCAACGGCGCGCTTTTTTGATGGTGTCACAATTTTTAATGCCGTACATCACAATCATAGTGAATCCTTTTGTTCTTATGGATGTCGAATGTTCAGTTATTTCGACGTTATATTGTTAGGGAAAATATAACACATTCGATATGCCACTTAATTTAATCTACAGGGAATTTAAACTTACATCTGTAAGCTGAATATTCTTTCATCTTTTAAGCATAGATGTCCAGTAGTGGAAAATGTCTAATAAAGTCAGCCAGTAATTTAAAACTCACCCACCTGGGTGGTTATTTCAAAATATTGCTATTGGTCACATAAAAATTAAAGTGTTGCGCCCATATTTAGCGTAAATCCAGACTCGTAGCGAGGGTAATCACAGTAATTGGTTAATTTGTCTTCACAATGATGATAGGTTTCCGTAGAATGCGCATAATAATAAGAGAGGATATTATGATTGAACGTGAACTGGGGAACTGGAAAGATTTTATCGAAGTCATGCTTCGTAAATGACATTCAGTAAGAATTGCAAGAGCACTAAAATAAGTAAAATAACCATAGTGTGAATAGATCACACAGTAAAAAGGCGGCCAGATGGGCCGCCTTTTTTATTATTATCAGTTATTCAGGACGTTCTTTTAACGGGAACCGCCGGCGTACCAGAACAAAGAACAACGGAACAAAGTAGATGGCTAAGAGCGTTGCGGAGATCATGCCGCCCATGACGCCTGTGCCGACGGCATGCTGGCTACTTGAGCCTGCACCTGAACTGGTCGCCATGGGTAAAACACCAAAGACAAACGCCAGGGAGGTCATCAGGATTGGACGTAAACGCTGACGGCATGCATGTAACGTCGCGGACATCAGATCGTGTCCTTTTGCATTCATCTCGTTCGCAAATTCGACGATCAGAATGGCGTTCTTGGCGGATAGCCCGATGACGGTCAGCAGGCCAACCTGGAAGTAAACATCGTTCTCCAGACCGCGCATCCAGGTGGCAAGCAGAGCGCCAATCACCCCAAGTGGAACCACCAGCATGACCGAGAACGGCACTGACCAGCTTTCATAAAGCGCCGCCAGGCAAAGGAAGACGACCAGCAGAGACAAGGCGTACAGTGCCGGAGCCTGCGCGCCGGAGAGACGTTCCTGATATGACATTGCTGTCCACTCCAGGCCAAACCCTGACGGCAGTTGTTGCACCAGTTTTTCCATGGTGTCCATCGCCGTACCGGTACTCACGCCGGGAGCTGCCTCACCAACGATCTCAAGGGCGGAATAGCCGTTGTAACGTTCAAGACGGGGTGAGCCACTTTCCCAGTGCGAAGAGGAAAATGCCGAGAAGGGGACCATCCCGCCGTCTTTATTGCGCACATACCAGCGATTAATATCATCGGGCAGCATCCGGTATTCAGCACCGGACTGCACATAGACCTTCTTCACGCGACCCCGATCCATGAAGTCATTGACGTAGCTTGACCCCCACGCGGTTTGCAGCGTGTCGTTGATGTCGTCAATGGAAACGCCGAGCGCCTGTGCTTTTCGCTGGTCGATATCAACCTGTAACTGCGGGCTATCATCAAGACCATTATGGCGAACGCGGGTTAACGTCGGATCTTTGCTTGCCAGTTCCAGCAACTGGTCGCGGGCCGCCATCAGCGCCGTATGACCTGCGCCAGCGTGGTCCTGAAGTTCCATATCAAAGCCTGCTGAACTGCCAAGGCCGCTGATAGCGGGTGGGCTGCTGGCAAAAACGCGCGCCTCTTTGATGCGGTTAAAGGCTTTGGTTGCACGTTCGATAATGGCAAATGAGGAGCCGGTTTTACTGTCTCGTTCATCCCAGTCTTTTAAACGTACAAACATGCGTGCGACGTTCTGCCCGTTACCGCCAGGCCCGGAGCCGACGGTGGAGAATACAGAGACGACGTTATCTTTCTCTTTGGTGAAGAAGTACTGTTCAACTTTTTCGACAACTTTCAGCGTCTGCTGCTGCGTTGCGCCACTCGGGAGCTGAACAGAGGTAGTGAACATGCCACGATCTTCCATTGGCAGGAATGACGTCGGCAAACGCAGGAACAGGAAAACCATCCCGCCCAACAGCAATACGTAGATCAGCATCCAGCGCAGGCTGCGATGAAGTACCTTGCCAACGCCAGCTTCATAACGCGCTGCATTACGGTTAAACATGCGGTTGAACCAGCCGAAGAACCCTTTTTGACCGTGCTGTTCACCCTTATGCAGAGGTTTAAGGATGGTGGAACACAGGGCTGGTGTCAGGATCATCGCCACCAGTACGGAAAGCACCATTGCGGACACAATGGTTATCGAGAACTGGCGGTAAATTGCCCCGGTTGTTCCGCCGAAAAAGGCCATAGGGATAAAGACTGCGGAGAGAACCATCGCAATACCGACCAGCGCCCCCTGAATTTGCCCCATAGATTTGCGTGTTGCCTCGCGGGGTGAAAGTCCTTCTTCACTCATTATTCGTTCGACGTTCTCGACGACCACAATGGCGTCATCCACCAGCAGGCCTATCGCAAGAACCATGGCAAACATGGTTAAGGTGTTGATGCTGTAACCAAACGAATAGAGGACTGCGAATGTCCCCAGCAGTACCACGGGGACGGCAATGGTCGGAATTAACGTTGCGCGGAAGTTCTGTAAGAACAGATACATCACCAGGAACACCAGCGCGATTGCTTCAAGCAGGGTTTTCACCACGTCCTCAATGGACGCTTTCACGAACGAGGTGGTTTCGTAGGCGACTTTGTATTCGAGCCCGTGGGGGAAATATTGTGACAGCTCATCCAGCCGGTCCAGCACTAACTTCGCTGTCGCCATTTCATTAGCACCAGAGGCCAGTTTAACCCCGAGTCCGGAGGCCTGATTGCCATTAAAACGGCTCAGATAATCATATTTTTCAGCGCCCATTTCCACGGTGGCAACATCGCCCAGCCGCACGTCAGAGCCGTCCTGGTTAACCCTCAACGTAATATTTCTGAACTGTTCGGGGGTCTGGAGCAACGATTGGGAGTTAATGGTGGCGTTGAGTGCCTGCTTATCCACCGAGGGAGTTCCCCCCAACTGGCCTACAGCAATTTGCGCATTTTGTGATTTGATGGCGTTGGTGACATCGGTTGCCGTCATCTGGACGCTGTTCAGCTTGTTTGGGTCCAGCCAGATACGCATGGAATACTGCGAGCCGTAGGCATCAATATCGCCAACACCGTTAATACGGCTAATCGGATCCTGAATGTTACTGGCGACATAGTCAGCAATATCTTGTTTATCCATTGAGCCATCGGTTGAGACAAAGGCGATGGTCAAAATGTTGGTATCCCCGGTTTTACGTACGGTGACCCCCTGGTTTTGTACCGCTTGCGGCAGTTTACGCATCGCCGACTGCAGTTGGTTTTGTACCTGCTGCACTGCTTCATCCGGGTTGGTTCCGGCGATAAAACTTAATGTCACCGTGGCCTGACCCGTGGCGCTACTTTGTGAGGACATATACATGAGGTTATCCAGCCCCGTCATGTTCTGCTCGATGACCTGTGTGACGGTATTTTCCAGCGTTTGCGCTGATGCGCCGGGATAGTTCGCGGTGATGCGCACGTTAGGTGGCGCGAGATCGGGATATTGCTCAACAGGAAGTGAAGTAATGGCCAGAGTGCCTGTCAGACACAACAGGATTGCAAGCACCCAGGCAAAAATGGGGCGATCGATAAAAAAATTCGCCATGAAAATGTGACCTCGTTTTGCTGCACGTCATTATTGTATATTGCCCGCATCACTCTAGCGGTAAGGCAAGGGTCAAACGTGGAGAAATAAAGGAGATAGTGTAAATTATCATGCCCTTTTACAGCGCTCCCCGCGCGAGCGAAAAGAAAGTATCGCGCAGGCAAAAGGCGTGAAGGTGATAATTCTCGTTAATTTATCGTTATTTACCCGTAAGGCTGATGGGCGAACGAAATGTGATACTCACCTGCGTTCCGCCATTTTGCGGTTGAGAAAAGTGCAACGTACCGCCCAGACGCTCTGCGCGCTCGCGCATGATATTTAACCCGTAGTGCCCCGGCGGCTCGCTCGCCTCCCCAATACCGATGCCATTGTCGCGGATCGTCACCGTATGTGCCCCGTCAGGAGAGGTAATACAACTGACGGTTATCTCGCTTGCCTGAGCGTGTTTAATGGCATTCAGTACCGCCTCGCGAACAATTTGCAGGAGGTGTACCTGCTTTTGTGCATCCAGAGCCAGGGATGACAGACGGCAATCGAGGATCAGTTTTGCCTGCGTCTGGCTTTGTAAACCATCAAGTGATTCCTGCATGGCGGCGGGAAGATTGGCGTGGTTGAGGGTCAGACGGAAGGTGGTCAATAGCTCGCGTAACTGCTGCCAGGCATTGTTCAGTTCGCGGGAAAAGTCAGTGATGATGGTTTGCGCCGGCGCATTCTCTTCGGGGACGGCACGCTTGAGCAGTGTGAGCTGGATACGCAGGTAAGAGAGTACCTGAGCCAGTGAATCATGCAGCTCTCTGGCAATAGTGGCGCGCTCTTCCATCAATAACAGTTGCTGGTAATGTTTTTGTGCCTGGTTGAAATAGAGCCCACGGCCCAGCATGGTGGCGACACTTTTCATGAGGGGGGGCGGTACGGTTGCCGCAACGCTTTGCCAGCGCAGTTCTCCGTATCGGGTATCCTGCATCAACACCGGCAGGGTTTGCATGGCGAGTGCGCTATCGATGCTACCTTCGAAGAGCGTCCAGTCGTCACTGGTACGCAGTTCCAGATAATTCATCTGTGTATATTCATGCACAATCTGCAATATATGACGGAAGCAGTGGCTGTCTATCTGGCCGGTATTCAGTGCCTGAGAGCATTTGAACAGCATTTCGAGTTGCTGATGGGCTTCATTCAGATGGCGCGTTTTTTCGGCAACAGAGTGTTCCAGTGAACGGTAAAGCGTATCTAACTGGGCCGACATATGGTTGAACGCGCGGGACAGTTGACCCAGCTCATTCGGGAGTTCGGTGTCCAGTGCCGGGGAGTCAAATTGTCCCTGTTCAATACGCTCACTTGCCGCCACCAGATGAATAAGTGGGGCAACGACCTGACGGCGGATCCGGCGCAGAGTCAGCATTGCCAGTAGCAGAATACCCAGCCCGCCTGCCAGTGAAATCAGGATCACCAGCTTTATTTTATGCTCGGTATAGTGCTGGAGAGCCAGCACAAAGGCATCAATGCGCCCGACAAACCCTTCGATATGATCCTGATACCACAGCATATTACCCTGGGCGATCTGCTGGTCCATCTCCTGCCACGCAATATGCAGTTGTTGATATTTCTGCTTTACATCCTTCGGTACATACCAGCGATCCAGCGTTTGCAGTGCGGGGGCGCTGAGGGTGTGTCGCCAGTCCAGACGGTGCTCCTCAAGACTGGCGCTGTCGCGCTGCATTTCATAACCCAGACGGTAACTTTGCATGCGCAGCGAGCCGGCAATATTAATGGCTTCAGCATCACGCTGGCTACTGGCGAGCGTGAGTAATGCAATCGCGCCTGTCAGTACGGACAAGGCAATAATCGAAAAGAAAGCCCGTGCAAGGCTTGCAGAAACAGGTCGTTTGACGGTCACAAAACAGCTTCCTGAATATAAACGTAACGAAGGGCGGGGCGGTCTAACCCAGCCAGATGAAACACGATTTCATTTGCCACGAAATAAATTGATCTGCCACAGGTTCACTGTAAATAGTTTGGCTTCCTGGGCATTTGAACATTGCCTGATTACGTTGTCGTGGGTAAATACAATATTCATATAAAGAATAAGGTTATTGAAACCAAAAGCAGGTGTCGTTATGAATCGTTTTATTATGGCCAACAGCCAGCAATGTATCGGATGTCGCGCGTGTGAAGTCGCCTGTGTCATGGCGCACAATGACGAACAGCATGTTCTGAGCGAGCGCCATTTTCATCCCCGAATTACGGTTATTAAGTCTGGAGCGACGTGCAGCCCGGTGACCTGCCACCATTGTGAAAATGCGCCGTGTGCCCGAAGCTGCCCTAACGGCGCGATCAGCAAGAACAACGACAGCGTACAGGTGAATCAACAAAAATGCATTGGTTGCAAAGCCTGCGTGGTGGCCTGCCCGTTTGGGACCATGGAAATTATCGTCACGCCGCTGGATAACGGCAGCATCAAAGCGGCGGCACATAAATGCGATCTCTGCGCGCAACGGTCACAAGGACCGGCTTGTATTGAAAACTGTCCCGCGGATGTTCTTGCCCTTGCCACACCAGCAGTTTTAGGCAATCTGGCGAAATCGCGTCGTCTGCATACCGCCCAACAGGAGGCGCAGCCGTGGCACGGGGAAGTCGTTCGCCGTGAATTACCGCAAACAAAACGCCAGCAGATGCAGTCGCTGGTGAAGCGCGGTGAACCGGATAAGCTCAGTCCACAAGAAAGAGCCCGTCACTTTAACGAAATCTATCTGCCATTTACTGCAGGCCAGGCTCATCGGGAGGCCTCGCGTTGCCTGAAATGCGGTGAACACAGCATTTGTGAATGGACTTGCCCGCTGCACAACCACATCCCCCAGTGGATTGAACGCATTAAGGAAGGGGATATTGCGGGTGCAGTCGAGCTGTCTCACCAGACGAACTGTTTACCTGAGATCACCGGGCGTGCCTGCCCGCAGGATCGCTTATGTGAAGGGGCGTGTACCGTACGGGATGCATCCGGTGCGGTGACTATTGGCAACATTGAGCGCTACATTTCCGATCAGGCGCTGGCCATGGGCTGGCAACCCGATATGAGCGGAGTTTCTCCGGTGGATAAACGCGTTGCCATTATTGGTGCTGGCCCTGCCGGATTAGCCTGTGCCGATGTGCTGGTGCGTCACGGCATCAGCGTGACGGTGTATGACCGACATCCGGAGATCGGCGGGTTACTGACCTTTGGTATCCCGGCCTTCAAGCTGGATAAATCGCTGCTCGCCCGCCGCCGGGAAATTTTTACTGCGATGGGGGTCCACTTTGAGCTGAGCTGCGAAGTTGGCAAAGACGTGCCGATGTCGCAGTTGCTCAGCAATTATGACGCCCTGTTTATTGGCGTAGGGACATATCGCTCCATGAAAGCGGGCATTCCGCATGAAGATGCGCCTGGTGTTTATGATGCGTTACCGTTTTTAGTCGCCAATACGCGTCATGTGGTGGGCCTCGAACCGACAACGAAAGAGCCGTTTATCGATACGCAGGGGGTGAACGTGGTGGTGCTGGGGGGCGGTGATACGGCGATGGATTGCGTGCGCACAGCATTACGTCATGGTGCGGCGAAAGTTACCTGCGCCTATCGCCGGGATGAAGCCAACATGCCCGGTTCGAAAAAAGAGGTGAAGAACGCGAAGGACGAAGGGGCCGAATTTGAGTTTAACGTCCAGCCGGTAGAGCTGGTACTGGCGGCAGATGGGCAGGTAAAAGGTATCCGGATGCTACGCACCATTCTGGGTGAGCCGGATGCGCAAGGACGTCGTCGGCCTGTGCCTGTTGAGGGAAGTGAATTCGTCATGCCAGCTGATGCAGTGATCATGGCGTTTGGTTTTAATCCGCATGCAATGCCCTGGTTACAGGTACAGGGTGTCAACACCGACGACTGGGGACGCATCATCGCCTCCGTTGACAGCCGTTATCGCTACCAAACCAGCAACCCAAAAATTTTCGCGGGTGGCGATGCGGTGCGCGGGGCCGATCTGGTGGTGACTGCAATGGCAGAAGGACGTCATGCCGCGCAGGGAATGATGGACTGGTTGCAGGTTGCATTACCCAAAACACACTAGATCCGACGGGCGACAAAGCGGGTTTCACGGCGTAGTATATGAAAACTCATTGTGTCGTGGAGCCCGTATGACCCTGAAAATAGACGTGATAAAAGATAAAATCCTGTCTGAAAATTACTTTGTCCTGCGTAACATCACCTATGATTTGACGCGTAAAAATGGTGAAGTGATCCGTCACAAACGCGAGGTCTACGACCGCGGTAACGGGGCAACCATCCTGTTGTACAACCGTGAGAAGCAAAGTGTGGTTCTGATTCGTCAGTTCCGGGTCGCGACATGGGTGAATGGCAATCCTGACGGACGCTTGATCGAAACCTGTGCCGGCCTACTGGACGACGATGAACCGGAAGTGTGCATCCGTAAGGAAGCGGTTGAAGAAACTGGCTTTGAAGTGGGCGAGGTGCAAAAAGTTTTCGAACTCTATATGTCGCCGGGTGGGGTGACCGAAATTGTGCACTTCTTTATTGCTGAATACAGCGATGCCCAGCGTACCCACCGTGGCGGTGGCGTGGACGATGAAGATATTGATGTGCTGGAAATACCCTTTACCCAGGCCCTGGCGATGGTGAAGTCAGGGGAAATAAGGGACGGTAAGGCAGTGATAATGTTGCAGTATTTACAAACAACCGGGCTTATGTATGCCGATTTCGAACGGTAGTCGGCTCTGTTTCGGATAAATCTATCCGATAAATCCGATTGAGCAAGCCCGGTTGGGACACGAAGATACTGCCCAGTTTTTTGCGTTTTCGTTTCCGGGATTGTGCCTTCCATGCGCTACTGCGTTTTTATTATTGTCATATTTTGCGCGTTGCCTGTACCTCTGGTATGGGCCGCACCTGCACAACAGTCTTTCTCTGACTGGCAGGTGACCTGTAACAACCAGAATTTTTGCGTTGCACGTAATACCGGCGAACACCACGGTCTGGTCATGACACTCAGCCGCAGCGCCGGGGCAAAAGCAGATGCCACACTGCGTATCGATTTAGGCGGATTATCGTCCCCGCCTGTCAAAGAGCCTGATATCGCCCCCCGATTGTTGCTTGATAACGTGCCATTAAAACTGAATCCACCGCACTGGCACTTAACACCCTGGCATTTGATCACTAACGATGCGACCACCATTACTGCGTTTTTGAAGACCATTCAGGAAGGGAAAGCGCTCGTCCTGCGTAACGGCCAGCAGGTGATTTCCCTGGATGGTCTGAAAGCCGCTTTACTGTTCATTGATGCCCAACAAAAACGTGTGGGTAGCGAAACAGCATGGATTAAAAAAGGGGATGAACCACCTTTGAGTGTACCGCCCGCACCTGCGTTAAAAGAGGTCACCCAAAAAGATTCCCCTCCAGTGCCGTTGTCGCATGAAGAGCTAAACGATCTGCTGGATTACGGTACGTGGCGAATGAACAGCAGCCAGTGTTCACTTGACCCTAATCGCCGGGAAGTTCGTGTCACCGCATTAACCGATGATAAAGCATTACTGATGATCAGTTGTGAAGCGGGAGCTTACAACACGGTCGACCTGGCGTGGCTGGTGTCGCGCAAAAAGCCGTTTGCGGCCAGAAGCGTGCGGTTACGCTTGCCGTTTACGCCGTCCAGTGACAGCAGCGAAATGGAGCTGATGAATGCCCGTTTTGATGAGAAAACCCGTGAGCTGAGCACACTGGCATTAGGGCGTGGAATTGCTGACTGCGGTATTCAGACACGCTGGCGTTTTGATGGTCAGCGTTTTCGTCTGGTACGTTACGCCGAAGAACCAAGCTGCGATAACTGGCATGGGCCAGATGCCTGGCCCACGCTGTGGATCACGCGCTAAAGCACACTCAGTGCCTTCTCTACGACATTCTCAACGGTAAAGCCGAAATACGGGAACAGCTTGTCGGCAGGGGCAGATTCACCGTAGCCCGTCATGCCGACAATAGCGCCTTTTAGCCCCACGTATTTGTACCAGTAGTCGGCAATCCCGGCTTCCACCGCCACGCGTGCGTTCACGCTGGAAGGCAAGACCGACTCGCGGTACGCCTCGTCCTGGGCATCAAAGATATCGGTCGAGGGCAGAGAGACCACACGCACCGCATGCCCTTCGGCGGTCAGTTTTTCCGCGGCTTTCACTGTGATCTCAATCTCTGACCCTGTCGCAATCAAAATGACATCTGGCTTGCCCCCGCTGTCTTTTAAGATATAGCCTCCACGCGCGATATTTTTGACCTGATCCGGGGTCCGCTCCATTTGCGCCAGGTTCTGACGCGACAGGATCAGTGCCGTCGGGCCGTTGTGGCGTTCAACGGCCAGCTTCCAGCCTACCGCAGCCTCAACCTGATCGCAGGGACGCCAGGTGCTGAAATTTGGTGTCAGACGCAGGCTGGCCAGCTGTTCGACGGCCTGGTGTGTCGGCCCATCTTCGCCAAGCCCGATAGAGTCATGGGTATAGACCATAATCTGCCGGGCTTTCATCAGGGCTGCCATGCGCGCGGCGTTACGCGCGTATTCGACAAACATCAGGAAGGTGGCGGTGTAAGGTACAAAGCCGCCATGATGGGCAATGCCATTGGCGATTGCGGTCATCCCGAATTCACGCACGCCGTAGTGGATGTAGTTTCCGGCGATATCTTCCTTCAGCGATTTGGAGCCAGACCAGATAGTGAGGTTGCTGGGAGCCAGATCCGCTGATCCCCCCAGAAGCTCAGGCAGAACAGGGCCGATTGCGTTGAGGGTATTTTGTGATGCCTTACGGGTGGCGATTTTGGCCGGGTTGGATTGCAGATTGTCGATAAGAGCCTGTGTTTTCGCCTCCCACTCTTTTGGCAGCCCGCCACTCATTCGACGGGTAAACTCGTCGGCCAGTTCGGGATAGGCTTTTTTGTACGCAGCAAACTTCTCGTTCCACGCGTGTTGTGCTTTTTCGCCTGATTCCCGGGCATCCCAGGCTTTGTAGATCTCTTTCGGGATCTCAAATGCCGGGTATTTCCAGCCCAGTTTCTGGCGAGTCAGGGCGACCTCTTCTTCACCCAACGCTGCCCCGTGAGCCTCTTCTTTGCCCGCTTTGTTGGGGGAGCCAAAACCGATCACTGTCCGGCAGATAATCAGGGATGGTTTGTCTTTCACGCTCTGGGCTTCCTGAATGGCTTTTTTCACGGCTTGCGGATCGTGACCATCAATGTCATGTACCACGTGCCAGTGGTAGGCCTCGAACCGTTTTGCCGTATCGTCGGTAAACCAGCCTTTCGTTTCACCGTCAATCGAGATGCCGTTGTGATCATAAAAGCCAATTAACTTGCCTAAGCCTAGCGTACCCGCCAGAGAACAGGCTTCGTGAGAGATGCCTTCCATCAGGCAACCATCCCCCATAAAGACATAGGTAAAGTGGTCGACAATCTCATGGTCCGGCTGATTAAACTGCGCCCCCAGCGTGCGTTCGGCTACCGCCATGCCCACGGCATTTGCTAAACCCTGGCCGAGTGGACCGGTGGTGGTTTCAACGCCAGGCGTGTAGCCAATTTCCGGGTGTCCAGGTGTTTTGGAATGGAGCTGGCGGAAGTTTTTAAGCTCCTCCAGCGGCAGGTTGTAGCCGGATAAATGCAGCAGGCTGTAGAGCAGCATAGAAGCGTGGCCGTTGGAGAGAATAAAGCGGTCACGGTCAGACCAGGTCGGATCGTTCGGATTGTGTTTCAGGAAATCATTCCACAACACTTCGGCAATATCAGCCATGCCCATTGGTGCGCCAGGATGGCCGGAGTTGGCTTTTTGTACGGCATCCATGCTGAGGGCGCGAATGGCATTGGCGAGCTCTTTACGGGACATAATTCACTCCATGGCAAGGTTAACGTTTGGCGGCGAGAAGATCTTCGAGTTTGCGCTGGTCAATGGCGAACAGCCGGATGCCTTCTGCCAGCTTATCGACAGCCATGGCATCCTGATTGTGCTCCCAGCGGAATTCGGCTTCCGTCATGGGTTTTGGTGCAGGTAGCACAGTGGATGAAGGGATCAGTTTGCGAATGACGGGTTCTTCTTTTTCCTGAAGCGCTTTCAGTAGATTGGGGGAAATGGTGAGTCGATCGCAGCCCGCCAGGGCGAGGATCTGTTCTGTTCGGCGAAAACTGGCTCCCATGACAATGGTTTCGTAGCGGTGCTGTTTGAAATAGTCGTAGATATTGCGAACGGACTTCACGCCGGGGTCTTCATCCACCACGTACGGGTCCATTGGCTGTTTAGCCTGATACCAGTCGTAGATACGTCCTACAAAGGGCGACACCAAAAAGACGCCTGCTTCGGCGCAGGCGCGCGCCTGTGCAAACGAAAACAGCAATGTCAGGTTACAGTTGATTCCCTCTTTTTCCAGCACCTCGGCGGCGCGAATGCCTTCCCAGGTTGACGCGAGTTTAATCAGAATGCGTGACGTATCAATGCCTTGCTCCTGGTAGAGCTCAACCAGTTTACGGGCTTTGGCGATACTCTTTTCTTTGTCAAAAGAGAGTCGCGCATCGACTTCGGTTGAAACACGGCCCGGAATGCTTTTCAGAATTTCCACCCCAAAGTTAACCGCCAGCTTGTCGCAGGCTTCGACAACCTGCTGCTCCTGGTTTTTCCCCCGTTGTTTACCGTAGGCGATGGCGTCGTCAATCAAGTGCGCGTAGTGCTCAAGCTCTGCCGCTTTTAGCAGCAGTGAGGGGTTGGTGGTTGCATCTTCAGGCTGATAGTGGCGGATGGATTCGATATCACCACTGTCGGCAACCACGGTGGTGAATTGTTTGATGCCGTCTAATTGGTTCATTAACGATTACTCCTTTGGAATAAAAGAGTTAGGTGAGTGCGTTGGTTCACACTTCTGCGAAATACATGACGTACTTAACAAAAAAGCATAGCAGACGGGGGAGGCATTGCTTTCTGCGGCAGGTAACATGGCTGTTATAAATTGATAACAATTTTTGCGTTGTGATAGTGAGAGTTTGGCAGCCTTCAAAGTTTGTACTGTGGGCTGGGGCGATACTATCCGGCATTCCTGGGTGAGCATCAGGAGAGTGAGTACGCCACCCTTTTTGAACGATACGTGAAAGGAACGATAAGATGGATGATCAGTTGAAGCAGAGTGCCCTCGATTTTCATGAATTTCCTGTTCCGGGCAAAATCCAGGTTTCCCCGACTAAACCGTTGGCCACACAACGCGATCTCGCCCTGGCCTACTCGCCAGGTGTAGCCGCACCTTGCCTTGAGATCGAGAAAGATCCGCTGGCGGCGTACAAATATACTGCGCGTGGCAACCTTGTAGCCGTTATCTCTAACGGTACAGCCGTACTGGGCTTAGGCAATATCGGTGCGCTGGCAGGTAAACCGGTAATGGAAGGGAAGGGCGTACTGTTCAAGAAATTTGCCGGGATTGACGTATTTGATATCGAAGTCGATGAGCTTGATCCCGATAAATTCATCAACGTAGTGGCCGCGCTGGAACCGACATTTGGCGGCATTAACCTTGAAGATATCAAAGCGCCGGAATGTTTCTACATCGAGCAGAAATTGCGTGAGCGTATGAACATTCCCGTGTTTCATGATGACCAGCACGGCACAGCAATTATCAGTACTGCGGCGATCCTGAACGGTTTACGCGTAGTGGAGAAAAATCTTTCTGACGTGCGCATGGTGGTGTCCGGTGCGGGTGCAGCGGCCATCGCCTGTATGAACCTGCTGGTGGCGCTGGGAATGCAGAAGCGCAATATTGTGGTTTGCGACTCCAAAGGCGTGATCTACAAAGATCGTGAGCCAAACATGGCTGCAACCAAAGCGGCTTATGCGGTGGAAGACGACGGCAAGCGTACGCTGGACGATGTGATCGACGGGGCTGATATTTTCCTCGGGTGCTCGGGGCCGAAAGTGCTGACTCCGGAAATGGTGCAGAAAATGGCGCGTGCACCGATGATTCTGGCGCTGGCAAACCCTGAGCCGGAAATCCTGCCGCCGCTGGCAAAAGCGGTGCGTGAAGACGCAATTATTTGTACAGGCCGTTCAGACTATCCAAACCAGGTGAACAACGTGCTGTGTTTCCCGTTCATCTTCCGTGGTGCGCTGGACGTTGGCGCAACGGCCATCAATGAAGAGATGAAACTGGCCGCGGTTCATGCCATTGCCGAACTGGCGCATGCTGAACAAAGCGAAGTAGTGGCTTCTGCCTATGGCGATCAGGATCTGAGTTTTGGCCCGGATTACATTATTCCTAAGCCGTTCGATCCGCGCTTGATTGTCAAAATTGCCCCAGCGGTCGCGAAAGCGGCGATGGATTCCGGTGTGGCGACGCGTCCGATTAATGATTTTGATGCTTATGTGGATAAACTCACCGAGTTTGTCTACAAAACCAATTTGTTCATGAAGCCTATTTTCTCTCAGGCTCGCGCAGACGCAAAACGCGTGGTGCTGGCGGAGGGGGAAGAGGCCCGTGTGCTGCATGCAACACAGGAGCTGATCACGTTAGGGCTGGCGAAACCGATCCTGATCGGGCGTCCGAGCGTGATTGAGATGCGCATTCAGAAGCTGGGCCTGCAAATCAAACCGGGTGTCGATTTCGAGATTGTGAACAACGAATCCGATCCGCGTTTTAAGGAGTACTGGAACGAATACTACGCGATCATGAAACGCCGTGGGATCACCCAGGAGCAGGCTCAGAGAGCGGTGATCAGCAATACCACAGTGATTGGGGCAATCATGGTGCATCGCGGTGAAGCCGATGCGTTGATCTGCGGAACCATTGGTGATTATCACGAGCATTTCAGCGTGGTGCAGGAGATCTTTGGCTACCGTGAGGGTGTCCATACTGCCGGGGCGATGAATGCGTTGCTGTTACCAAGCGGGAACACCTTTATTGCTGATACTTACGTCAATGACGATCCAACTCCTGAGCAACTCGCAGAGATTACCGTCATGGCGGCGGAAACGGTGCGCCGCTTTGGTATTGAGCCAAAAGTGGCCCTGTTGTCGCATTCCAACTTTGGTTCGTCTAAATCACCTGCGGCCTGCAAGATGCGTCAGACCCTGGAGCTGGTGCGCGAGCGTGCCCCGGAGTTGATGATTGACGGTGAGATGCACGGAGATGCCGCCCTGGTAGAAAGCATTCGTAATGAACGTATGCCGGACAGCCCGCTGAAAGGGTCTGCGAATGTGCTGATTATGCCAAATGTAGAAGCGGCACGTATCAGCTACAACCTGTTGCGCGTTTCCAGCTCTGAAGGGGTAACCGTGGGGCCGGTTCTGATGGGCGTGGCGAAGCCGGTACATGTGTTAACGCCGATTGCATCCGTACGCCGTATTGTGAACATGGTGGCACTGGCGGTAGTTGAAGCACAGACACAGCCGCTATAAGCGAATTCCCCTCACCTTGGCCTCACGCCAAAAGGGAGAGCGTTAGGGTGGGGGGAAAACAGTTTGCTTAAACCCAGTTCCGGACCTTAATAAACTCACTCAAGGCAGCCTCCGGGCTGCCTTCTTTTGGATCGTAGCCGTACTCCCAGCGCACCAGTGGCGGCATCGACATCAGAATGGATTCTGTTCGTCCACCCGTCTGTAGACCGAACAGCGTGCCGCGATCCCACACCAGATTGAACTCTACATAACGCCCGCGACGGTAGAGCTGGAACTCACGCTCACGAACGGCGTAATCGGTGTGTTTACGCCGTTCGATTATTGGCAGATAAGCGTCGGTATAACCGTTACCCACCGCCTGCATAAAGCTGAAGGCGGTATCAAAATCAGGCGTGTTCAAATCATCGAAGAACAGGCCGCCAATACCGCGCTGTTCGTCACGGTGCTTGAGGTAAAAGTAATCGTCACACCATTTCTTGTATTTCGGGTACACCTCTTCGCCAAAGGGCAAACAGAGGTCACGCGCGGTGGTGTGCCAGTGTACGGCGTCCTCTTCAAACCCGTAGTAGGGGGTTAAATCGAAACCGCCGCCAAACCACCATACCGGTTCAGCACCCGGTTTTTCAGCAATAAAAAAGCGCACATTGGCATGGCTGGTAGGGACAAAGGGGTTATGCGGATGCACGACCAGAGAGACCCCCATGGCCTCAAAACTCCGTCCTGCCAGTTCCGGGCGGTGCGCTGTGGCTGAGGCGGGCATTGCATCACCATGAACATGGGAGAAGTTAACCCCGGCCTGCTCAAAGATACCGCCGTTACGTAACACACGGCTGCGACCGCCGCCGCCGGCTTCGCGCTGCCAGTTATCTTCCTGGAATTCGCCGCCATCGGCCGCGGCCAGTTTCTGGCAAATCTCATCCTGTAACTGCAGCAGGAATGTTTTTACCAGTTGTGCATTGGGTTTCATCTAGCGTTTCCTGGAGTGCGCTTTCTGGTTATCAAACCAGTTAAAGTAACTGATTATCCCGGAGGCGATGGCATTTGCAATTTTTTGGCGGAACGCGGTTGTGCCAAGCAGACGCTCTTCTTCCGGGTTAGTAATAAATGAGGTTTCAACCAGCACGGAGGGGATCGACGGTGATTTCAGCACCACGAACGCCGCCTGTTCTGTGCCTCTGCTGTGCAGTCGATGTACGGGCTTAATCTTCTTCAGAATATGTGAGCCAAGCGTCAGGCTGTTTTTGATGGTGTCCGTCTGGACAAGATCAAACAGAACCTGCTGCAGCAAGTGGTCTTTGTCCGTCGCTTTTTTACCTGCAACTTCATCCGCTCGGTTTTCGCGATCGGAGAGGTACTTCGCCATGGCGCTACTTGCCCCACGGTTAGAGAGCGCAAAAACGGATGCGCCCGCCGCACTGGGGTTAGTGAAACCGTCAGCGTGAATCGACATAAACAGATCAGCGCCGTGCTGATGGGCAATTTCCACGCGGTCGTAGAGCGGAATAAACGTGTCACCGCTGCGTGTCAGGCGGGCGTCAATCCCGTTGCTGCGTAAAATCGACCGGACATTTTTTGCAATCGCCAGCACGACATGTTTTTCTTTCGAACCGTTTTTACCAATAGCGCCGGTGTCGATGCCACCGTGACCGGGGTCGAGCATCACCACGCGTTTCGCCCCTGGTTTTTTGGCTTTCGGTTTGCTGTGTCCGTTACTGGTTTTGAGCGTGCTCTCTTCTTTTGCCTGAGCCTGCTTTGCGATGCCTGTTAACGTTAAGGCCGCCAGCCCCGCTTTAAGAACCTGACGACGCGATGTGAGTGCTTTTAATGGTTTGAATGTGCTCATGCGGCCTGAATTGTAAAAAATTGGAGTCCTGGTGTTATATCGTATCGTGATTAGCGTTACGACAGTCCTTATTGGGAATTGTTTTACTTTTCATTTCAATACGTGACAAAGTGACATTATGCCAAATTTTGGCGAGATTTTCCCCGGTTATTGGCTTAACACTGCGTTAAGGCCATAATCACTGTTTTTAAACCCGAAAAGGCGGTAATACCATGGAGATACGCGTTTTTCGCCAGGCAGATTTCGAAGAGGTGATCACCCTTTGGGAGCGCTGCGATTTACTTCGCCCGTGGAACGATCCGGAAATGGATATTGAGCGTAAAGTGCATCACGACGTCAGTCTGTTTCTGGTTGCCGAAGTTAACGGTGAAGTTGTGGGGACGGTGATGGGCGGTTATGACGGTCATCGTGGCTCTGCTTACTATCTGGGCGTACACCCCGAATACCGTGGTCGGGGCATTGCCAATGCACTGCTTAATCGTCTGGAAAAGAAACTGATCGCCCGTGGCTGCCCCAAAATTCAGATCATGGTTCGGGAAGATAACGACGTGGTGCTGGGAATGTATGAACGTCTGGGTTATGAGCACTCTGACGTGCTGAGTCTGGGTAAGCGTCTGATAGAAGATGAAGAGTACTGAATTTCACCCAGGCGATTACGATAGTCATGGTCGCCTGCGCTTACCCTTTTTATTCTGGTGTGTGTTGTTGCTCCAGGCGAGAACCTGGGTGTTGTTTGTGATGGCGGGTGCGTCTCGCGGTCAGGGAGATACACTGCTCACGCTCTTTTATCCTGACCACGATGCTTTTTGGCTGGGATTACTGCCGGGTGTTCCTGCGGTAATGGCGTTTTTGTGCAGCGGACGACGACATTTTATTCCGCGCCTGTGGTCGGCAATACGCTGGCTGCTTATTGCCGCGCAGATGGTACTGCTGTGCTGGCAACCGCTGTTATGGCTGTTCGGTGAGCCGCTTACAGGCGTGGGGATTGGGCTGGTTGTCGCCGATATCGTGGCATTAATATGGCTGTTCACCAATCCCCGTTTACGTGTCTGTTTTACACCTGAGAAAGATTAATCGGCACTTTTTGCCGATGTCGCACTCCAACATGCGTTGATTTAATACGTAAGGACGTTTCAATGAAATCGCTGCGTTTACTTTTATGCGCTCTCCCGCTGGCGTTAACAGGCTGTTCAACGCTCTCCTCAATAAACTGGTCAGCCGCCTATCCGTGGAACTGGTTTGGATCTTCAACGGAGGTCACCGAGCAGGGGGTTGGTAACATTACCGCCGCGACGGCGCTGAATCAGGACGCCATTCAGTCGGCATTGAGCAGTGATTATCGCCTGCGTAGCGGTATGAAAACGGAAAATGGCACTATCGTGCATTATTTCGAAGCGCTGAAAGGCGAAACCCTGGCGCTGGTGATTAACGGAGATAAAGGGACCGTCAATCGTGTTGAGGTGCTGGACAGTGAGATCCCGACGGCGAGCGGCGTAAAGGTGGGAACGCCATTTAGCGATCTCTACAAACAGGCGTTTGGTCACTGCACCAGCGCGACGGCTGATGAGCATGTCGCGGTGGAATGTAAAGCCGAGGGAAGCCAGCATATTAGCTATCTTTTTACCGGAACCTGGAGTGGTCCGGAAGGGTTAATGCCTTCAGACGATACGCTGAAAAACTGGAAAATCAGTCAAATTATCTGGAAGCAGTAAATTGCGTCCGGACAATCTGTCTTCCTGAAAAACGGGTATAATGCTCGCCAACAATGCCACGGTGTCGTGGCGTTTTTTTTCAGGAGGAGCGATGTCTCAGGTTCAGAGTGGCATTTTGCCAGAACATTGCCGCGCGGCGATTTGGATTGAAGCCAATGTTAAAGGGGATGTGGATGCCCTGCGTGCGGCCAGCAAGGTTTTCGTCGATAAACTGGCCTCCTTCCAGGCCAAATTCCCTGACGCCCATCTTGGTGCAGTTGTCGCTTTTGGCAACAACGTCTGGCGTCAACTCAGTGGTGGTATGGGAGCCGAAGAGCTGAAAGACTTTATCCCTTACGGTAAAGGTCTGGCCCCTGCGACCCAGTACGATGTGCTGATTCATATTCTCTCTCTGCGTCACGATGTGAACTTCTCTGTCGCGCAGGCGGCGATGGAAGCCTTTGGTGACAACATCGACGTGCAGGAAGAGGTCCACGGTTTCCGTTGGGTAGAAGAGCGCGATCTGAGCGGGTTTGTGGATGGCACTGAAAACCCGGCCGGGGAAGAGACTCGTCGCGACGTTGCCGTGATTAAAGACGGTGTGGATGCGGGGGGGAGCTATGTCTTCGTTCAGCGCTGGGAGCACAACCTTAAGCAACTAAACCGCATGAGCGTGCATGACCAGGAGATGATGATTGGCCGTACCAAAGACGCCAACGAAGAGATCGACGGTGATGATCGCCCGGTGACGTCTCACCTGACCCGCGTCGACCTCAAGGAAGAGGGCAAAGGCCTGAAGATTGTTCGCCAAAGCCTGCCGTATGGCACAGCAAGCGGTACGCATGGTCTTTACTTCTGTGCCTACTGCGCGCGCCTGTACAACATCGAACAACAGTTACTGAGTATGTTTGGTGATACCGACGGTAAACGTGATGCTATGTTACGCTTCACCAAACCGGTGACGGGTGGCTACTACTTCGCGCCGTCTGTTGAGCGTCTGCTGGCGCTGTAATGGTTTTTCGCCCTCTCCCTGCGGGGGAGGGTTGGGGTGAGGGCATCAGTCCGCACCCTTATTCTCTTTTCTGCTTCCAAATCACTAAACGGTATATAAAACCGTTACTCCTTTCGTACTCGTTATAAATATTATGACCATAAGATAGTCATCACATTTATAAGGGTGCGCAATGACCGTAACTGTACTGAAAAAAGGATATCTGGCGCTGGCTGCGTCGATGCTGTTGGTCGCGCAGGCGCAGGCAACAGAGCTGCTTAACAGCTCCTATGATGTCTCCCGCGAGTTATTCGCCGCCCTGAACCCGCCTTTTGAACAGCAGTGGGCGCAAGAAAATGGTGGCGACAAGCTGACCATCAAGCAATCTCACGCAGGTTCTTCCAAGCAGGCGTTAGCGATTCTGCAAGGATTGAAAGCGGATGTGGTGACGTACAACCAGGTCACGGATGTGCAGATCCTGCATGACAAAGGCAAGCTGCTCCCGGCTGACTGGCAGAGCCGATTGCCAAATAACAGTTCACCCTTTTACTCCACGATGGGCTTCCTGGTGCGCAAAGGGAATCCGAAAAACATCCACGACTGGAACGATCTGGTTCGTAGCGATGTGAAGCTGATTTTCCCGAACCCGAAAACCTCCGGTAACGCGCGTTATACCTATCTGGCGGCGTGGGGAGCGGCGGACAAAGCTGACGGTAACGATAAAGCGAAAACTGAGCAGTTCATGACTCAGTTCCTGAAAAATGTCGAAGTGTTCGATACCGGCGGTCGCGGAGCAACCACGACCTTTGCGGAGCGTGGTCTGGGTGATGTGCTGATCAGCTTCGAATCGGAAGTGAATAACATCCGTAAGCAGTATGAAGCGCAGGGCTTTGAAGTCGTCATCCCGAAAACCAATATTCTGGCGGAATTCCCGGTGGCGTGGGTCGATAAAAACGTCCAGGCAAACGGGACAGAGAAAGCGGCGAAGGCTTATCTCAACTACCTGTACAGCCCGCAGGCGCAAACCATCATCACCGATTATTACTACCGCGTGAATAACCCAGACGTGATGAACAAACTGAAAGACAAATTCCCGCAGACAGACCTGTTCCGTGTGGAAGACCATTTCGGCTCCTGGCCTGATGTGATGAAAACGCATTTTGTCAGCGGTGGTGAGTTAGACAAATTGCTGGCGGCGGGGCGTAAGTAATGTTTGCTGTTTCCTCCAGACGTGTGCTGCCGGGCTTCACCTTAAGCCTCGGGACCAGCCTGTTGTTCGTCTGTCTGATTTTGCTGTTACCTCTGAGCGCGCTGGTAATGCAGCTCGCTCAGATGAGCTGGTCGCAGTACTGGGACGTTGTTACCAACCCTCAGGTTGTCGCCGCGTATAAAGTTACATTGCTGTCGGCGTTTGTGGCCTCGATTTTCAACGGTGTGTTCGGCCTGCTGATGGCCTGGATCTTAACCCGTTACCGTTTCCCGGGACGCACGCTGCTGGATGCGTTGATGGACTTGCCATTTGCGTTGCCAACGGCGGTTGCTGGCCTGACGCTGGCCTCGCTGTTTTCCGTGAACGGTTTTTACGGTGAGTGGCTGGCGAAGTTTGATATCAAAGTAACCTATACCTGGCTGGGTATTGCGGTGGCGATGGCCTTTACCAGCATCCCGTTTGTGGTGCGTACGGTGCAGCCGGTACTGGAAGAATTAGGCCCGGAATACGAAGAAGCGGCGGAAACGCTGGGGGCGACGCGCTGGCAGAGTTTTCGCAAAGTGGTGCTGCCTGAGCTTTCTCCGGCCTTGCTGGCAGGGGTTGCGCTGTCGTTCACCCGTAGCCTCGGTGAGTTTGGCGCGGTGATTTTTATCGCGGGGAATATCGCGTGGAAGACGGAAGTGACCTCGCTGATGATTTTTGTTCGCTTGCAGGAGTTTGATTATCCGGCAGCCAGTGCAATTGCTTCGGTGATTCTGGCCGCATCGCTGCTGCTGTTGTTCTCCATCAATACGCTGCAAAGTCGCTTTGGTCGACGAGTGGTAGGTCACTAATGGCGGAAGTTACTCAATTGAAGCGTTACGACGCGCCCCGCATTAACTGGGGAAAATGGTTTCTGATTGGCACAGGCGTACTGGTTTCAGCCTTTATTCTCGT
This sequence comes from Lelliottia sp. RWM.1, assembly GCF_016859735.1. Lineage (NCBI taxonomy): Bacteria > Pseudomonadati > Pseudomonadota > Gammaproteobacteria > Enterobacterales > Enterobacteriaceae > Lelliottia > Lelliottia sp. RWM.1. The sequence goes on along the minus strand of NZ_WLVC01000008.1, from coordinate 22,158 downwards.
TGTACCGATGGTCTACATCTTTGTTCAGGCCTTCAGTAAGGGGCTAATGCCGGCCCTGGAAAACCTGGCGAACCCGGATATGTTGCACGCTATCTGGCTGACTGTGCTGATTGCGTTGATCACCGTACCGGTGAACCTGGTGTTTGGGACGTTGCTGGCCTGGCTGGTGACGCGTTTTAACTTCCCGGGTCGCCAGTTATTGCTGACGCTGCTGGATATTCCGTTTGCGGTTTCCCCGGTTGTGGCAGGTCTGGTTTATCTGTTGTTTTACGGTTCGAATGGTCCATTGGGCGGTTGGCTGGATGAACACAACCTGCAAATCATGTTCGCATGGCCGGGCATGGTGCTGGTGACGATTTTCGTGACGTGTCCGTTTGTTGTGCGTGAACTGGTTCCGGTGATGTTGAGCCAGGGGAGTCATGAAGATGAAGCGGCTGTTTTGCTGGGGGCTTCCGGCTGGCAGATGTTCAGACGCGTGACGCTGCCGAACATTCGTTGGGCGTTGCTCTACGGCGTGGTGCTGACCAATGCCCGTGCGATTGGCGAATTTGGCGCTGTGTCAGTGGTATCCGGCTCCATTCGCGGCGAAACCTTATCGCTGCCGTTACAGATTGAATTACTGGAACAGGACTACAACACCGTCGGTTCCTTTACCGCCGCTGCGTTACTGACGCTGATGGCTATTTTGACCCTGTTTTTGAAGAGTGTGGTGCAATGGCGTTTAGAGAATCAGGAAAAACGTCTGCACCAGGAGGGAAATCATGAGCATTGAGATTGCCAATATTAAGAAGTCTTTTGGTCGCACCCAGGTGCTGAATGATATCTCGCTGGATATCCCTTCCGGACAAATGGTGGCTTTGCTGGGCCCTTCGGGTTCAGGCAAGACTACGTTGCTGCGTATTATCGCGGGGCTTGAACACCAGACCAGCGGGCATATTCGCTTTCACGGGACGGACGTGAGCCGTCTGCACGCTCGCGATCGTAAGGTTGGTTTTGTATTCCAGCATTATGCGTTGTTCCGCCATATGACGGTGTTCGATAACATCGCCTTTGGCCTGACCGTATTGCCACGTCGCGAGCGCCCTGATGCTGCGACAATCAAAGCGAAAGTGACCAAATTGCTGGAAATGGTGCAGTTGTCCCATCTGGCCGAACGCTTCCCTGCTCAGCTTTCTGGTGGGCAAAAGCAACGTGTGGCCCTGGCCCGCGCGCTGGCAGTTGAACCGCAGATTTTGTTGCTCGATGAGCCGTTCGGTGCGCTGGATGCGCAGGTGCGTAAAGAGCTGCGCCGTTGGCTGCGTCAGCTCCATGAAGAGCTTAAATTCACCAGCGTCTTTGTGACCCACGATCAGGAAGAGGCGATGGAAGTGGCCGATCGCGTGGTGGTCATGAGCCAGGGGAACATTGAACAGGTTGACGAGCCGGAGCAATTGTGGCGTGAGCCTGCAACCCGCTTCGTGCTGGAGTTTATGGGCGAAGTTAACCGTTTGCAGGGGACCATTCGCGGTGGACAGTTCCACGTTGGTGCGCACCGCTGGCCACTTGGGTATACGTCTGCACATCAGGGGCCTGTGGATCTGTTCTTGCGTCCATGGGAAGTGGATGTGAGCCGTCGCACCAGCCTTGATTCACCGCTTCCGGTTCAGGTTCTGGAGGCTAGCCCTAAAGGTCACTACACCCAATTAGTGGTACAGCCATTGGGCTGGTATACCGATCCTCTCACCGTCGTCATGCGTGATGAAGAGCCGCCGTATCGCGGTGAACGCCTGTTTGTGGGCTTACAGCATGCTCGTATTTATCACGGTAATGAGCGCATTGAGACACGCGAGGATATTGCTCTGGCGGAGTCAGCCTGATAGGTTAAGGTTACGTAGTTTTGCCGGGTGGCGCTGCGCTTACCCGGCTTACAATAGCGATCTCTGTAGGCCCGGTAAGCGAATGCGCTGCCGGGCTTTTTATTGGGCAGCGAGTATGAACACATTAGAACAAACCATCGGCAACACGCCTCTGGTTAAGCTTCAGCGCATGGGGCCAGACAACGGCAGCGAAATTTGGGTCAAACTTGAAGGCAATAACCCGGCAGGCTCGGTTAAAGATCGCGCGGCGTTGTCGATGATTGTCCAGGCCGAAATACGCGGTGAAATTAAACCTGGCGATGTGCTGATCGAAGCCACCAGTGGCAACACCGGCATTGCACTGGCAATGATTGCTGCGTTGAAAGGCTACCGCATGAAACTGCTCATGCCGGACAACATGAGCCAGGAGCGCCGTGCCGCGATGCGTGCCTATGGTGCAGAGCTTATTCTGGTGACCAAAGAGCAGGGGATGGAAGGCGCGCGCGACCTGGCTCTTGAGATGGCCGAGCGTGGAGAAGGCAAGCTACTCGATCAGTTCAACAATCCTGATAATCCTTATGCACACTACACCACCACCGGCCCGGAAATCTGGCAACAAACAGAAGGGCGAATTACCCATTTTGTTTCCAGTATGGGAACCACTGGCACAATTACCGGTGTTTCCCGCTTCCTGCGTGAGCAGGAGCAAGCCGTGACCATCGTGGGCCTGCAACCGGAAGAGGGCAGCAGTATTCCGGGCATTCGTCGCTGGCCTGCCGAATACATGCCGGGCATTTTCAATGCACAACTTGTGGATCAGGTACTGGATATTCACCAGCGTGAAGCGGAGAATACGATGCGCGAACTGGCGGTACGCGAAGGTATATTCTGCGGCGTGAGTTCGGGTGGTGCGGTAGCGGGAGCGATCAGGGTTGCACAGTCAACACCGGGAGCCATCGTGGTGGCGATTATCTGCGATCGTGGCGATCGTTATCTTTCTACCGGTGTCTTTGGTGAAGAGAGTTATTCGCAGGGGGCGGGAATTTAAGCGTCATGGAGATGATTTTATTTCGGGATACCTCCCGAGCGCAGCAAACCGATATCGTCGCAGTGCAGTCCCAGGTGGTGTATGGCAGCGTGGGTAACAGTATTGCTGTACCCAACATCAGAACACACCAGTTGAACGTAACGGCCATTCCAACGGTATTGTTCAGTAACACGCCTCACTACGATACGTTCTATGGCGGCGTGATCCCCGATGAGTGGTTCAGCGGCTATCTACAGGCCCTGGAAGAGCGTGATATTCTGCGCGAGTTAAAAGCTGTCACAACCGGGTATATGGGCAGCGCCAGCCAGATTACCCTTCTTGCGCAGTGGCTTAAATCCATCAAGGAAAAGCATCCTGATTTGCTGGTGCTGGTTGATCCGGTGATTGGCGATACCGACAGCGGGATCTACGTTAAGCCTGAGATACCTGATGCATACCGACAACATTTACTGCCGCTGGCGCAGGGGATCACACCAAACGTGTTCGAGCTTGAAGTGTTAAGTGGTAAACCGTGTCGTTCACCAGAGCGCGCCATTGCGGCGGCGCAAGGATTGCTATCGGATACGCTAAAATGGGTTGCAATTACCAGTGCACCCGTTGTGGACGACCCTGAAAACATTCATGTGGTGCTTGTTACTGCAGAGGGAGTGACGATCAGCGCACATCCTCGTGTAGCGACTGACCTGAAAGGGACGGGCGACCTGTTTTGTTCGGAGCTGGTTAGCGGCATTATTAAAGGTAAAACGGTGGCGGATGCTATTTGCCGTGCGGGCGATCGTGTTGCGGAAGTGATGACGTATACGCAAGCCAGAGGTTATGACGAACTTATCTTACCGGCATAAACAAAAATGGCGCCCGAAGGCGCCATTTTTCTGTGCGGCAAGAATTACTTCTTGATGCGGATAACTGGGGTTTCACCCACAGTCACGCTGCCAGACAGTTTGATCAGTTCTTTGATTTCATCCATGTTGGAGATAACAACCGGAGTCAGGGTAGACTTGGCTTTCTCTTCCAGCAGTGGCAGATCGAATTCAATGACCGGGTCGCCAACTTTAACGCGCTGACCTTCTTCCGCGATACGTTTGAAGCCTTCGCCTTTCAGTTCAACAGTGTCGATACCGAAGTGAACGAACAGTTCGATACCGCTATCAGATTCGATAGAGAACGCATGGTTGGTTTCAAAGATTTTACCGATAGTGCCATCAACTGGAGCAACCATTTTGTTGCCAGTTGGTTTGATAGCAATACCATCACCAACGATTTTCTCTGCAAACACTACATCCGGCACGTCTTCAATGTTGACGATCTCACCAGAGAGCGGAGCAACAATCTCAATAGTTCCGGAGTCTTTCTTATCATCAGAAACCAGAGATTTCAGTTTATCGAACAAACCCATGATCTTCTCCTAAGCAGTAATTTGGGCCGCATCTCGTGGATTAGCAGATTGTTTTTTCTTCAATGAACTTGTTAACCAGCGTCATTAACTCGTCCGTCGTCGGTTGAGCAAGAGCCTGCTCTGCTAACACCTTCGCATCTTCGAAGTTCGTGTTACGGATAATCTTCTTAATGCGCGGGATGGAAATGGCGCTCATAGAGAATTCGTCCAGACCCATACCCAGCAACAGAAGTGTAGCACGTTCGTCGCCTGCAAGCTCACCACACATGCCAGTCCATTTACCTTCTGCATGAGAAGCATCAATAACTTGCTTAATAAGCGTCAGTACGGACGGTGACATTGGTTGGTAGAGATGTGAAATCATATCATTACCACGGTCAACTGCCAGGGTGTACTGCGTTAAATCATTGGTACCGATACTAAAGAAATCAACTTCCTTGGCTAAATGACGCGCAATTGTTGCTGCAGCAGGTGTTTCCACCATCACGCCAACTTCGATTGTCTCGTCAAAGGCTTTACCTTCGTCGCGCAGTTCCTGTTTGTAGATTTCAATCTCTTTCTTCAGTGCACGCACTTCTTCAACAGAGATGATCATTGGGAACATGATGCGCAGTTTACCGAAAGCAGAAGCACGCAGGATTGCACGAACCTGGTCACGCAGGATCTCTTTACGATCCATCGCGATACGCACGGCACGCCAGCCCAGGAATGGGTTCTCTTCTTTCGGGAAGTTCATGTACGGCAGCTCTTTGTCGCCACCGATATCCATGGTACGGACGATCACCGCCTGAGAGCCACAGGCTTCAGCAACAGCTTTGTACGCAGCAAACTGTTCTTCTTCAGTTGGCAGCGCGTCACGGTCCATGAACAGGAATTCAGTACGATACAGACCTACACCTTCCGCGCCGTTGCGCTCAGCACCATCAACGTCACGCACAGTACCGATGTTCGCACAAACTTCTACCTGATGGCCGTCCAGCGTAATAGCAGGCAGGTCTTTCAGCTTAGCGAGTTCGGCTTTCTCGGAGGCAACTTGTTCCTGAACGGCACGCAGCTGCTCGATCTCTTCGTTGGTCGGGTTGACGTAAACCAGGTTGTTTACGGCATCCAGAATCAGATAGTCGTCATTTTTCACCTGAGCAGTGACGCTACCGGTTCCCACGATGGCTGGCAGTTCAAGAGAACGCGCCATGATTGAAGTATGGGAAGTACGGCCGCCAGCATCAGTGATGAAGCCCAGCACCTTGTTCAGGTTCAGCTGTGCGGTTTCTGACGGGGTCAGGTCAGCAGCCACCAGGATAACTTCATCCTGAATAGCACTTAAATCAATGATGGCCAGACCCAGGATGTTGCGCAGCAGGCGCTTACCGATATCACGTACGTCAGCCGCACGTTCCTTCAGGTATTCGTCATCCAGTTCTTCCAGGGCAGTTGCCTGACCTTCGATAACTTCATGTGCAGCCGCATCGGCCGTCATGCCTTTATCTTTAATCAGGGCTATGATTTCCTGCTCCAGCTCCTCATCTTCGAGCAGCATGATGTGCCCTTCGAAGATGGCTTCTTTTTCTTCACCGAAAGTTTCGCCAGCTTTAGTTTTGATTGTTTCCAGTTGCGCTGATGCCTTGGCACGACCGCTCAGAAAACGTTCAACTTCCTGATCAACCTTGTCGGCAGAAATTTTTTTCCGGTCAATGACGATTTCGTCTTCTTTCAGCAGCAGTGCTTTGCCGAAAGCGATACCCGGGGATGCTAAAATGCCTGAAATCATAACCCTACCTTACTTGTGACTGATATTAAAAAGAACCCGTAAACTTACTCGAGCTCAGCCATCAGTTTAACCAGATGCTCAACTGCTTTTTGTTCGTCTTCACCTTCTGCAGAGATGGTGACAACAGTGCCCTGAGTCAGGCCCAGAGTCTGCAGTTTGAACAGGCTTTTTGCGCTAGCGCTTTTGCCGTTGGAAGTCACAGTGATTTCAGAAGTGAAGCCTTTCGCTTCTTTAACAAACTGAGCAGCAGGGCGAGTGTGCAGACCGTTCGGAGCGGTAATGGTAACTTCTTGCTGGAACATTGTATTTCCCCAACTTATAGGTTTAGTGTTGTGGAACTAAAGTCTAGCCTGGCGACTTAACTTTAGCCTGTATTGTTAGCGCTGACGTTTCAATCGTCATTAAACATTATGCAGTGAAAGCAAGACTTGAACCAAATCATAAAATCGATTCAGCAATCGTATTTCATTCACTGATTAATTTCGCGCATCAAAATAATTGCTGGTTTAAATACCAGACCCAACGGGGTGAATCAATGCCAGGAGGGGTAAAAGTTTGAAGCAGGCCACAAAAAAGCACCCAAAAGGGTGCTTTTTTACGCGTTTTTAACATGCTGGCACTACTGTTGCAGCTCTTTTTCAGTAAACAGATCGGCAAACAGTGCAGTGCTTAAGTAACGCTCACCCGAGGAAGGTAGGATAACCACTATATTCTTATTGGTAAAGGTTTCATCTTCCTGAAGTTTGAGTGCTGCGGCAACGGCAGCACCAGAAGAGATACCCGCCAGAATACCCTCTTCATCCATCAGACGACGCGCGGTCGAGATGGCTTCTTCGTTGGTGATTGCTACCACTTTATCAATCAGTTTTAGATCCAGGTTACCAGGGATGAAGCCTGCGCCGATCCCCTGAATTTTGTGTGGACCTGGTTTGATCTCTTCACCCGCCAGTGCCTGGGCAATAACTGGTGAATCTGTTGGCTCAACGGCGACCGTAATGAGGTCTTTTTTACCTTTTGTGCCTTTAATATAGCGGGTAACACCCGTCAGCGTGCCGCCAGTACCAACACCCGCGATAAACACGTCAACCTGACCGTCAGTATCTTCCCATATTTCAGGGCCGGTGGTTTTTTCGTGGATTTCCGGGTTGGCAGGGTTGCTGAATTGTTGAAGCAGCAGGTATTTAGCCGGATCGCTGGCAACAATCTCCTCTGCTTTCTGGATCGCGCCTTTCATCCCTTTTGCGCCTTCGGTCAGTACCAGATTTGCACCCAGCGCTTTCAGCAGCTTACGACGCTCGATGCTCATGGTTTCAGGCATGGTAAGTGTCAGCTTATAACCCCGTGCAGCAGCAACATAAGCCAGCGCAATACCGGTGTTACCACTGGTTGGCTCGACCAGTTCAACACCAGGCTTCAGAACGCCACGTTTTTCGGCATCCCAAATCATGTTTGCACCGATGCGGCATTTCACGCTGAAGCTTGGGTTACGTGATTCGACCTTCGCCAGAATGCGTCCATTACCGATACGGTTCAGTCGAACCAGGGGCGTATGACCGATAGTCAGCGAGTTGTCTTCATAAATCTTACTCATGGCCTGTCCTTAACTGTATGAAATTGGGATACCGACCCAGCATACCTGTTGAATAAGTATGGGGAAGTAAGGAATTCGCATATCTATATGCTGCAAGGAAATAATGGGGATCAGTATGGAATAAGGGGCGGCATAAGCCACCCCTGTTTTACACATTTTTGCATTACTTCCATAACGCGTGCTTAGCACGGTAGCAGTCCACCCACATGGCGGTAGCACCACAAACAGCGACTGGCATGATGAACAGGTTGAGCACGGGAATCATAGTGAACAGACTTGTCAGTGCACCGAACTGCATATTGGCTACTTTCTGCGTGCGCAGGGCTGTGCGCATCTCTTTAAACGGTACTTTGTGGTTGTCAAACGGGTAGTCGCAATACTGGATAGCCAGCATCCAGGCGCTGAACAGGAACCACAAAACGGGGGCGACCGTCTGACCGATGCCTGGGACAAAATAAAGAATCAGCAGGACAACGGCGCGGGGCAAATACCATGCGAATTTCTGCCACTCGCGTTTCATGATGCGAGGAATATCTTTCATTAGCCCGAGAACACCGGTATCAGGCGGTGTAGCACCGGTCAGGCGCGCTTCTAATTGTTCTGCCAGCAGGCCGTTAAACGGGGCGGCGATCCAGTTGGCAATCGTCGAGAAGAAATACCCGAACACCAGTAAAACAGAGAGCACCATAATGGGCCACAACACGTAGCTCAACCATTGCAACCAGTCAGGCACATGGCTCATTAAGGAAGGAACCCAACTTTCCAGTTTTGTGAAAAGCCACCAGAAAGCGCCACCCATGAGGAGAATATTGATCAGCAGAGGCAAAATGACGAAGCGTCGGATGCCTGGCAGGGAAACGAGTTTCCAGCCCTGAGAGAAATAATGGAACCCGATACGAGGGGCCGATGTTGATGTTGAAACCATAACCAGGCTGTACTCCTTTTTTCACAACCAGTGGAATTGCCCGACTATATTATCCAGTTATGGACCAATCACCAGTTCGGAAATGTTCGAAAAAACAGCAAAAAGCACGATTTAGTTCATCTTTATGCTGTGAATGCTCCGCCTGCACTTGCGCTTGACGTAATCGACAAATACTCTTAGGGAGTAAATGTTTGCCGTGGTGGCAAGGTGTTAGAACAACAGAGAATATAATGATGCAGGATTTGCGTCTGATATTAATCATTGTTGGCGCGATCGCCATAATCGCTTTACTGGTACATGGTTTCTGGACCAGCCGTAAAGAGCGTTCCTCTATGTTTCGCGATCGCCCACTGAAGCGCATGAAGTCTAGTCGTGACGATGATGACGGTGACGACGACATCGACGATAGCGAAGACGACGGCGTGGGTGAAGTCCGTGTTCATCGGGTCAATACTGCGCCCGGCGCAGGTCATGGGGAGCATGAAGCACCTCGTCAGCCTCCGCAGCACCAGTATCAACCGCCGTATGCTTCTGCACAGCCTCGCCATCCGGCGTCGCAGCCTGTGGAAGAACCGGTACGCCAACCGCCGCCGCAACCCGTGCACCATCAGCCTGTTGTGCAGCAACCTGTGCAACAGCAGCCTGCACAACAACCCGCAGTGCAACAACCACAGCCGCAACCTGCGCAGGTACAACCTGTACAACAGCCAACACCAGCTCCGCATATTGAGCCGGAACCGGTCATCGTTGAAGAAGCGCCTGTTGTTGAAAAGCCGCAGCGTAAAGAAGCGGTTATTATCATGAACGTGGCCGCACACCATGGCAGCCACCTCAATGGTGATGTGCTTCTTAACAGCATTCAACAGGCAGGCTTTAAGTTTGGCGATATGAATATTTTCCATCGTCACTTGAGCCCGGACGGTAGCGGACCTGCGTTGTTTAGCCTGGCAAATATGGTCAACCCAGGGACGTTTGATCCGGAAATGACCGGTGATTTTGTCACACCTGGCATCACTATCTTTATGCAAGTGCCGTCCTATGGTGACGAACTGCAGAACTTTAAGCTGATGCTGCAGTCTGCTCAGCACATCGCTGATGAAGTCGGTGGCGTGGTACTTGACGATCAGCGTCGTATGATGACGCCGCAGAAACTGCGCGAGTATCAGGACCGCATCCGCGAAGTTAAGGAAGCCAACGCGTAACTGTTGCGTTTTCTTCGACTCCCTCTCAACCCCCGCATGTCGGGGGTTTTTGCTCATTGATGGTGCGATATGGACTCAATCGAACAACAACTGACTCAACTGCGAACCACGCTTCGCCATCATGAATATCTGTATCATGTTATGGATGCACCGGAGATCCCGGATGCCGAGTACGATCGCCTGATGCGCGAGCTACGCGAGCTGGAAACCCGACATCCAGATTTGATAACTCCTGATTCACCTACTCAGCGTGTTGGCGCAGAACCGCTTGGAGCATTCAGTCAGGTACGCCACGAAGTTCCAATGCTCTCGCTGGACAACGTATTTGATGAAGAGAGCTTTCTGGCGTTTAACAAACGCGTACAAGACCGGCTGAAAAGCAGTGAGACGCTGAGCTGGTGTTGTGAGCTAAAACTTGATGGCCTGGCCGTCAGTATTCTCTATGAAAATGGTGTCCTGGTGCGTGCCGCCACACGTGGCGATGGCACGACAGGTGAAGACATCACGACCAACGTCAGGACTATCCGTGCTATTCCGCTGAAGCTGCGAGGTGAGAACATCCCTGCGCGTCTGGAAGTTCGTGGAGAAGTGTTCCTGCCGCAAGCGGGATTCGAGAAAATCAACGAAGAGGCGCGACGTACCGGTGGGAAAGTGTTTGCTAATCCGCGTAACGCGGCGGCAGGCTCTTTACGTCAACTGGACCCACGTATTACAGCGAAGCGACCGCTTACTTTCTTTTGCTACGGCGTGGGTATTTTGGACGGTGGCGAGCTTCCGGACACCCACCTGGGGCGTTTGTTGCAGTTTAAGGCGTGGGGCTTGCCGGTAAGTAACCGTGTACAGCTTTGCGACTCTCCGGAAGCCGTCCTGGCGTTTTACCACAAAGTTGAAGAAGACCGTCCGATATTGGGTTTTGATATTGATGGTGTCGTCATCAAGGTGAATTCGCTTGAATTGCAGGAGCAGCTAGGGTTTGTGGCACGCGCACCGCGCTGGGCTGTTGCCTTCAAATTCCCGGCGCAGGAGCAAATGACGTTTGTGCGTGACGTGGAGTTCCAGGTTGGCCGCACCGGGGCCATTACTCCAGTTGCTCGTCTGGAGCCTGTGCAGGTTGCGGGTGTGCTGGTGAGTAATGCCACACTGCACAATGCCGATGAGATTGAACGTCTGGGCCTGCGGATTGGCGATAAAGTGGTGATTCGCCGCGCGGGTGATGTGATTCCACAGGTAGTGAATGTCGTCGAATCAGAACGCCCGGACGATACGCGCGCCATTGAGTTTCCAACCCATTGCCCGGTTTGCGGCTCGGACGTTGAGCGCGTTGAAGGCGAAGCCGTTGCGCGCTGTACGGGGGGATTAATCTGCGGTGCGCAGCGTAAGGAGTCGCTGAAGCACTTTGTCTCGCGTCGGGCGATGGATGTTGATGGCATGGGGGACAAAATTATCGATCAACTGGTCGAGAAGGAGTACGTCCATACCCCAGCCGATCTGTTCAAACTCACGGCAGGTAAACTCACCGGGCTCGACCGCATGGGACCAAAGTCAGCGCAGAATGTTGTCAATGCGTTGGATAAAGCGAAGGAAACCACATTCGCCCGTTTCCTCTATGCACTGGGAATTCGCGAAGTAGGCGAGGCGACGGCGGCAGGACTGGCAGCCCATTTCGGTACGCTTGATGCGCTGGAAAAGGCGAGCCTTGACGAATTACAGCGTGTTCCAGATGTCGGCATTGTTGTTGCTACACATGTCTTCAACTTCTTTGCGGAAGAGAGTAATCGTGAGGTGATTGGTAAGCTGCTGGAAGAGGGGATCCACTGGCCTGCGCCTGTGGTGGTGAATGCAGAAGAGATCGACAGCCCGTTTGCGGGTAAAACCGTTGTGCTGACAGGCAGCCTTAGCCAGCTTTCCCGTGATGACGCTAAAGCGCGTCTGGTTGCGCTAGGGGCAAAAGTTGCGGGCAGTGTATCGAAGAAAACCGATCTGGTGATTGCTGGCGAGGCCGCGGGCTCCAAACTTGCCAAAGCGCAGGAACTGGGCATCGCGGTGATAGACGAAGCAGAAATGCTGCGTCTGTTAGGAGAGTAACGTGGAGAAAGAACAGCTCATCGAAATCGCCAATACGGAAATGCCTTTCGGTAAATACAAAGGTCGCAGGCTGATTGACGTACCAGAAGAGTATCTGCTGTGGTTTGCCCGTAAGGATGGATTTCCGGCCGGGCATCTTGGTGAACTGATGGTGTTAACGTTACTGATTAAAACTGAGGGGCTGACGCAACTGGTTCAGCCCCTGAAACGACCTTAAGCTTTGGCGGCGCGGGTCTCTTCCTGCGCCTGCTTTTCTGTCTGGCGTTTATAGCGACGAGCCAGCACCGCGCACACCATGAGCTGGATCTGATGGAAAATCATCAGCGGCAATACCATCATCCCAATTACCGAGGTCGGAAATAGAATGTTGGCCATCGGGATGCCGTTTGCCAGGCTCTTTTTCGACCCGCAGAAGACGATGGTGATTTCATCGGCTTTGTTAAAGCCGCATCTGCGTGCCACAAAGATGTTCACCGCAATTACAATTGCCAGCAGGATGAGACTGACCACGACAATAAACAGCAGTGAGCCTGCGCCGACCTTATGCCAGATCCCATTCACCACTGCTTCACTAAACGCGGAGTAAACCACCAGCAGAATCGATGTTTGGTCCGTTTTTGAGATCCACTTCTTGTGTTTTGCCACGAATGCCCCGGTCCAGGGACGAGAAAGGTGTCCAAGCACGAATGGCAGCAGCAACTGTAGACAAATTTTACCCACCTGCTCCAGATTGCCTTCTGCACCGTGCATATTCATCAACAGGCCTACCAGCAGCGGTGAGACGAAAATGCCCAACAGACTGGAGGCTGATGCCGAACAGACCGCAGCAGCCACATTCCCACCAGCCAGTGATGTGAATGCAATTGCAGACTGAACGGTGGCCGGCAGAATGCATAAATAGAGGAAACCAGTATAGAGAGCAGGATCAACGTTGACGGGCGCCCACCAGGCAAAGAGCACACCCAGTATTGGGAATAAAATGAAGGTGCTGCACATTACCCACAGGTGCAACCGCCAGTGGCCGCCGCCAGCGATAATGGCTTCGCGGGAGAGCTTGGCTCCGTGCATAAAGAACAACAGGGCAATTGCCGCGGTCGTCAGGCCTTCAAAAAAAGGCACAAAACTGCCACGAGCCGGGAAGAAGGAAGCCAATAAAACGGTGATAACCAGGGTAAGCGTAAAAGGATCAAGGATGCGAAAGAGTTTCATAGTGACTCCTGAAAGCAGAGATCGCTATTGTGCTTTTTTCCATTTGAGAAATAAAATAGATTTATTGCATCCATTCATGAATAAAACAGATGAATTATTCACTCCGTCAGCTTCGTGTTTTTGTCACCGTTGCTCATGCCCGCAGTTTTAGCCGGGCAGGGGAGATGATCGGATTAAGTCAGTCAGCCGTCAGCCACAGCGTTAAAGAGCTGGAGAGCCAAACCGGTGTGCGATTGCTGGACAGAACAACACGCGAAGTCGTGCTCACCGATGCCGGGCAGCAGTTGGCTATACGTCTGGAAAGACTTCTTGATGAGCTTAACAGTACGCTGCGGGATGTGGGGCGGCTCGGACAACAACTGTCGGGAACTGTGCGAGTGGCGGCGAGCCAAACGATATCGGCACATCTCATCCCGCAATGTATTGCGGTAGGTGGTCATCTTTATCCTGATATTGAGTTTGTGCTGCATGACAGACCTCAGCAATGGGTTCTGGAAAGTATCCGTCAGGGGGATGTGGATTTTGGGATCGTTATTGATCCGGGAAGGGTAAGCGATCTCGAAACAGAGGTTGTGCTATCGGAACCTTTCCTGCTGCTTTGCAGGGACGACGATCCACTCGCGAAGTTATCGCAAGTGTCCTGGCAGGCGCTGCAAGGTGCGAACCTGGTGCTTCAGGATTATGCCTCCGGTAGCCGCCCGCTGATCGATGCTGCATTGGTTAGCCAGAAAGTGGATGCCACAATTGTTCAGGAGATTGGCCATCCGGCAACGCTTTTCCCGATGGTTGAAGCGGGGATCGGGATAAGTGTTTTACCTGCGCTCGCGCTTCCCCTGCCTCAGGGGAGTCGCTTAGCAGTAAAACGTTTTGTGCCCACTATCGAACGTAAATTGATGCTGGCGAGACGGAAAAACCGCTCTCTGTCTGGTGCGGCTCAGGCGATCTGGGAAGTGGTGCGTATACAGGCCCAGAAATTAACTGAGGCCCGCATACGCGACCCACTCTTTAATCCAACTGACTATCAGATATAGATATCAATTTGATTGCCATCAGTGGGTTTGTTAACCCCTTCGGCTTTAGTGTGGTTCTGTTCTTGTTTCTTTTGTGCTTCTTCGGCCTGCTGGCGCTGTAACTGCGCCAGTTGCGCCTGGAGCATTTTTATTTGCGCCTGAATCAGATCCTGCTGCTTTTTCTTGTCTTCCGCGCTACCGCTACCGTTTGCAACATCTTTCAACTGCTGAGTCAGCTTGGTGATCTGTGAGGTGATACGGCTGATTTGCGATGAAATGCTGTTGCCACTTGAACTACTGCTCCCACTGCTGTTGGTCTGAATTGAGGGAGTTGATGCCTGAATTGTCGTCATGTTGTTTCCTCTCGCCATAAAATAGAGGTATCGGCATATCAATGATTAGCTTGAGTAATACTGCTATTTCTGGCAGGTGAAACATCAAAAATTAAATTTAACCGAGTAGATCAGACCATCCTGGTACAATGCTTCTCCTAATTTGTCATCGGCATAGCGATACTGAATCCCCGCGGTCAGATGTGGGGTGGCGTTCCACCAGAAGGCCACAGCACCATTAAGACCTTCTTTGCCACCATTTCCTGCACCATAGTGTGCATCACGATCAAATTCATATTCGTTCCAGTTAGTTAGCGTAAATTTCTCGCTGCCGAGCGAGAAGGTGTAACCTGAAACCCAGCCCAGGACGTAGCCATTATTCCCGGTGTAATAGGTTTGATCAGTATAACGTTTTGCAAAGAATGGCTTGAACCAGTATCCGTTACCCGTGAAGTTATAGCCTATGCCATAAAGAAACATATCATCATGGAAATTTGAACGATTGGGTGAGCCATACGTACCGTATGCATGAAGGTAGAGATTAAGCCCGGTATCACCAAGATAAATACGATTTGTATTTTTAAAGGTGTATCGCTGCTCACTTCCTGGTTTATCGTGACGGCCGTTATAAAAGTTTTCCCAGTCGAAAAAACCGTAAGTTTCGCCCCAGCTAAAGTTTGCCCCACCTTCCAGTTCGAGATAACCGAAATCATCTTTATGTGATTTTGTTGATGTGCTTTCTGTTGTTCGGTTGGACCAGTCAAGATAATGAATCCCAATGTCAGCAAAACCTCTAATAAACTCTGCCTGGCTCATGCCAGGAAACGTAACAAGGGAAACGATACCTAAGGCTTTTAATGTTTTATTCATTATAAATATCCATATTGATTTTTTTTACAATAAGAGGTAATTGATTTGTTAGGGTGTAATAAAATTCATGTTCTTTTTTATTAAATGACTGATAAATGATTTTTACCAATATTTATTTTTAACGGATTGATATTGTAAAAATATCAAATGGTAGTTATTTAAGAAAATGGGATTGATACTTAAATGATATGGATTAAAAGAGCAAAGTGTATTGGTCACGCAGGGGGCTCTGTCGGTATAAATCAGTAACATTACGATCGAATGATCGCGTGTTACACCTGAAAGGAACCCTTATGACTTACTCTAATAATCCATCATATTGCGTCGATATTATTCGTGCCCATAAACCTGATTTTACTCCACGAGTCGCTTTTATCCTCGGCTCTGGCCTCGGCGCATTAGCCAGCCAGATTGAAGATGCGGTTGCCATCTCTTACGAAAAATTACCGGGCTTCCCTGTTAGCACGGTACACGGACATGCTGGTGAGTTGGTTTTGGGTCATCTGGCTGGTGTTCCTGTCGCGTGCATGAAAGGTCGCGGTCATTTTTATGAAGGGCGTGGCATGACCATCATGACCGATGCTATTCGCACCTTCAAACTGCTGGGCTGTGAACTGTTGTTTTGCACAAATGCTGCGGGATCTCTGCGCCCGGAGGTAGGCCCAGGGAACCTTGTGGCACTGAAAGATCATATTAATACGATGCCGGGCACGCCGATGGTCGGTCTGAATGATGAACGGTTTGGTGAGCGCTTTTTCACGCTTGCTAATGCTTATGACGTTGATTATCGAGATGTTTTACAGGTCGTTGCTACGGAAGAGGGATTCCCGTTAAGTGAAGGTGTATTCGTTTCCTACCCGGGTCCTAATTTCGAAACCGCGGCCGAGATCCGCATGATGCAGATTATTGGAGGTGATGTCGTCGGCATGTCTGTTGTGCCGGAAGTTATCTCTGCTCGTCATTGCGGTTTGAAAGTGGTGGCTGTTTCGGCGATCACTAACCTGGCTGAAGGTTTAGGTGACGTGAAACTCTCGCATGAACAGACCCTGGCTGCAGCGGAACTGTCACGGCAGAACTTCATCAACCTGATTTGTGGTTTCTTACGCAAAATTGCCTGATTAAAAAACAACAATAAGGTGGCTTCTGTAGGGGCCACAATATCCGATGAGGGATGAAGTATGGGCATCACGACCCGATTAAAAATTATGTCCTTTATGCAATATTTTATCTGGGGAAGTTGGCTGGTTACCCTGGGTTCTTACATGATCAATACGCTTCATTTTACCGGGGCGAATGTTGGCATGGTCTATAGCTCAAAGGGTCTGGCTGCGATTATTATGCCGTCTCTGGTGGGTATCATTGCAGATAAATGGCTGAGGGCCGATCGTGCTTACATGATCTGCCATCTCGTGTGTGCAGGAGCATTATTTTACGCCGCTCAGGTCAATGAACCTGATCTGATGTTCTGGGTTATGCTGGTTAATGCAATGGCATTTATGCCGACCATTGCCTTGTCTAATACCATCTCATACTCCTGTCTTGAGCAGGCGAAGATGGACACGGTTACAAATTTTCCACCAGTCCGTGTTTACGGGACGGTTGGCTTTATTGTGGCAATGTGGGCCATCAGTCTGTTGGGCGTTGAACTCAGTAATATGCAACTCTACATTGCCTCGGGTTCTTCGCTTGTACTGGCGATCTATGCGCTGACATTACCTTCTATTCCGGTTGCTAAAAATAAATGTGCACAAACGCTGACCAGCAAACTTGGGCTGGATGCTTTTGTTCTGTTTAAGCAACCTCGCATGGCTATTTTCTTTCTGTTTGCGATGCTCCTGGGGGCGGTGTTGCAAATAACGAATACATTTGGTAGTCCATTCCTGCATGATTTTGCACGTAACCCGCTGTATGCAGAAAGCTTTATCGTTAAATATCCATCGATTTTACTGTCCGTCTCGCAGATGTCAGAGGTGTTCTTTATTCTGACAATACCCTTCTTCCTGAAGCGATTTGGCATAAAAACTGTAATGTTGATGAGCATGATTGCATGGATGCTACGTTTTGGTCTTTTTGCCTTTGGGGATCCTTCTGCATCAGGTTTTGTCCTGCTTTTATTGTCGATGATCGTCTATGGCTGCGCATTTGACTTCTTTAATATCTCTGGTTCTGTGTTCGTCGAGCAGGAAGTCAGTGCAGATATTCGAGCCAGTGCGCAGGGATTATTTATGACGATGGTTAATGGCGTAGGGGCGTATGTCGGTTCGATTCTTAGCGGAATGGCAGTGGACTATTTCTCTGTCGACGGTGTTAAGGATTGGCAGACTATCTGGTTATTATTTGCCGCTTATGCTCTGGGGCTCGCGGTAGTGTTTTTACTTTGTTTTAAATATAAACACCAGCGGACAAATGTTTCTTCTGGCGTTGTTGCTCATTAATTTATTGCGGGCTCATCGTGGGCCTGCATTTTTGGGGGTTATATGAAAGATATATTATTGTCATCGGGTATTGGCTTTGGCATCGGTGCATTATTTACATTCTGTCGCTTACCTATTCCTGCGCCAAATGTTTTGCCGGGTGTGTTATCTATTGTGTTTATGTATGTGGGATATCTTACCGTCAAATTTTTCCTTTCCTGATGATGTATGCTACGTTCCGTAGCGCAAATAAAATCAACAGGGCTCTTATTTATGGAACGAGTTTACCGGACCGATCTTAAACTACTACGTTATTTTCTTGCCGTAGCAGAAGAGCTCCATTTTGGACGAGCTGCAGCTCGTCTGAATATGTCTCAACCCCCTCTAAGCATTCATATTAAAGAGCTGGAAAATCAGCTTGGTACGCTTCTTTTTGTCCGTCATTCCCGCAGTGTTGTACTTACCTATGCGGGGAAAATTTTGATGGAAGAGTCCCGGCGGTTGCTGGAAAGCACAAATCAGGCTCTGGCCAGAGTTGAGCAAATTGGCAGGGGAGAAGCAGGTAAGATTGAACTGGGGGTTGTTGGTACGGCAATGTGGGGGCGTATGCGGCCCATGTTATATCGTTTTCTGAAGGAACACCCGAACGTTGATGTCACGTTTCGGGAAAAATCGCCGGTTATGCAAATGGCATTACTTGAGCGGCGTGAACTGGACGCGGGGATTTGGCGAATGGCCATCGAACCGAGCGTAGGGTTCACCAGTATTCGCCTGCACGAGGCTTCATTTTTGGTGGCTTTACCAGAAGACCACCATCTGGTTCATGAAAAGGCTATTTCACTCCGTGCACTGCAAAATGAGTATTTTGTAACGTTGCCTTCGGCACATTCGGACTGGGCTTTTTTACAACGTGTGTGCCAGCAGGCAGGTTTTTCTCCATTAATTGTCCGCGAGGCTGTTGAACCGCAGACGGTGTTAGCGATGATCAGTATGGGAATCGGTATTACACTGATCGCGGATAGTTACGCGCAGATGCAATGGCCTGGTGTTGTCTTTCGTCCGTTGGTGGAGAGAATTCCGGCTGATCTGTATGTGGTATATGACAGCCAGCAGGCAACACCTGCAGTGAAGTGTCTTATTGAGGTATTAACGCAGAAGTAATCAGAAAAGCCTTGATAGCAAAAAAGCGCCTTTAGGGCGCTTTTTTACATTGGTGGGTCGTGCAGGATTCGAACCTGCGACCAATTGATTAAAAGTCAACTGCTCTACCAACTGAGCTAACGACCCGAAATGGTGGGCGATGACGGGCTCGAACCGCCGACCCCCTCCGTGTAAAGGAGATGCTCTACCAACTGAGCTAATCGCCCATTTCGGAACTGCTATGATAAGGTGAGAATGGTGGGCGATGACGGGCTCGAACCGCCGACCCCCTCCGTGTAAAGGAGATGCTCTACCAACTGAGCTAATCGCCCAATCTCAATTCTTATCCACACTGCGAGTCTACCGAAGTAGATGGTGGGTGATGACGGGCTCGAACCGCCGACCCCCTCCGTGTAAAGGAGATGCTCTACCAACTGAGCTAATCACCCCCGCTGTGTGGAGTCGCATTATAGGGAGAGTTGAAAATGAGTCAACGCCTTTTCTAAAGTTTTTAATCGTTCGTCGTAAAATTAAACAAAACGATCGTGAAATGGACTGTGGCGCATGATTTCTAAACAAAAATAGCAAACGACACTCCGATAAAGGGAACAACATTGAGGAATTGCCTCACAGTGATAGAATATTGCCCATTGTTTTTCCCCCAGGATTTGCCGGTTATCGGCATCTTTATAACGTAAGGCCATTTCATGAAAATCAAAACTCGCTTCGCACCCAGCCCGACAGGCTATCTGCACGTCGGTGGTGCGCGCACTGCTCTCTACTCCTGGCTTTTTGCACGTAATCACGGCGGTGAGTTTGTGCTGCGTATTGAAGACACCGATCTTGAGCGCTCAACGCCAGAAGCAATCGAAGCCATCATGGATGGGATGAACTGGCTGAATCTGGAGTGGGATGAAGGTCCGTACTTCCAGACGAAACGTTTTGACCGTTACAACGCAGTAATCGATGAAATGCTGGATGCGGGTACGGCATATAAATGCTATTGCTCGAAAGAACGTCTGGATGCGCTGCGTGAAGAGCAGATGGCGACCGGTGAAAAACCGCGTTATGACGGACGTTGCCGCCATGATCACAGCGAGCATGCTGCCGATGAGCCTTGCGTTGTACGTTTTGCTAACCCGCAAGACGGCTCTGTTATCTTTGATGACCAGATCCGTGGCCCGATCGAGTTCAGCAACCAGGAGCTGGACGATCTGATCATCCGCCGTACCGACGGTTCCCCAACCTATAACTTCTGTGTGGTTGTTGACGACTGGGATATGGAAATCACTCACGTAATTCGTGGTGAAGACCATATCAATAACACTCCACGTCAGATCAACATCCTGAAAGCACTGAATGCTCCAGTTCCGGTCTATGCACACGTTTCTATGATCAACGGTGATGATGGCAAAAAACTGTCCAAGCGTCATGGTGCTGTCAGCGTAATGCAGTACCGCGACGATGGCTATCTGCCAGAAGCGCTGTTGAACTATCTGGTGCGTCTGGGCTGGTCCAGCGGTGATCAAGAGATCTTCAGTCGTGAAGAGATGATCAAACTGTTCTCCCTGAATGCTGTCAGCAAATCAGCCAGCGCGTTTAATACCGATAAACTCCTGTGGTTGAACCACCATTACATTAACACCATGCCCCCAGAGTATGTTGCGACGTACCTGCAATGGCATATTGAGCAGGCAAATATCGATACCCGCAATGGTCCGCAACTGGCTGATCTGGTGAAACTGCTTGGTGAACGTTGCAAAACGCTGAAAGAGATTGCAGAAAGCTGTCGCTATTTCTATGAAGAGTTTGATGAATTTGATGCCGACGCGGCGAAGAAACATCTGCGTCCAGTCGCACGTCAACCGCTGGAAGTGGTGCGCGACAAAATTGCGGGAGTGGCAGACTGGACTGCTGAAAATGTTCACCAGGCAATTCAGGCAACAGCAGATGAACTGGAAGTTGGGATGGGCAAGGTTGGTATGCCTCTGCGCGTCGCGGTGACAGGCGCTGGTCAATCACCAGCCCTTGATGTCACCGTGCATGCTATTGGAAAATCCCGCAGCATTGAGCGTATTAATAAAGCACTGAACTTTATTGCTGAGCGCGAAAGCCAACAGCAATAAGCTGATAAAAAAACGGCAGGGTAACCTGCCGTTTTTTATACTGTAGTTTCAGCAATCCCTAAACGGGATAAAAATCCCTGGATCCCCTCTCGTGCCAGTAAAATGGCAAGCCGTTCTTGCTCTACCGGGGTCATGTTCTCCAGAGCGTCGGTAATCTGACGTAGTACGTTTACAGGTTTGGCATCTCCATACCGATTTGGCGTTTCTGCAATCTGATGATAGACAGCCTGACGACTGCGAATGGCCGGTAGATTAATTATATGCTCACGAACACGCGCATCAATGTGGATTAATCGTGCTCGTCCACCTTTGACACCATTAATACCTTCTGTTTTCCATCCTTTTTGCCGTATCCATCGATTAACGGTTTGTTTGACAACACCCAGGCAATCAGCCAGTTCTTCCGTGGTCATTTTGCTGCGTAATCTATTCATATCAATTCTGGTCGCGAATCCCTAAACGTTGCAACAATCCGGTTATCCCTTCCCGCACTATCAGAGATGTCAGCTGTTTTTGCTCATCCGGCGTCATTTCATTCGCCAGCGTCTGGAGTAAAGTATGAAGTGAGCTGCCATGGCAGGTGCTTTCTGGTATGTCTGGTGCATCTGATACCTTGCGAGCGCTGTGAATAAATTCTCTGACTTTTTCATTCACATGAACCAGGCGTGCTTTGCCTCCCTGTACTCCAGGTTTTGGCGATGTTACCCAACCCTCTTTGCGTACCCATTTATTGATGGTCTGGCGGCTATAGCCAGTGAGCAGAGAGAGCTCTTCTGGCGTCATTCGTTCCTTGATCATTCAATTACCTGAATATCCGTAGGGTTAATTAGTGGTTCATTTTATAGCACCGTTTTACGTGAAAACGTGACAGGCTTAACTCCTGGCTGCGAGCAGCCTCGCAAAGTGTTTTATTTGCCTGATTTTTCGGCAATTGAAAGAGAGTGTTCGAATTTGCCGTTGACACGTAGCGGTGGAATTCATATTATGCCGCCCGTCAACATGACAGCTTTACGATGGGGCTATAGCTCAGCTGGGAGAGCGCTTGCATGGCATGCAAGAGGTCAGCGGTTCGATCCCGCTTAGCTCCACCAAACTCTGAACCCAACAGAGAGTGGTATGTAAAGTGATTGTGGGGCTATAGCTCAGCTGGGAGAGCGCTTGCATGGCATGCAAGAGGTCAGCGGTTCGATCCCGCTTAGCTCCACCA